>CABTYW010000014.1 GCA_902489135.1 uncultured Synergistaceae bacterium
CCCGTGGGGAAATCGGGGCCGGGAACGAACTGCATGAGTTCGTCAAGCTGTGCGTCGGGATTTTTGATGAGGCAGCAGAGCGCGTCAACCACTTCGCCCAGGTTATGGGGCGGCATGTTGGTGGCCATGCCGACGGCGATGCCCGTGCTCCCGTTGACCAGAAGGTTGGGCACAAGGCTGGGCAGCGTTACGGGTTCTTTCAGCGATTCGTCGAAATTGGGCTGCCAGTCCACGGTGTCTTCGTCGATGTCCTGAAGCATCATCTCGCCCAGCTCGGCGAAACGGGCTTCGGTATAGCGCATGGCGGCGGGACTGTCCCCGTCCACGGAGCCGAAGTTTCCCTGTCCGTTGACCAGGGGATAGCGCAGGTTCCACGGCTGTGCCAGGCGCACCATGGTGTCGTAAATCGACGCGTCGCCGTGGGGATGGTACTTACCCATAACTTCGCCTACCACGCGGGCCGACTTTTTGTAGGCCTGATTGTGGCGAATTCCCAGGCCGAGCATTCCATAGAGCACCCGGCGCTGAACGGGTTTCAGTCCGTCTCGGGCATCGGGTAGCGCGCGCCCGACAATGACGCTCATGGCGTAGTCCAGGTAACTTCGTTTAATTTCAGGGACCAGCGGATTGGGGATAATGCGTCCCAGCTGTTGTTCTTCCATAGTCGAACCTCCATTTCGGGGATGGAAAAAGCCTTTTCCCCTTGCGACTTTGCTCAAACGCTCCTATTTTAACATTTTCAGGGCGTTCCTGCCCGTTTTTTCGCTCAAAATCAATTCGCCATTTCCTTTCTTACGCTGTGCTATAATTTTTTACAGCGTCTTTTCGAAGAGGGAGATCGAATGAATCTGATGGCTGAAATTCCACTGGCGGGATCGCTGGTCAACGCGCTTTCCGTCCTCGCGGGAAGTTTGGCGGGCATGGTGCTGAGAAATCGTCTGAGCGAGGACATGATGACGCTGCCTCTGCAGTGTCTCGGCCTTTTCAGCGCCACTGCCGGCATCGCCATGACGCTGAAAATGCAGAATATGCCCATCGTCGTGTTCAGCCTCTGCGTCGGCTCGCTCCTCGGGACGCGGCTGGATCTCAACGGCCGCATCGACCGCGGCGCCCGCCGTCTCCAAAGGCGGTATTCAGGGCTGGGAAGCCGATTTGCCGAAGGTTTTCTGGCGGCGACGCTGCTGTTCTGCATCGGCCCTATGGCTGTGCTCGGTGCCCTCGAGGAGGGGCTGGGCGGAAAGCCGGCGCTGCTTCTCACCAAGGTGGCCATGGACGGCCTTGCCGCTGTGGCTCTGTCGGCGGCACTGGGCGCCGGCGTCGCTTTTTCGGCCGTCTCCGTGCTGGTTTATCAGGGGACGATGACGCTGGCGGCGCAATTCCTTCAGCCGCTGATGAACGAAGCCGCCGTCGCCGAAATGACGGCCTGCGGGGGCGTTCTGCTCTTCGGCGTGGGATTGAACATTCTGGGCGTCGCGAAAATCAGGCTGATGGACGCCCTTCCGGCGCTGGTTGTGGTGGTGGCGTTGACGCAAATGTTTGTGAACTGAGCCCAAGCGGCGCGAAAAAATTAAAGCGCCGGTTTTATTGTTTATGAGTATGTTAGAATAGTAACCGTTAATATGATCATTTTTAGGAGGCGTTGTATCGGTGAGTTCATCGTTTGAACCGATCGACATTTCGAAATTCAAAGCCTATCGCGAGTATTGGCTGCAATGTGACGAATATTCTTCCGACATGAGCCTGGTCATTCTCTGGGCATGGAAGGATTTCTTCGGCTATGAGATCAGTTGGGAGCCCGAGCTGCTTTGGATGCGGCAGACCAGGCCATCTCCCAAATGGCTGGCTCCCGCCGGAAATTGGCATCGCGACGACTGGGACAAACAGCTGCTGGAGCATGTGGGGGAAGAGGCGGATTTTATCGACGTGCCCAAGTCGTTGGTGGAAATTTGGCAGGCTCAGCTGGGCCGTCAGATTGAAGCCAAAGCAAACCGCAACGGTTTTGAGTACCTGTATTCCGTTGAAGAGCTGGCCACGCTGGCGGGCAACAAGCATATGAAGCGCCGCAACCGCGTCAACAAATTCCGCCGTCAGTACGAGGCGAAATACGTCTCGCTGACGCCTGAAATGACGCCGGCCGTCAAGGACTTTCAGCGCTCATGGACGCATCAGGAGAGCGAATTTATGACGACCATGCTCAAGGCGGAAGGCGAGGGCATTCTCCGCGTTCTGGACCATTGGCAGGAGCTGGGCATGAAAGGCGGCGCCATCATGCTGGACGGCCGAATGATCGCCTATACCCTGGCGGAGCCCGTGACGCCCGATCTGATTCTCATCCACTATGAAAAGGGACTTCCCGAATTTCCCGGCGTCTACCAGATTATCAACAAGGATTTCCTGTATTACGACGCGCGGAGCTTTAAAATTGCCAACCGCGAAGAGGACATGGGCGACGAAGGCCTCCGACACGCAAAGTTGGCCTACGGACCCTGCGGATTTCTCGAAAAATACAACGTCCGCTGGAAAGCCGCCAAATAACGGAACGAGCGCGCCCCCAAAGAGAATTGGGGCGCGCTCGTTTTATGGTTTTTCCGCTTCCAAAGCGGTGCCGACTTCTTTGAAAAAGCTGTCCAGGTCGGCGTCGACGCGCAACGCAACGCGAGACGGCGGCAAATACTCCGCGGCCACTTCTCCGCGGTTGACCACCACGATTTTTCCCTCGCAGAGCCGCGGCAAGAAGGCGGCGGGCATGACGTTCAGCGACGAACCCAGCACCAGGAGCAGTTCGGCGCGGGAGCACAGACGTTCGCATTCTGGCAGGTATTTCACGGCCTCGCCGAAGAACACGATGTCGGGCTTGATGACGCCGCCGCATCGTGTGCAGTGCGGCACGTCGCTGTTTTCCAGCAGTCCGTTGACGGCGTCGTATCCGTAGTATTGTCCGCAGCTGACGCAGTGGGCGCGGCGGATCGTGCCGTGGATGGTGTAGACCTGCTTGCTTCCGGCGGCCTCGTGCAGGCCGTCGAAGTTTTGGGTCACAATGCCGTCGAGCCGTCCCTGCGCTTCGAGCCGGGCGAGAAATTTGTGAGTGTCCGTGGGCTCAATGTGAGACAGCATTTTGACGCACTCGCGGTGAAAGCGATAATAATAGGCGGGATCCTCGTGAAACCAGCCGATATCAAAAAGACGATCGGCGTCCACGTCGGCGCGGCGGTAAATGCCGTGGGGCCCGCGGAAATCGGGAATTCCTGCGGCCGTGGAAAGTCCCGCACCGCTGAGAACAGCCGTGGAGTTCGATGAAAGTATCATGCGGGCGCATTGAAGCGCCTGTTCACGTAACGTCATTTTAAATCTCCTTCTTTCCGTTGGACTTCAATGAAATCAGCGCGGCATCCTTTGTTTGGCGGGCTTCTTCTCGCAGGTCCCCTCGCATCCCTTCCCGGAAAACGCCTTTATTGCCCGGGCCGGTGCGTCGTGAGCCGAGGCGTTGATTTCGTCGAGCTGCTTTTCGGTGAAAATGCGCACCGGCGTTTTTTTGCAGAGCTGAAGGATGCTTTGAGGCGTGAGGATCAATTGGATTTTTTTCTGCCGCGTCAGCCTTTTGACGTGCCATTCGGCGCTGAGAGCCGAACTTTTGTCATGCCACTGCCACAGAGAGACGGCGCGCACAGGGCGCCGCAGCCGAGTGTACCGCGCGCCCTCTCCCGAATTGTGCACGATCAGACGCTTTTTCGGATCGGTGGTGAAACCGCTGTACAGCGTGCCGTCGGCACATTTGAGAATGTAGCTGAAAAAACCCTTCATGGACGTGCTGCGCGGGCGCGCCCTTTTTCCACGTCCACCCCCAGGAGGACGGCCATGCCTGCGACGAAGCTTACGGCAATGATGCCCACGGCGGGACGAAGCGACCCCGTTGCCTGCGCGGCGACGCTGCACAGCGCCGGGCCGACGATGCCCGCGAATTTGCTTGAAACGTTGTAAAGGCCGAAGAAATGCCCGCTTCTTCCGGCCGGCAGCATGGAAGCGTAAATGGAGCGGCTGATGGCCTGCGAGCCGCCTTGTACCATGCCTACCGAGATGGCCATGGCCCAGAAGTGCCAGTTTTTCGTCATGAACATGGCGCCCAGGGCGATGAGCGTATACCAGCTCAAAGAGATCATGACAGTGCGCTTGCTGCCGATTTTTTCAGCCAGAGAGGCGAAAATCAGGGCGAAGGGGACGCCCACAAACTGCGTGACCAACATGGCCCCCACAATGTGGTTCTGCGAGATGCCCATGCCCGCGGCGAACACGGCGGCCATGCGGATAATGGTGCCGATGCCGTCGTTGTAGAGCCAGAAGGCCACCATGAACCTGAACGCCTCGGGATAGAGCTTCAGCTCTCGCCAGCTCCGGGCCAGAGTGCGAAGCGTCTCTTTCAGGCCGCCCTCGGCCTTCCTTTCAACGGACGGTTCGGGAACCCAAAGTGCCAACGCTGCCGTTGCCGCCGTCCACCAGAGAGCCACGGCGAGGAAGGACATTTTCACGCCGTTTTTGCCGAACGAGGCGATCAGCGCCATGGACAGAGCCAGCAGAATACCGGCGCCCAGATAGCCCGTGCCGTACCCGAGGGTGGAAACGCGATCCATCTCGTGGGGCGGCACAATGTGGGTGAGCATGGAGTCATAGCACACCGAGGCGACGGAAAGTCCCACGGTGCCGAGAACCATGCACGTCAGTGTGTAGAGCCACGTCCCGGCGTCCGACTTCGCCAGCGCCGCCGTCGCCCCAATTCCAAGGACAGCGGCGGCGGCGAGAAATTTCTTTTTCACGGGTCGTCCGTCCACGTAGGTTCCGGCCAGGGGCGTCAGCAGCGCCGACAGAAACAGAGCCACGGAAGAGGCGTAGCCCCAGGACGACAATGCCCACGGTTCGCCGCCGGCCACCACGTTCTGATAATAGACGGGCAGCACCACGGCCATGACGATGGTGGCGAAGGCACAGTGTCCCGTGTCGTAGAAACACCATGCCCCCACCGCTCGGTTTTTGAACAAGAAAAATCACCTCAACTCTGCGCCGAAGAGAGCGAAAATTTTATGGACCACCGGCTGGGGCGAGGCGAAAGAGGCGCGAAAGCGCAAGACCGCGGACCGCCGAAAGACCGGGGCGGACAACGCCTATCAATTCATCCCGTCCTGTTTTATAATAAACCAAAGGCTTCAACACTTCAAATAGAAAAGACTGTTGGCCACGTTCAAAAAACGCGCCTTTTTTCGAAAAGGAGAGATCAGCCATGCTCTGTGAACGTCCCGACTGGGACAGCTATTTCATGACGCTTGCCGCTGTGGCGGCCACGCGCAGCACCTGCCTTCGACGCCAGGTAGGCGCCGTGATCGTGCGAGACGGCCAGATTATCAGCACGGGCTACAACGGTTCTCCCAAAGGCACGCCGCATTGTGCCGAAACCGGCTGCCTGCGCGAAAAGCTGCACATCCCGTCGGGCGAGCGTCACGAGATTTGCCGCGGGTCTCACGCCGAGATGAACGCCATCGCCCAGGCGGCTTCAGTGGGCGTTTCCACGTCGGGAGCCTCGCTGTACTGCACCCATGCGCCCTGCGCGTTTTGTTCGAAAGCCATTATCAACGCCGGAATTCGTCGGGTGGTTTACCTTTATCCCTATCCCGACGAGCTGGCGGAAACGCTTCGCCGCGAGGCCGGCCTGATCTGCGGACAATTTCCCGAGGACCGAATGCAACGAATTTACCGCTGCCTCGAGCTTGTTCATGCCCAACTTGACCGTGACGCCGGTCTGAAGAAAGGAGAATGCTCATGCTGCTGAAATTTTGCGGTGCCGCCCGCGAAGTGACGGGATCCAATTACCTTCTCGAGGTGAACGGACATCGCATCCTGGTGGACTGCGGGATGTACCAGGGCGAACATGAAGACGCCAACGAAGCCCCGTTCCCCTACGCGGCGAACTCCGTGGATGCCATGCTGCTGACCCACGCTCACATCGATCACTCGGGGCGCATTCCCAAGCTGGTGAAAGAAGGGTTCCGCGGAAAAATTTACGCCACGCTGCCCACCATAGAGCTGGCGGAAATCCTGTGGGATGACTCGGTGCGGCTCATGAGCGAAGACGCCGAATGGCAGAGCGCCAAAAACGCCCGCCGGGGCCTGCCGCCCACGGAGCCCCTTTACAGACAGGAGGACGCCGACGCGGCAAAAAAACTTTTCGAGCCCGTCAACTACGATGCCCGCATTGAAGTTTCGCCGGGCGTCTCGGTGCGCTTTCGCGACGCCGGACACATCCTGGGCAGTTCCATGATCGAGGTACTGGCTTCCGAAGAGAACAAAGTGGTGCGCATTGTCTTCAGCGGAGATTTGGGCCCCATGAACACCGTGATGGAACGTTCGCCGGCGGAGATCACCGATGCCGATTACGTTCTTATCGAATCGACCTACGGCAATCGCGAACATAAGGACAACGACGCGACCCGCGAGGAATTCCAGACGCTGATGAAGGACATCTTCAACTCCAAAAAGGCGAAAGTGTACATTCCCACCTTCGTGGTCGATCGGGCACAGCGCATCATGTACGAACTGGCGCTTCTGCGCGGCCAGGGTATCGGCACGGGAATGCCCGTGTTTTTCGATTCGCCCATGGGCGTGAAGGCCACCAAGCTGTACGAGTCTCACATGGACTTGTTGTCCAATGAAATCCAATCCTACCGACGCAACGGCGGCAACCCCTTCGGCAGCGAAGACGTGAAGTGCATCTCCACCCGTGAGGAGTCACAGGCCGTGAATGCCCAAAAATTCGGCATCGTCCTGGCGGGAAGCGGCATGTGCAACGGAGGCCGCATCGTCCATCACCTGAAAAACGGCATCTGGAACCCCGACAACCACATTATCTTCGTGGGCTACCAGGCCCACGGCACGCTGGGACGCGCCATTGTAGACGGCGCGAAAACCATCAGAATTGCCGGCGAATCCATCAACGTGAAGGCAAAAATCCATACCATCGGCGGTTTTTCGGCTCATGCCGATCGCACCGATCTGTTGAGCTGGGCCGATCGCTTCCGCCCCACCATGCCCCATTTCCTCGTGGTCCACGGCGAATCCGAAGCGGCCGACAGCCTTGCGTCGGCGCTGAGGACCCGCGGTTTTGAAGCCTGCGTGGCCGAACGGGATCAGGAAATTCAACTGGTGCCGCGGGAGGCCGGTCAGAAAATCAGCGAAGCTTTGGAAGAATCGCGGGCGGCTCCCCGTCCCGTTTCCATCGCCGAGGCTTGCGCACCCGCCGATCCAGGCGGCGCGGCCACGGAAAAAGAGCGGACCGAAACGGTACAGCCCGGCGCCTTGAAAAGAGACGAAAGAAATGCCGAAAAGCATGCACGGCGAGCCAATCGACGGGCCGTGCGGTCTCTGGAAAACATCGCCGATCAGATGCGCGACATTTTCGAAAAAGCCGAAAGCGGCGAGGTCAGCGCCGAAGCGCAGCCTCTTCTGGACGCCGTGACCGTGCTGCTCGATTCCATCCTTCACAGAAGCCGCGCGGACTGACGGCGGAGTTTTTCGTCCGCCGGCGAAGCGGGGGCGCGCCGCAAAACGCCGACCGCCGCTTGCCGCCGCGGCACGCCGTCGGCGAGGGAAGTTCCGGGAGCCGCTTGAAGAAAGAAGGCGCAGCGGCGGCGAGGCGGATATCCTTCACAACGGGCGTTCGAAAAAAGACAAAAAGCGGGGAACCGGCCAAGAAGCCGGTTCCCCGCTTATTTTTTACTCCTGAAAGCCGTGAAGCTTACGGGGTGAGGTTCGCGCATCCCGAAGTGTTTCGCCCGGCGTCATCGCCGTGGGCATTTTGTGCCGGGCTGTCTGCGGAGGGAGCTCCTTTCGTCAGACTCCAAGAGGCGCCGGAGCGAACAGGTCGTCGAAGATCTCTCCCACGGTCTGAATGGAATTGACGCGCCACACGTTGGTTCCGCAGAAGAAAAGTCCCTCTTCCCAATTGCCCTGCAGCGCCTTGACCAACGCGCGGGCGATGCAGAAAGTTCGGCGGGTCTTGCGGTAGACGCAATGAGCCAGACAGTCGGCAATGCAAGGATCATGGCGGTCTTCGTTGCGCAGGTACTGCTCCACCATGGGGCTTCGCAGCGCGCGTCCCGGCAGTCCGCATGGACTGTTGATGAGCACGACGTCCTCTTTTTTCGCGTTGAGATAGGCTTGCTTGAAGCCGTCGTCGGCGTCACCTTCGGCGCAGGCTGCAAAGCGAGTTCCCATCTGCACGCCTTCGGCGCCGAGATCGAAGGCGCGACGCATGTCGCTGCGGTCGAAAATGCCGCCCGCCGCGATGACGGGGATCTTCAGCTTCAGTTCTTTCAGCCAGCTTACGATCTGAGGAATGACCGTTTTCAGAGACAGCGCAGGATCCTGCGCCTGTTCGATGGTGGAAGCTCCCAGGTGTCCGCCGGCGAAGTTGGGAGTTTCAACCACGAAAGCATCGGGAACGCGGCAATAGTGCTTCATCCAGCGCCGCAAAATCAGGGAGGCGGCTTTCAGACTGCTGACAATGGGCACCAGCGCCACGTCGGGAAAGTCCTTGGTCAGTTCGGGCAACTTAAGCGGCAGTCCCGCGCCGGAAATGATGATGTCGATGCCGGCTTCGCAGACGGCGCGCACCTGCTGTTCGTAATCCTTGAGGGCGCACATGCAGTTGGCCGCCAGGATCCCCCCCTGAGCCTTTTCGCGCGCCTTGGCGACGGCATCCTTGAGAGCCTCAACGTTCTTGCGGAAGAAATCGTTGACGCTGCACGTCATGGTCGCCATGCCGATGCCTACCGTGGCCAGCGTGCCGATGCCTCCATGCGCCGCCACGGCGCCCGCCAGCTTCGGCCCTGAGATCAGAACGCCCATTCCGCCCTGGATCAGCGGGAAACGGGGCGTGTATTTGCCGATTTTGAGCGTTGGCAATTGATCTGACATCTTTAAAGTCCCCTTTCCTGTAAAACACTCAAGACTCCGTCATCATGCAGAGTACCGCTATAATAAACAGCTTTGTGCCATAAAGCAAGGGGCGCGGAATGTTTTTTCCGCCGCGGGGCAAGGTTTGCCGCGGGAGCGGAAGAGTGCGCGGCCGCAGAGTTCAGCGCGGCATTTTCAGCGGCGTCATTCGACGATTTTCACGCGGTCGCTTTCCGTGAGGCGCCGGGCGCCTTCGACGACGACTTTGTCGCCCAGTCTGAGGTCGCCGAGAATCTGTATTCTGTCTCCCCGAAAAGATCCCAGCGTCACGGCAGTCTTTTTGATATCGCCGTCGGCGAGAACGCGCCATACCCAGAGATTTCCGTTCATGTCGCCCGCCACGGCGCTGAGGGGCACGAAAAACTCCTCGGGGCCGTCGGATTCGCCGCTGTCGATTGAGGCGGTGATGTTGATGGACATGCCCGGAAGAATCCTCACGTTCTCCGGACGGGGCATGGTGAGCGTGACGGGATAGGTCTTGGTCTGAGGATTGGAGCGGACGGCCACTTCTTTGAGCTGCAGTTTGAAGGTCTGACCGGGCAGCTCGTTGACGGTGCCTTCCACGTCAATTCTGGCTTTTTCGGAAAGGCGCAGTGGAACGTCGGCGTCGTCGGTGACGCCGATGGTGGCAATTTCCTCTTCGCTGAGGTGAATGACAATCTCGATGACGTCAAGGTTTTGGAGGCTCGCAACGGGCTGTTTGGCCTGAACGGCCTGAAAGTTTTCAGCCATTCGCGCCACAATGAAGCCGTTGAAGGGGGCGCGAAGCTCCGTGTCGTCGAGTGCGTTCCGGGCCGCCGTCACATTGGCTTCGGCGGTTTTGACGGCGGAACGCGCCACGTCGGCGGCAGTTCTGAAACTGTCATACTGCGCGCGCGAAATGACCTTTCGTTTGTACAGCTCCTCATAGCGTTTAAAGTCATTGGAAGCCTGAGTGTACTTGGCGCGCGCCCTGGAAAGGGTGCTCTGGGCCTGATGAAGCGCCGTGCGGTAGTCTCTCGGGTTGATGCGACCGACGAGATCGCCCTTTTTCAGCCGCTTTCCCAGTTCAACGGGAAATTCAAGAAGAGAGCCGGGGATGCGAAATGACAGATCGGCTCGCTGCGAACCCTGGACGGTTCCGAAATAGTGATGCCGCTTTTGATGGTTGGCAGAGTGGAGATAGATGACTTTCACCGGAATGGGGGAGCGCCCCTCCTGCGCATCGGCGGGAAAACTGAACAGCACCGTTGCCAGAAGGACGGCGGCGAATTGAAAAGGGCATCGTCTCATTGAAAAAACTCCTCTTCGCTTGAAATGTCGAATATGGGCCGTTTCCATAGTTTAACACCTCTTGAAGCCCTTGTGAAGGCGCACCGCACCCGCGCGGGGAGAAGAAAAGCGAAAGGCGGCGGACTGTTATGGGGCTTTTGACAAAGGAATGTTATTGCAATAAGATGGGATCACCGTCCCGCATGGAGGATTTTTTACGGAAGACCGCGGGAAATCGACGGTGCGCCATGGGACAACGAAGAGCCTCGAAGGGAACGGAGCCGCAAAAGATCCGCCTTCCGATGCCACGATGGAACGCCTTGCCGATTTTTTCAAAATTTTCGGCGATGCCACGCCCATGAAAATTCTCTGCGCGCTCCAATCATCGGAACGGCGCGTCTGCGATCTCACGGCTCTTCCGGGCATTTCTCAGTGGCCCGCCTCCCATCAGCTGAGCCTGCTCCGCGCCGCTCATGGGGTCAAGATGCGGCGTGACGGCAGGATGGTGTACTATTACGACGAGCGCGTCGGCGTGCCGGTTCGCATGGGCCTTGACCATGTTTCGCATGTGACGTTCGGCGACGAGGCGGGCGAGCGGTGAAGGACGAAGAGAACGAGGAGGCAAGATGACGGCGAAAGTTCAAAAAACCAACGCGGTGCGCCAGGCGGAGCGCCTGAAGATCAACGTGCGCGTGGCGGAGTACGAAGTTGACGAAAACGACCTGAGCGCCCTTCACGTGGCGCAGTCCTGCGCTCTTCCGCCGGAACGTCTTTACAAGACGCTGGTGCTGCGCGCCGACGGGCGGGCGAAAGATCTGCTGGTGGCCGTGATTCCCGCCGACAAAGAGCTGGACCTGAAAAAGCTTGCCGCTCTGTCGGGACATCATAAAGTGGAAATGATTCACATGAAAGAGCTCTTCGATCTGACGGGCTATGTGAGAGGCGGCTGTTCGCCGCTGGGAATGAAGAAAAAATACCCCACCTACATTGACCGCGCGGCTCTCGCCTTCGACGAAATCGCCGTCAGCGCGGGGCGCCGGGGGATGCAGATGATCCTGGCTCCGGCGGATCTGGTGCGCGCCTGCGACGCGGCTCCCGGGGATATTTCGCGCGAAATGACACCGGAAGAGGATAAGACATGGTAAGATGGAGCCTGACGATCTTTTTAACGGTCATGAATCTGGCGGCCTTCGTAGCCTTCGGCATTGACAAGAAAATCGCCCGGAGCAACGCTTTGCGGTCCGACGGCGGCCAAGCCCGCCGCATCAGCGAAAAAGCGCTGTTTCTTTGGGCGCTCTGCGGCGGTGCGCTGGGCGCGTTTTTGGGAATGAAGTTCTGGCACCACAAGACGAAGCATTGGTACTTCCAATGGGGACTGCCGGCCATTCTCGGAGCGCACCTGTTGCTTGCCGGCTTTTTGTGGAGCAAATTCTGAGGGGTAAATGATGAAATCTGTGGGAAAAACACGAAAAGTCACCTTTCGGGTGCGCTATGCCGAGACGGATCAGATGGGCATTGCACACCACAGCAACTACTTTATCTGGTTCGAGGCCGGACGGTCGGAATACTGCCGCGCCCTGGGCCTGCCCTACGGCGAATGGGAGAAGAACGGCGTCTTTGTGCCTCTGGCGGAGGCGCACTGCCGCTTTAAAAGTCCGCTGCGCTATGACGAAGAGGTGACCATGGAGGTCTTTCCCATAGAGCTGGGAACGTTTACGGTCACGTTCGGATACCGCCTTTTTCATCGGGACGGCCGGCCGGCCGCCGAGGGCTGGACGAAACATGCCTTTGCCGATGCCCGAGGAGCGTTGATTCGACACGGAAACGAATTTACAGAGCGCATCAAAGCTCTGATGAAGGCCGATCTTTAAGGCCGTGATCGCGCGGCCCCCATACCATATTTGAGGAGGAGTGCATGATGGCGCAACACGTCCCCATTGCAATTGCGTGCAATCAGGACTGTCCCGGGAAAACGCCCATTACGGGCGTCTACGAAACCTATCCGCAGGCGGTGGCTGCCGGCGGCGGCCTTCCGGTGATCCTTTCGGAAACGGAAATGCAGGAATGTCTTGACAGGTATCTTGACATGGTGGGCGGACTGCTGGTTCCGGGGGGCATTGACGTGAGTCCTCTTCTTTACGGACGCAGCCCCGACGTCAACTTGGGGGAGCTGGATCCGGCACTTGACAATTACCAGATTGCGCTTATCCGCCGGGCCCACGGGCGCGGTATGCCCATTCTCGGCATCTGCCGCGGACTCCAGGTGCTCACCGTGGCGCTGGGCGGCACGCTGATTCAGCACTTGCCCGCCGACGCCCGCCGCATCGGGCATCTACAGAAAATGCCCGGCCGGTGGCCGTCGCATCACGCTGCCGCCGAAAAAGGCTCTCTGATCGAAGAGCTTTTCGGCCGGGAGTTCGCCGTCAATTCCTTCCATCACCAGGCCGTTGAAATGCCGGCGCCGGGCTTCAAGGTGACGGCCAAAGCGCCCGACGGCGTCATTGAAGCCGTCGAAGCCGAAGACGGTCCGTGGACGGTGGGTGTCCAGTGGCATCCCGAACGGATGATCCACGATGATCCTGCCGCTCTCAATCTGTTCAGGCGTTTCGTCAAAGAGGCGTCGGCGTATCTCGACAGCCGGCGGAGCTGACGGACGAGGCGATGAAAGACGAAGCCGGAACGAAAGGGCCAGCGCTCTTCGTTCCGGCTTGTGCCGTTCTTGGGGATGTGCCTGCGCAAGGAGAGAGATTTTTCCGGGCCTTGCGCCTCGTTGTGCGGGACGGCTTTGCACGTGCGGCCTTCGGGCCCCGAAGCTGAGGAAGCCCTCCGGCGAAAAATCGGCGTCCTTTGACTGAAAAGGCGGCGGAATTTCACCGCCTGTCGTCGACCGTTACGGGACGAGAGATTTTTTCGTCCAGTTCCAGGAATCGCGGCACATATCGTCCAGCGACTTTTCGGCTTTCCAGCCCAGAAGACGCCGCGCCTTTGACACGTCGGCGTAACATTCGGCGATGTCTCCGTCTCGCCGCGGTGCCATGGTATAAGGGATTTTGAGGCCGTTGACGCGTTGGAAGGATTGAAGAAGATCGAGAACGCTGGTGCCCTGTCCGGTGCCGAGGTTGATAATCTCCGCACCGACATGTCGGGCGGCGTAGTTCAGCGCCGCCGCATGGCCTTTGGCCAGATCGACCACGTGAATGTAATCGCGGACGCCCGTTCCGTCGTGCGTGGGGTAGTCATCGCCGAACACGCTGAGCTGCGGGAGTTTTCCCGCCGCCACGAGGCAGAGATAGGGCATCAGATTGTTGGGAATTCCGTTGGGCTGTTCTCCCATCAACCCCGAGGGATGGGCGCCGATGGGATTGAAATAGCGCAGCACCACGACGGCCAGCTCCGGATCGGCGGCGGCGGCGTCGCGCAAAATCCGCTCAATCATCAGCTTTGTCCATCCGTAGGGATTGGTACACTGGCCGTCGGGCATGTCCTCGGTGAAGGGAACTTGATTGGACATGCCGTACACGGTGGCCGACGAGCTGAAAATGAATTTCCGACAGCCCCGTTCTTTCATGACTTCCAGAAGAGTCAGCGCGGTGTCCAGATTGTTGCGGTAGTAAAGCAGCGGTTTTTTTACCGATTCGCCCACAGCCTTCAATCCCGCAAAGTGAATTACGGCGTCCACGGAGTGCTGGGCGAAAATTTTCCCCATGCTTTCTTTGTCCGAGACGTCGGTTTGAAAGAAGAGAGGGCGCCGTCCCGCGATCTGTTCAATTCGGTCGATCACCGAGGCCGAACTGTTGACCAGATTGTCGGCGATGATGACGTCGCAGCCCGAGGCGAGCAGTTCGACGGCGGTGTGCGAACCGATAAAGCCCGCACCTCCCGTGAGCAGAATGTTCATGAGAAACCTCCTTGAGAGATGAATGTGCCGCTTTTTTTCTAAAGTCTTAAAAAAAACCCGTCAGTCCCGCGGTTTCGCCCGCCTGCTGCGCAGAGCCGTGCGGTAAAACATGCGCAAAAGCGCGGGCGGCGCATAGCGCAGAAACAGAATTCCCGCCAGGGAGATGAAATACTGGACGGGCGTGATAAAACCGTCTTTCAGCATCATTTTTTTCAATTTAACGGCGCTTGCCGTGTTGTCGGGGTTTTGGCGCCGCCTGAACATGTCCCCGTCGGCTCGGGAATAGAGAAGCACCTGCGGCAGGTTCCTGACCCTGTGTCCCGAGGCGATGATTTTGTACCAGAGGCAGTAATCCTCGCAGCCCTTCAGAACGGGATTGTAATTGCCGACGGCGAGAACCGCCGATTTTTTGAACATGACCGACGAGTGGTTGAAGGGATTGCGGAATTTGGCAAAACGTGCAATGGCCTCGCAGCTTTCAGGCCCCCGGCGGTAGTGCATGATGCAGTCGGGCCGGTCATGAAATTCGGCGGCCGCGCCGCCCACTAGAACTAACGACGCGTCCTCCGCGAAGGCCCGAAGCTGCCTTTCACAACGATCGGCAGGCGCGACGTCGTCGGCGTCCATGCGCGCAATAAGCTCGCAGGCGCATTGCTCAACTCCCCGGGCCAGAATGGCGCCGAGGCGGCCTCCCCGCCGCTGAATGTCGGTGCAGTCAATGTATCGGCAGAGAATTCCCCGGTCTTCAAGACAGCGGGCCACCACTTCTTTTAAGGCGTTGGGCGTCGGATGGTCGCAGACGAACACCACTTCGGAAGGCGAAGCGGATTGATGGGCCACGCTTTGAAGGCAGGCTTGAAGAAAATTGGGAGGAACCCTGTGTCCAAGGGGAATAAGCACGGAGTAATCGTTCATGGCTTTCCGCTCCTCCACGTCAGGTGAATTTTTCGCAAGCGGCCTCCGAAAGCGGGAGACCGTGCAGTTCCGTTTTCGTCAAAATTATACATGCCCCCTGAGGAAAGTCAAAAGGCGCAAGCGCCAAGCCCAATGGGAAAGAACGACAAAAAAGGGGAGCCTCGCTTGCGCCGGGCTCCCTTGAAAGTCATTCATCTTTGTGGAAAAGTGGTGCGGGGGGGGGGAATCGAACCCCCATGAGTTTCCTCACAAGATCCTTAGTCTTGCGCGTCTGCCAATTCCGCCACCTCCGCGTGACACAGGGCATTATACCACGCCGCCCATCTTCGTCAAGACCCAAAAAGCGGAAACATCCAAAAACGGAAACTTCATCGAAGAGCGCCGGGCGCGCTAAACATCTGAACCGTCGGCGCCTCTCCCGCCTTTGGCCATTTCTTCGTCCATCCATTTCACATAGCGGCGTCCCATGACGACGGCGCAGGCCGTGCTGATCACGTCGGTAAGCGGCTGGCTGATCTGAATGCCCGTCAGTCCCATAAAGCGGGGCAGGAGACAGACCATGGGAATGAAGAAAAAACCGCGCCGGGCGCCTGAGAGAAACGTGGCCTGTTTATACTTCCCCGTCACCTGAAACATCATGTCGGTGATGACGGTAAAGGGCATGGCCGTCAGCGTGAGACAGTGAGCGCGGAAGGCGAAGGTGCCGATCTCCACGACTTTGGGATCGGAGTTCTGAAAAAATGACATGACCTGCGGAGCGAAGGCGATAAAGAACGCCGACAGCGCACAGAGCACGAAAAATCCCGTTTTGACGCAGAAACCGTAGGCCTCGATGACCCGGTCAAATCTCCGGGCTCCGTAATTGTACCCCGCGACGGGCTGAAACCCCTGCCCGAAGCCGATGAGAATGGAAACGATAAACATGGTTACGCGCATGACAATGGCCATGGCAGCCACGGCGGCGTCACCGTAGACCGCCGCGTTGAGGTTGAGCGCCACGCCGGCGATGGCCGCCAGGCCCTGACGGCACAGCGAAGGCAGTCCGGTGCGCACAATAAGCGAATAGGCGGAAAGGTGACGTGACAGGTACCTGGGGTGAATTCTGAGGACGGCCCGTCCCCGAAGGAAATGGGAGATGAGAATTCCGAAACTGACGCCTTGGCTGAGCACCGTCGCGATGGCGGCGCCGGAAATTCCCAGATCGAAGACGAAAATAAAGAGGGGATCCAACAGGACGTTGAGAAGTCCGCCGGTGACGATGCCGATCATGGCGAGAAAGGCCTGGCCTTCGGCGCGTAAATTGGTGTTCATCACGAAGGACGTGGTCATCAGAGGAGCGCCCAGGAGAATCCATCGGGCGTAACTTTCGGCGTAGGGTAGAATAGTGGGCGTGGCGCCGAGAAAACGCATCAACGGGCGAATAAACAGCAGTCCCAAAATCTCGATGAGGAGACCCACGCACAGCGCGGCGAAAAACGCCGACGACGTGGCCTGCCGGGCTTCGTCGTCCCTTTGTTCTCCCAGCCTTCGAGAGGCCACGCTGCCCGCTCCCATGCCGAACATAAAGCCCACCGCCTGAATGACGGCCATCAGCGAAAACACGACGCCTACGGCTCCGGCGGCGCCGGTGCCGATGCGCGCGACGAAAAAGGTATCCGCCATGTTGTAGAACGAAGTGATGAGCATACTGCACATGGTGGGCAGCGCCAATTTTACGATCAGCCGCTTGACGGGCGTCTGCGTCATCTTCATAAACTGTTCAGAGGCACTGATGGATTGAGAGTTCATAAAATTCGCTCCTGCTGATGAAGGTTGTCCGTTTGAGAGTTCGGCGAAGGACTTTCATGGGAGATGTTGAAAAAATAATGTAAGACGACTATAATCCTGTTGTCTCTGTCGAGCGCGCCCCCGTGAGACTTTTGGGATCCGGAGGGCGACCGTGCTCGATTTTATAAAACATTTAAAGATCCCGGGAGGTGCAGCGTGAAAATATCAACACGAGGGCACTACGGACTGCGTGCCGTGGTGGTCATTGCGGAAATGGCGGAGCAGGGATTGCCCGTCAGCGTCAGCGATATCGCTCAGGCTGAAAATCTTTCGACAACCTATCTTGAACAGCTCGTTTCAAAGCTGCGTCGATTGGGGATTCTCCGCAGTTACCGCGGTCCCAAGGGAGGCTATGAACTGTCGCGCAGCGCCGATGAAATCACCGTGGCGGAAGTGCTTCAGGCCACGGGAGAACAGCTGGTGTTCCCCGACTGCGCTATGGAAGAAGGCTGTGACAGAGCGCTTCATCTGGGGCAGGAGTGTCCGTCGTCCTTTTTTTGGAAAAAACTCGCCGACAGCTTTCGGCAGATCTCGCAAGAGACCACCATCGGCGACCTGCTGAGAGCCTATGAAACTGTAAAAAAAGACCGGGCGGCTCAGTCGGGCGACACGAAAGCCTGAGGATCGAAAGGACGTGCCCGCCGCTCCATCCCGCCGCCGTCGCAGGGCTCTTCGGGCGTAAAACGTGAAGGGGAACTTACAGACGGCCCTCGCACAGTTCGATGATCTCGTCGTCGGGACCGGTGACGAAGCAATTCAGTCCCGCGGCACCCATGGGGCGAATGGACGACGGTGGAGCGTCGAAGTCGCATTCCCTCAGCCTTTGAGCGGCGGCATGAATGTCGGGCACTGTCAGTGCAAGATGATTGCGCCCCGCGGTGCGGTCGTCGCCGGGCTTGCAGATCAGCTCAACGGCGAAGTCACTGAAATTTACAAAAACAATATGAGAGCCGCTGGGCATATGGTATTCATCGCCCTTGGCGCCTCCCAGGGCGTCAACGTAAAAGCGAAGGGATCGCTTCAGGTCGGAAACGCGGATACCCACGTGGTTCAATGCGTACATTGGCGTGATTCCTTTCATGTTGTTGCAAAAAATTTTTTTGATATAAAGAATTATAGCGTAAAATTGGAACTTTTGCAGAGGCACGCCAGGAAAAGCCGCATGGTCAGAGGATCGGCGAAGTCTCAAATTCCCCAAAAGCGGGCTTGGCGCGATTTTCGGCGATGAATTTCCTGTTAAAATGAGTGGAAATCCGCATTCAGGGTACTTGTCACCGGAAAAACTTGTGATATACTCACGGTATTAAGTATCAAATCCTGTGTGGAGGTGTCAGTAATGACAAAGGCTGAGTTGGTTGAGTTTGTAAGGGAGCAGACGAAACTTCGTAAGGTTGATGCTGCGAACGCGGTTGCTGCCATGCTTGACGGCGTCAAAGAGACGCTGAAAAAGGGCGGCAAAGTGCAGATTGTGGGATTCGGCACCTTCGAAGTGCGTCAGCGCAAAGCCCGCACTGGCCGTAATCCCCAGGATCCCAGCAAGACCGTCCACATTCCCGCCAAGACGGTTCCCGTGTTCAAGGCCGGCAAACTTCTTCGCGAAGCGGTTGATGCCAAGCCTGCGCGCAAAGCCAAGAAGGGCAAGAAGTAGTTCCTCAAAGAGGAGGCTCTGTCAAGACAGTTCCTGCAGTTTCGAAACGAAGAAGGCGTCCCCCGCGGGACGCCTTCTTTGTTTCGGGAGTTTTTGCCTTCACAGGATTTTTGCCATGGGTTATAATCAGCGAAAGAACGCTGAAAGGAAGTGGAGTCCGTGTGGAATTGCGGCCTGCTGATTGTCAATAAAAGTGTGAATTCCGAAACGGATCTGCGTCCTCAGGCACTGATGACCCATTTGGGGCGTCGCGATTTTTTTACGGTGCTCACTGACAGCGATGTCGCGGACTGCTGGCCTGACAGGGAATTCGACGTGGTCATGATTTCGCCGCGGTGCTCCCGGGCGGTGCCGCTGCTGAAAGGCTGCATTGAACATCGGGTGCCTGCGGTGATCATCGGCTGCCCGCGCCTTGACGACGAGGCGCGGGGCGTGCTTGAACGCTATCGCGCCGCAGGAGGCTGCGCCCTGGGACCGGGGTCGCAGGGCTTTTTCGACTGGGATGAGCGGCTGGCGCTGTGCTGGTCAAACTCCGTGCGCATTCCCGACAGTCCTCCGAAAGAACGTCACGTGACGCTCATCGCCCACGGCGGCGCCATCCCTTTTTCGCTGTACTCCATGGCCGTGGAAGCGGGCGTTCGCTTCCGCCGCGTCCTGTCTTTGGGAAACTGCGATGACGGCGATGTCGAGCTTTTGAACGCCATGGAAAAAGCCATTGAGGATCCCATGACGACGCTGCTCATTCTATGCCTTGAGTCGCTGAGCCGCGGGCGCGATTTCCTTGCGCTTACGGCGCGGGCGGCGCAGCGCAAACTGCCCGTGGTGCTTCTTCGCGTCGGCACCTCCGACTTGTTTTGCGAGCGTCTGGCGCAGCGTCACGGCGATGCGGCCTGGACCGACAACGTCATGTGGGAAGCCGTCGCAGGTCAGTACGGCGTGGTGCTCCTTCGCGACGCCCAGCAAATTGTGGATTTGGGCAAACTTTCCGGAGTAGGCGTCAACGCCGGGGGCAATCGCGTCGCCGTGTTGGCGCTGTCGGAGGGCATCGCCATGATTCAGGGCGACCAGTGCCGTCGGGCGTCTCTTGAAGTTCCCGCGCTCTCGCCCCGTCTGACGGAGCAAATCAGAACTTTCGTTCCGCGGTGGGCGAGGTGCGACAATCCCGTGGATCTCTCGGAAGCGGTGTTCACCTATGAAAATTCGCTGATCAAAATTCTCGACATACTGCAAAAATCCGATGAATGCGACATGATTCTGGTAGCGACGGGGGCTCTTTCGCCGCAGCAGGGAGAGATCCTGGCCCGTTCGCTGTGCACGTCCCACCGCACGGGAAAAAAACCTCTGGCCTGTTGCTGTCTGAGCCGTCTGAGGCCGTTGGACGAAATGGAGAGCCGTCTGAATGCCTGCGGCATTCCCCTTTTCAGCAGTCCCCGTCGCGTGGCCGAGGCCATGTCCAGTTTGTGGCGCATGGGGCGCAAGCCCAGTCCCGCCGCCGACCCCTGCAAGCCCGCTGCGCATCCTTTTTTGGAAGTTTATCCTGAAAAACTCAGCGAGCGCGACGCCATGAATCTTGCCGAGTCCTACGGACTGAAAACGGTGCCTCAAAAGTTCTGCACTTCCGTGGCGCAAGTCATTGAAGCGTCGGAAACCTTGGGGTTCCCCATGGCGTTGAAAGTGGTCTCTCATTCTTTTTTCAGCAAACAGCAGGCACGTGCCGTGGCGCTGAACCTTCGCACCGCTGAAGAACTCCGCAACGCCTACGGGCGCATTTTGGAGCGCGCCGACCGGCTTCATCCCGATGCGGCGGCGGAGGGCGTTTATGCTCAGAAGATGGTCACCGACGGCGTTGAGTGCATGATCGGCATTAAGCGCGACCCCCTCTTCGGCCCCGTGGTGGCCGTGGCGCTGGGCGGAGTTTATTACGGCCTTATGAAGGACATCGCGCTGCGGGTAGCGCCGGTCACCATGGATATCGCCCTTGACATGATTGCGTCGCTGAAGGGGTATCCTCTCATTTCAGGTCAATGGTTCGACCGCCCCAACGATGTGGATTCTCTGGCGCGTCAAATCGTCAGACTGTCTCTCATGGCCTGCGCCGAACCTCACCTTGAGCTGATGGACATCAACCCCATTTTTGTGCGTCCCCGGGGCTTGGGAGCGGAAATCGCCGACGCCTTTGTCATCCGCCGGAAGAAGGACTGAGTCTCCCCTTTGCGCGCCCCGGGCCTTCGGGGTTTCAGAGGGTCGGAGAGGGCCCTCTTTATGTATGGGGCGCGGAGAAAGCGCCGTGATGTGAGCCGGTTTCAACTTTTGCGCGCCGTTCTGTGCTGTGCGGAGAAAGAAGGTTTTTTCATGAATTGGCTGTTCTGGGCCGCCGTGGGCTATCTGTTCGGTTCTCTGCCGACGGGCTATTTGGCGGTGAAATTTATAACGGGAAAAGACATTCGCACGCTGGGGTCTGGCAATACGGGCGGCACCAACGCCGGCCGCATCCTCGGCAAAAAATGGGCCGTCCTGGTGTCCCTTGTCGACATGCTGAAAGGCGGCGCCGCCGTGGCGCTTTGCGCGTCACTGGGCTGCAGCGACGAAGCCGCGGCGGTGACGGCCTTTGCCGCGGTGTGCGGCCATAATTTCCCCGTTTGGCTCAACTTTCACGGCGGCAAAGGTGTGGCGACCACCTTCGGCACGCTGTTTTTCGTCCAGATGCCTCTGTCCTGTGCCGCCGTCCTGGCGGCGGGAGCGCTGTGGTTTGTGGTGATGAAAGTCACACACTATGTTTCGGTGGCTTCCCTGGCGGCGCTGCTGAGCACGGCCCTGTTTTTTTCGCTCCTGAAGGTTCATCGGGCTTTTTCCGCGCTGGCTTTGCTGTTGGCGCTTCTTTCATTCTGGCGCCATCGCGAGAACCTTCGGCGGCTCAAAGCCGGCACGGAAAACAAAACGAAAGTGCGGTTTTGACCTACTTATTGACTATTATTGACCAATGAGATACAATCGTTCCTAGTAAATGGAACGGGGGAATGGCCCATGAACAGTTTGACGGAAATTATAGAGAACTATATCAACGAACTCTTCGAGCAGAATGCAGAGTCGTCGGAAACGGCACGGGTTTCCCTGCGGCGCAAGGACGTGGCGGAGCGTTTCGGATGTGTGCCCAGCCAAATCAACTACGTGTTGCGCAGCCGTTTCACTCCGGAACGGGGGTATATCGTCGAAAGTCAACGGGGCGGCAACGGCTACATCAGAATTGTGCGTGTGAGCTACGACATGCCCGAGGACCGCGCGCGGCATATTGAACAGATCGTCGGCGATTCCGTCACCGAAGCCGATGCCAAGCGGTTGCTCTGTGCCGTTCAGTATCGCGGAATTATCACGGCGCGCGAACGCCTTCTCATTGAAATCGCTTTGCGTCACATCAGCGATCAGTGCGACGCCATGTTTGACGTGTCCCCCTATAAAAAGGGAATGATCCAGGCCGATCTTCTCAAGAAAATTCTCTGCGGTCTTGATTTATCCTGATTTTTGCAAATTCGACAAAAATTTTTGTGACAGGGAGGTTAAGTGTCTTGTGGGATTTTTTTACTGAACGAAGCAAGCGCGTCATTCAAATTGCACATCGAGAGGCACTGCGCCTCGGCCACGCTTTTATCGGCACCGAACACCTGATGGTGGGGCTCATTACCGAAGAATCGTCGCTGGCGGCTCTGGCGCTTCACGAGGCCGGTTTGGCGGCCGACGACGTGGCGCGGAAGATCCTGGAGCTGCGTCCGCCGGCGGCCCCCTACCCCCAGGCCATCGACCTGCCCCTGTCCGAACGAGCGCGGAAGGTGCTCAACAGCGCCGTCCACATTGCCCACGAGCTCCATTCAGGCTATGTGGGAACGGAGCATCTTCTTTTGGGCGTGCTTTCCCTGCCCGACTGCGTCGCCTGCCAGGCGCTGCAAAGTCTGGGGATGGATGTGGAAGATCTGAAGGACAGCCTGAAAGAGCAGCTTGCCGCGCGCAGCGGCAGCGAAACTCCACGGCCCGAAAGGAAAAACGGCGGAAAAAATCCCGACGTCTCGGTGAAAACGCCGACGCTGGATAAATACTGCATTGATCTGACGGCCAAAGCGGCCGACGGCGAGCTTGATCCGTTGATCGGGCGCGAAAAGGAAATGCGTCGAATGATGCAGATTTTGTGTCGGCGCCGTAAAAACAATCCCGTTCTCGTGGGCGAGCCCGGAGTGGGCAAAACGGCCATCGTCGAGGGACTGGCCTGCAAACTTCGGGACGGAGCCGTGCCGTTGCTGCTGAAGGGGCGGCGCGTCGTGGAGCTCACCATGAGCGCTTTGGTGGCGGGAACCAAATACCGCGGCGAATTTGAAGATCGAATGAAAAAAATCGTCGATGAACTGACGGCGGCAAAAAAAATCATTCTGTTCATCGACGAGCTGCACACCGTGGTGGGAGCAGGCAGCGCCGAAGGTTCGTTGGACGCCGCCAACATTTTGAAGCCCAGCCTGGCGCGCGGCGACTTTCAGGTCATTGGAGCCACCACCCGTGAAGAATACACCAAAAATATCGAGAAAGACGCCGCTCTGGAGCGTCGCTTTCAGCCCATTGACGTGGCCGAGCCCGATGAGGACGCCGCGGTGGCCATTCTTCGGGGGCTCAAAGAGAGCTATGAGAAGCATCACAGCGTTCACTACACCGAGGGCGCCATTGAAGCCGCCGTCCACCTGTCCACCCGTTATCTGTCTGACCGCAGCTTGCCCGATAAAGCCATTGACCTCATTGACGAAGCGGGAGCCAAAGTGCGGCTTGACGTGGAAGACTGCAGGCCGACGGCGTTGCTGACCGTTGACGAAAACGAAATTGCCGACGTGCTTTCCCAGTGGAGCGGCATTCCCGTGAAGACGCTGACCGACGACGAGGCGCGGCGGCTCTTGAATCTGGAGACTGAAATTCATCGCCGGCTGGTCGGTCAGGACGAAGCCGTCAGCGCCGTGTGCAGAGCCATTCGTCGTTCGCGCAGCGGCTTGAGGGATCCCCGTCGCCCCGTGGGCAGCTTTCTGTTCCTCGGCCCCAGCGGCGTGGGCAAGACGGAATTGGCGCGCTGTTTGGCCCGCGCGCTTTTCGGCAGCGAAAAAGATCTCCTCTCCTTTGACATGAGCGAATACATGGAGCGCCACGAGGCCGCCAAACTGATCGGCGCGCCTCCCGGATACGTGGGATACGACGAACAGGGACGACTGACCGAAGCCGTACGCCGTCATCCCTGGTCGGTGGTGCTCTTTGACGAGATCGAAAAGGCCAATCCCGATATTTACAATCTGCTGCTTCAAATTCTCGAAGAGGGACGTCTGACCGACGCCCACGGGCGGGTTGTGGATTTCAGAAACACCGTGGTCATCATGACCAGCAACTTGGGCGTGAGGGCGGCCGCGAAGCCCGAACTGGGCTTTCAGCTTTCCGCGGAGGCTGAGAAAAAGAAGCAGGGGGAGGCCATCAGAAGCGCCGTGAAGGACTATTTCCGCCCGGAATTTCTCAACCGCCTTGACGGTCAGATCCTGTTCCGTCAGCTCAGCGAGGACGAGATGGGCAAGGTGTTCGACATTATGCTGTACGACCTGCGCGTTCGCCTGGGAGAGCGCGGCATCATCCTCTCCATGAAAAAAGAGGCCCGGGAGTTTTTGCTGGGCTCTGCGGCGGGGCAAAATCAGGGGGCCCGTCCGCTGCGCCGGCTCATTCAATCCAAAATCGAAGACCCTCTGTCGGATCTCATCCTTTCCGGCGAGATCCCCGGAGGCTCCACGGTGGACTGTTTTGTGAGCGCAGGCGAGCTCGGTTTCAAGCGGAGAGACCGCTTCAAGGCCGGCAGAGCGCTGGCGGCCGCAGGCATTTCGGAATAAACGAACCCGACAGCCGTCGGGGCTTCACGACGGCTGTCGGGTTCGTATTTTTTTTCGTGCGGCGAGCGGCCGGGCCGAGGCATACCATCCCGTACAAGACCCAATTTCAATGCCTGCCCCCATGGGGAACAACCCCGGCGCCGCGCGACGAACGCACGATGCGGTCCGTTTCATTCTTCGCCTCTGCCCGGGAAATCGGCGGCAACGGACATATGCGAGGCGGTTCGGAGCCTCTCATGAAGCGCCGAGCGGGCGTCGCGGTTGCAAGAATTTTTCAGCTTTTTACCGGCCCAACAGGGCGAGCACGTTTTCCCTGGACGGCGCTCCCACGGTGCGCGCGGCGGGGTCGCCGTCCTTGAACAGGATCAGTGTGGGAATGCTCATGACTTTGAAAGCCGCTGCCAGTTCGGGGTGGTCTTCCACGTTGACTTTGGCCACTTTAAAGTCCGAGGCTTCTGCGGCAATTTCTTCGATGACCGGTGAAAAGGCGCGGCAGGGAGCGCACCAGGGCGCCCAGAAATCCACAAGCACCGCCGCGGCGCTTTCAAGGACTTCGCTTCGGAAGTTTTCAGGGGTCAGATCGATGGGTTTCATGTGATTTTCTCCTCCTCAAGTTGAAGTTGAGCGAACGTCGAGGCTTATGGAGCCCCGCTGCCGCTCTTTCGTGCTGCGGGCCTTGGTGCGCCCGAAGACATTATAACGCCGATGGCGAAGTTGAGGTACCCATATGGCCGAGAAAGCCGCGGCCTTCCAAAAAGGGCGGTTTCCGGACGTGTCGCCCGGAAGTGCAAAAAGCGTGGATGCCCGATGGGTTGGGAAGGGAAAACGTCGTTGCCGACGGTTTTTTCACTGAATTTTGAGGGGCTTTGGCGCTTTCCGGCATGGTCAATGCGACGGATCGGAGGTTTCGGCGCCCTCCTTTTCTCTCCAAAAAAAGGGCGTTTTTCGTGATACAATCATGGTATCCTTTCGGGACGGCCGATGATCACAGCGCAGCTTCGCCAATGAGTTCCGCTGAATTTTCACCGCCTGCGCGGGGATGGGCCCCGAAGTGGAATTATCTTCGAGAAGAACAAAAGCAGAACCCCGCCTGCACGGAGGCTGTCCCGTGTTCGCGCCATGGGGCTTTTCCGTGGGCCCCTTTTGTGGGTGCATCGCCGGTGGGCCGCGAGAGCTTCCGCTCTCGGCGGCCAAGTTTTTTTAAGCGGCGCCGACGGGAGATTCGCTGCGGCGAAAGCGTGTCCTTGCTGTTTTTTGCCCATGAGCGGCGCGGCGGCGGTGCCGTTGGGGGGCGCTCTATTTTAATCTGACGAGGTGAGCTGAACATGGGTGAAGCGAAGCTTGGAGCGAAGCGGAGAGAATTGAACGAAGCCCTTTTTCCCGCTGGGGCGTGCAGGGCTTTCAAGGGCACGGGATTGAAAACGGCGCCGGCATTTCTGCAAAAGAACGGGAACGACGGGCACGTGGCGGGCGGCGGCCGTGCCGTTGTCCGCGCAGCCCTGCAGCCGTGAGCCGCTGTAATTTCCGGGCCCGGGACCGTTCGCCGGAAAAAAGTTCCCGCGGTACCATGCTGAGCGGCAGCGTGTTCTGGTCCATGATTCTTTTCGCGCTGCCCATTGTGGTGGGGAATTTTTTTCTCCAGCTCTACGTCATTGTGGACGCCATTATCGTCGGGCGATTTATCGGCGCCCATTCTCTGGCCGCTGTCAGCGTGGCAACGCCCATTTCGTCCATCGTGGTGTTTTTTCTGTTCGGCGGCTGCACGGGTGTGTCGGTGCTCATCGCCCAGACCTACGGCGGCGGCGACGGACGGAAACTTCGCGAAGCGGCGTCCACGGCGCTGATGTTCGGCATGGCTTTTACCCTTTGTCTGACGGGACTCTGCATGGCGCTTACGCCTTCAGTCCTGCGGTGGACGCATACGCCGCCCGAGCTCATCGAAGAGACGACGCTTTATCTGAACGTGGTTTTCCTGGGGCTGATCTTTTCCTTTCTGTATAATTTTTTCGCTTCGGCGCTGCGGGGCATCGGAAATTCACGCGCCCCCTTCGTCATTCAGGTGGCGGCGTCCTGTCTCCACATTGTGATGAACTTGTTTTTTGTGGGGTACGTGGGCATGGGAATTAAAGGTTCGGCGTTGGCCACGGTGCTGTCTCAGGTGTTCTCTTCGTCGGTTTGTATCCTCTACGTTTATGGACGCGAACCGCTTTTGGCTCTTCGTCGCGGAGACTGGCATTTCAGCGCCTCCATGCTGAAGCTGACGCTCAATTACAGCTGGGCTTCGGCGCTGCAGTCGGTCATTGTCTACGTCGGCAGGTTTCTCACTCAGGGCTGCATCAATCCTCTGGGCGCCGACAATGTGGCGGGATACAACGCGGCGACCAGAGTGGAAAATATTGTCATGATGACCTATGACGGCGTCAATGTGGCTTTGTCCACCTTTATCGCGCAGAACCTGGGGGCGCGGCAGTTGGCCCGCATCACGTCGGGATTTTTCACGGCCATGGCTGCCGATGTGATTTACATTGCCGCGGCGGGCACGCTGCTTTTCCTGAAAGCTCCGGCCATTATGGGCATTTTCGTCAGCGGAGCCGCCGGCCCGGGGATTATCAACGCCGGCGTGGAATATTTGCGGCCCATGGCCTTCTATCTCGTGATCTCGGTGTTCGTCGCTCTGTTTCAAAGCACCCTGCGGGGGCTGGGCGAGTTTAGAATTATTATGATGGTCTCTCTGATTCAGATTGCCATCCGTGTGTACCTTTCGTTTCGACTGGTGCCCTGTCTGGGAATTCCGGCGACGGCTCATTCCACGGTCATCGGATGGATTGCGGTTCTGTTCTGGCTTGCCCCCGCGGCTTATGGGCGGCTCAAAGAGCTGTCGCGCGGTGCAGTGTTAAAAAATTCCCCATGAACGCCTTTAGAAAATTTTTTGTGCGGCACCGGAGCGCCGTTGTCCTTTCTTCCTTGATTAACGTACCGATGCGCGCCGAAACGGAAAATCCGTTTCGGCGCGCATCGGTACGTTTGAAGGGACGGCTATTTTTGTGCTTCCGCCTGTGCCAAAGTGACGATGAAGTCGGTCAGAACTTTATCCAGCGCCTCATAGGCCTCTTCGGCGGGGGCAGTGAGTTTTTTCGATTTCGGCGGCATGGTCTTGAGCTGAGTTTTGAGCGCGGTTATGGATGCTTCAAGCTGTTGAAGCATGGTGTCCACCGCCGCTTCGGTTTCACCGGTCAGCGGCAGATCCTGTCCTTTATCCACCAGCGCGTCGCCTAAAATCACCGTTTTAATCACTGAAGCCGCCGTCTGGGGGTCAAGATGGGAAACGCTTTTCAGCAGATCGCGCTGCGGGTTGGAGGTCAAATAGGGGGAGAGCGCGAAGACGCCGCAGATCAGAAGGACCACGGAGATGAGAAATCTTTTTTTTCTGAGGTTGGGTCTCATGTTCATCAGCTCCTTGCTGTGTATGTCCATTGTATCACTTTTTTCGTCATGAGCGCTTGAACTGACGGAGAAACTCCTGAAGGGGCAGCGTTTCCGTTTCGCCGCGGCGGGTGACGTCAACCATGGGAAGCCCCTCTTCGGTTTTGAGAAACAGCAGTTCCGGCGCGCAGGAAACGCGGGCTTGCGCGGCGCGGTCAACGGTTTTCATTCCGGTTCGGTCGTCGCCGACGGCGTGTCGTCCGGCTTCGTCGAGAGCGGATGCAAGCTCTGAAATGAAGTCGGGAGCGTCGTCACCCTCCCACCAGACGTAATCGTCGTAGGGCGCCAGCTCATGGGGCCAGCAGTCCCTTTTCTCCATCAGCGCCGAAAGCAGTGCGGTCAAGTCAATGGAGGCGCTCCAGGCCGGAACGTGAGTTTTTTCTCTGCCGTCGTAGAACGTCAGTGAAGGATCGTTTGCGCAGGCGGGGTCAACGGGAAAGAACCGTGCGACGGAGCGAAGCGCTTTTTTTTGCAGCGCAGCTCCGCAATTGGGGCAGCAATCGCCCTCCTGCACGTAGGAAAGATCGGCGGCGGCGTCGGTCTTAAAATCCCTTCCCCAGCAGGCGCCCGTAAGATGAAAGCCTCTTTTGTTGGCTCCGATCACGGCGTCTCGAGCGCCTGTCGCGCTGTAATCGGCCAGAAGACGCAGCGAAGCGGGGAGCCCGACAGGTCCCATGTATCCCGCGCAGTCGCCCATGACGGCGGACAGCTCTTGGGAAGATGCGGGGCGGATTGAAGCGCCCTGCAGCGCCGCGCGCAGCTTTTCGACGCAGACGCGTCGGTCGGCGCGCAGAACGACGGCGATCAGGCCGTGCCCTTCCGCGGCGTAAACCATGGTTTTGAGAACGCGCGTCACGGGCACCTTCAAAAATTGACAAAGCGCCTCCACGGTGGAACAGCGGGGAGTTTCCACTTCCTTCAGCGTCGGTTCTTTGTCGACGTTCTGAATTTGGCCGCCGCCCCGGAAGGGGCTGTCGGGAGCGCAGAGCCAGCCGCAGGTCGGGCAGGCCAGTCCGTCTGTTCCCCTCAGCGGAGCTTCACAGGAGCACAGAAGATCGACGGCGTGACCTTCGGCAGTGAGACGGTCGACGCGTCGCAGCGTCGCACCGAGAGAACAGACGGTTTGTCCCACCGTGCGGAGCGCGTCGTTGGCCATTTCCAAAGACGCTTCGAGGTCGCTGTGCAGTCCCAGCAGTTCCAGTCGGTCATCGCGCCGCTGAACCAGCAGAAGCGGCAGGTCGCCGCAGCGGCGCACCACGCGCACCGCCACGTCCAGCAGCCCCCGTGACGAGCCGCCGGCGTCCGCCAGTTGGGGCGCGAAATTCCCCAGGGCGGCCAGCAAGAACTGCTGAGCGCGGGCGTAAACTTTCCGTCCCGCGGGCAGCAGAATGATTTTTTCATCGTTGGGGTTCCACAGAACGTTGCCGGCGCGGATCATTTTCGCCGCTCCCGCGTCGCGAAGTTTCGCCGGCCGCTTCGGTGACAGCGGCAGCAGAATTTGACTCATCCATTTCATCGCAGGGCTTCCTTTCGGGAGTTCTTGTGTCGGTGACTAATTGTTGAAGTCCGCAAGCATGGGCGTATGATCCGAAGGTTTTTCCCAGCCGCGGGGATCGGTGTCGATGCGGCAGTCGGTGCACAGCGGCGTCAGCGGCGCCGTGGAGAGCATATGGTCGATGCGCCAGCCGATTCCGCGCTGCAGGGCGTTCTTCACCCGATAGTCGAAGAACGAATAGAGCGCCTCGTCGGGATGAAAAACCCGCAGCAGGTCGGTGACCAGGGGAGCGCACAGTTGAGCGAAGAGATCGCGGAGCTCCTTGACGAAGCAGACGTGGTTCTTTTTGTTGGCGGGGTTGGTGACGTCAAGCTCCGTGGGCGCCACGTTGAGATCGCCGAGCCACAGCAGTTTCTCGTCTTTGTGCCGTCGGACCAGCGCGGCGGTGCGGCGCAGAAAATCCTTTTTCGCTTCGTAGTCGGGGTGAGTGATTTCCTTGCCCTGGGGAACATAGGTGTTCAAAATCCACAGATCGCCCCACCGCGCCATCATCATTCGCGTATCCCAGATCGGGGAGAGGCCGTCGTCAAAGCCGTAAACAACCTCGTCGGGTCGGGAACGGGACAGAAGAGCCACGCCGTTATAGGATTTTTCGCCGCGAAAGACGGCCCGGTACCCCAGAGCCTGAACGTCGGCCAGGGGAAAATCTTCGTCCTGCACTTTGGTTTCCTGCAAGGCCAGCACGTCGACGCCGGAGTGGGGAAGCCAGCGCTGAAGGACGGGCAGACGGCTTCTCAGCGAGTTGACGTTGAATGTGGAGACTCTCATGATTTTTCCTCCTCGAGAAAGAGATGCCAAAGGCACGCCCGCGATGGGCGCTTCGTCATCCTGACGGGATTGGCGGGAAAGCGCGTTTACACGTGGGCAAAATTGCTTATAATGGACGCAGAAAAAGTTTTTTGAAGCGCCGGGCGCTTCGCTTCTCATTATACCCGAAGGCGAGGTGAAAAGAGTGATCCGCGAAGAATTTTTCTGCCGAAGAGATCTGACGCCGGAACAGAGAACGTTGCTCGAGTCCGCCAGAGTGCTGCTGATTATGCTTGACAACGCCTCGGGAGCCTTCGCCCAAAATCAGCCCTCGGCGGCGTTGCAGATTTCCCGTCATGCCGACGTCATCGGAGAAAACGCCGAAGGGGCCCTTCACCGCTTTACTTCCGCGGATTGCCGCCGCATCGGAGAGCTCTTTGAGGTGCTGAACCTGTTCCGACGCATTGTCTGCGCGCTGAAGCGCATGTGCGAAGCCGCCGCCGCGCCCCTTGAAGGGCTTGACGAGGCCCGCGGCTTTATTGGCTCGCTGTGCCGCGGCATGGCCGATGAACTGGACTGGTCCGCCAAGCGCCGACTTCTGGGGGCGCAAAGGGGCGGTCTGGGCATGGACGACATTGAGCTCTCTCTTTCCGAGCTGCCCTCTTCTCTGGCGGGAGAAAATCGTCCTGAACGCATCGAAGCGCTGTTGGATTTTCGCGACGCTTTGTTGGCCGCTGGGGAGCTTTTCGGCTTGCTTGCGGAACTTTCCGATCTGTCGGAGCGGCTTTTTCCCGCTGCGGACGATAAGTATTGGAGATAAATCACAGGACCCAGTGGGCCCCGTGCCTGCCAAGGGGCGTTCGCAGTTTTGCGGCGCGTTCGCGGCGAAAAACTCCGCTTTGCGCCCTGTCCGCCTCCCAAGAGGGAAAAACGCGGCGCCGGCGGCGGAGCCGTGACATGAGAAAGGGACTCCGTCTGACAGGCGGAGTCCCTTTTTTGACCTGAAATCGCTATTTTTTATCGTGTTTTTTTTCGTCTGCCGCCGGCGCGGCACCGCTCTCCGGCGCAGGTGCCGGTTTCTGTTCCGCGGTGTGTTTGTGATGCTGTTTTTTGTTCTTGTCAGGCATGATCAATCTCTCCTTTGAAATGGATTTCAACCTGAAATCATCTCATCACATGGCCTTATTCTACGCCTCAACAACGAAAAAAGCTGCGTCAAAGGGAGATATTTTACGTTTTTTTTATTAACTTATGCGGTCACTCTGAAGCCCTTCGGAAGAAAATCCGCGGAGGCGCATTTTTCCCGCCAATTCGCCGCTCAGACGGCAATGCAGCCAGAGACTTCGCTTTTCAGGAGGAACGGTTTCCGGCACGGGAAATTGTTTGCGGGCCTCGTTGAGCCACGAGCAATATTGGTCGTAGTGAAGCAGAAAATCGGGCTCTCCGCCGTGATCCGCCCGAAGGACTGCCAAAATCTCGCCGGGATCCAGCGCGCAGCGCCGGATCTGTTCCATAATTTTGACGATGGCGCCTGCCCGTCGGATTTTGCGCAACGCCATGTGCCGCTCGATAATGAAATGGGCCATGCGATACCAAAATCTGGGCAGCGTCATTCGCCGGTTGAGGCATTTCAGAGCTTCCAACCCCGCCTGCTCGTGACCGTAATGGTGAGGCAGAATTTCGGGGGAGGTCAGCGCCTTGCCGAGATCGTGCACCAGGGCGGCGAAGCGGGTTTCGGCCCGCGGAGAAAGGGCGGCCGCCCGTTTCAGCACCTCCATGGTGTGGTCAAAGGCGTCAAGCCCCTTGTGGTACAGCACGGGCTGGGGCACGCCTCGCAGAGCATCCAGCTCAGGGAATGCGGCGTCAAGAATTTCCGCATCGCGCAGCGCCAGAAAAAAAGCCGGCGGATCGGGAGATTCAAGGGCCTTTTTCATTTCACAAAAGAACCGTTCGGCCGGCTCGTCCAGCAGCTCGTCATGGCAGTCCTTCATCAGCGCCATGGTGCCCGGTTCTATGGAAAATCCCAGCTGAGCGCACTGCCGCGCGGCGCGCAGCGCGCGAACGGGATCGTCGCGAAAGTGAGAAGACGTGGCGCGTATCACCGCCGCATGCAGGTCTCTTTGACCGCCGAAGGGATCGATAATGCGCCCGTCTGACAGACGCAGCGCCATGCTGTTCATGGTGGTGTCGCGGCGATAAAGATCCTCTTCAATGGAAGTCTCGGGCGTAAAGCACGTTTCGAAGCCGTGGTATCCGCGGCCGATTTTGCGCTCCCTTCGCGCGAGAGCCACTTCCCGCGGGACGCCGTCCACCTCGATGAGAAACACGGGAAACCGACGTCCCACGGCGACGCAGTGAAAGGCGCCGCAGAGCTTTTCCGCCGTCAGGCCGCAGACCACATAATCCCGGTCCGCGGCACAGCGTCCCAGCAGCCGGTCGCGC
>CABTYW010000015.1 GCA_902489135.1 uncultured Synergistaceae bacterium
ACAAACGCTCAAGCTTCTGGGCCGACGGCTACGCCGAAACGGGCGATTTCTACCCCGCAACGTTCCCGGGACGCCGTGTGACGCGCGCCGTCGCGCTCCGCCCCGGCATCGGAACGGTGGAATTCAAAATCTCCGACGCCCTGAGCGGCACGCCGCTGGAAAAGTTCGTCGGCTTCGCCCTGGACGGCAGAACCGGCGCGTTCACCGACGGCGTCGCCGCCGTTCGCGCCTCCGCCGGGGACAAACGCTCAAGCTTCTGGGCCGATGGCTATGCCGAGACGGGTGATTTCTACCCGACGGCCTTCCCCGGCCGCAAAGCCCTGCGCAGCGTCTGCCTGTGGCCCCGCGTCGGTACCGTGGAGTTCAACGTTTTCGACGCCGTCAGCGGAAAACCGCTGGAGAACTTTACGGGCTTCACTCTGGACGGCCCGACCCGCGCTTTCGAACAAGGCCTCGCCATCGGTCAAGGCCCTGCCGACGGCCGGCGCACCAAGTTCTGGGCCGACGGGTACTTCGAAAGCGACGACTTTTACCCTGCGACCTTCCCCGGACGGACCGTCGTCTGCCCCGTGAGCCTCATGCCGTCGCAGGGCACCATGGAGTTCCGCCCCATGGACGCGCTGAGCGGCGAAGCGCTGCACCGTTTTGTCGCCTCTCCGCTGGACCTCGGCAATCGGCCTTTCGTCGAGCCCGCCAATCTGTCGGCCCCGGCGTGGAAGGCTCTCCTCACGCGGTTCGCCGCTCCCGGCTACCGCGACGTCGACGGTTACTACCCCACGACCTACGGCGGACGTTCCGTCGTCAGCCGCGTGTTTATGACGCCGGAAGCCCCCCGGGGCCAGCTGACGCTGCGCGCTTTCGACGTCGTCACGGGACGCGCCGTGCGCGGCGCCACATTCCGCGTCGACGGACAGGACGCTGCGGCTCCCGCGGGCGAAACAGTCTGGCGCGGTGCCGCCGATTTCAAAGGGCTGGACGTCAGGGTTCGGGCGCCGGGCTACCGCGAAAGTTTCATGCCGACCTACCTCACGGCGGGACGGCGCGACCTCAACGTCTCCGTGCCGATGACGCCCGTCATGCCCAAGGGCGAAGGCGCCGTGTTGGTGACCGTGACCGACGGCGAGGACAATCCGCTGCAGGGCGCAACGGTGACGCTGCCGTCGGAGAAATCCGCCGTCACCGCCGTCACCAACGAGAGGGGACGTGCCTTCTTCACCGGCGTTCCCTCGGGCGTGCCGTCGCTGTCGGCCGCCAAGGACGGCTTTGCGGGCGCGTCGTTCCGCGCGGCCGTGGGCGGCGGACGCACTTTCAAGACACAAGTCGCTCTCACCCCCCTGTCGGCGCTGAAAAAGACGGCACCCTTTGCGCCGGTAATCACGGCGGTTCCCGAGGGAACGGTGCTGCATCCCGGTGAGCGGACAGAGCTGAAGTTCACCGTGGAAAACCGCGGCGGCGTGGGCGGTTCGGCCTTCTGCTCCGTGAACATTCCCGACGTGCGCTGCGGCGGCGTCGATCTGGAGCTTGCCCCCGGCGAGAGCAAAGAGGCGACGCTGCCCGTTGAAGTTCCGCAGGATGCCGCCACGTCGCGGATTTTGGTGACGGCCAAGGCGGAGAAAACCGAACGCCCCTTCATGATGGAAATTCGATCGCCCGCCTTCAGCCTGACAGCGAAAAGCGACAAGGCAGCCTACGCCGAGGGCACCTCCATGAGCGTCACGCTGACGGCCGAGGCCGAAAAAGGCGCGTCCGACGGCGATTATCTGTTCCGCGTCACCTTCAACGGCGAAAGCTGGACACAGAAAGCCCGGCTTTCCGACGGCACGGCCGAAGCCACCTTCAGCGACATTCCCGTGGCGTTCAAGGGCAACAAGCTGCTGTACGCCCTCTATCACGCCGACGGCCGCTCCGTGGTCATCGACGCGATGCCCGTGCTGAACGAGGACGACGAGATTTTGATCATCCCCGACAAGCCGCGGTACCGCGCCGGCGAGACCGCGAAAATCGTTTTGCGCAGCGCCGAGGAGAAAGAGTTGGCGCTGACGTCGCCGTTGTTCGGCGGCAGCTCTCTGAAGGACGAGGAGAAACTGGTCATCCTCTCCGAGACGTCCGACGAAACGGAGTTCCAATTCCAGATTCCCGAACAGATCCCCACCGGCACCTATGAGATCCGCTGCGGCGACTTCTCGGCGCCCCTGGGCGTGCGCGGCTTCGAGACGACCATCGTCGACCGCCGCCTCTACGAAAACGGCGACGGCGAAACGGCGGCGTTGACGCTGTCGTGGCGCGCCTCCACCCGCGGCACCATTCCCTGCCGATGGACGCTGACGGCGCAAAACCCGCTGGAAGGAGCGCCCGAGGAGATCGCCTCGGGCAATCTGACGCTCGAAGGGCCATGGGCGGAATATTCAGTGCCCGCCGTCGTGCCCGCCGCAGAACCCCGCGACCTTGAACTGAAACTGGTCCCCAGCGGCCTCGACACCCCGGTGGCGGTGCTCCGCTACCTTTGGGACGGAAGGAACTGACGTGCTCCACAGGTGTCAATGACCGCCGGAACTCGCCGGACCGTCCCGAAACATCCGTCCCCATACGAAACATCGGCACCCTCTTTTCGAGGGCGCCGATGTTTTTCGTGGCGCGTGTTCTTTTTGCCGCTTCCGCCTCGTCGGCGGTTATCGCGCCTGGCCGTGGGTGGTCCACTTGAGCATGTGCTTTTTGATCTGTTCAAAAAACTGCATAACCACAATGAGCACCGCCACCATAAACAGGAACCCGCCCCAGGTATAGTCGTAAAGGCCGAACTCGGCGTACTTTTTCACGAAAAATCCCATTCCGTACTGGGCGCCGTACATCTCCGAGTAGACCAGCATGACGAAGGTGCCGCGCAGTGAGTCCACAAATCCCGAAAGGATGGAGGGGCTGGCCGCGGGAAGGATGACCTTGACAAGGCGCTTCACTCCCCTCAGTTCCAGGGCTGCCGCTTTGTCCAGATAGCGCTTGTCGATGGTCATAATCCCCGTGATGGCGGCGAAGAGCGTTGACCACACCGTGCCATAGACGATGAGGAACACCGACGCGCACCAGAAATTGGGCGCCAGCAACAGAGCGAAGGGCGACAGGAGAATGGAGGGAATGACGCTGAACATGTAGATGATGGGATAGAGCGCGTCACGCAGCCGCTCGTTCATTCCCAAAAGGAGCCCCACGAAAAGGGCAATTCCCAGAGAGATGAGAACCGACGGAATCATGAGCTTCATGGAGGCCATGAGATTGACGAACATCAAACTCTTGTTCTCATGAAGGACTTTCTCAATGGCGTCCAGCCGCGGGAACAGATAGGGATTGGCGCGCCCCGTCTCGGTGGCGTAAACATACAGGGCGACAAGGGCGGCGCAGATGCAGAAGGTCAGCCAATATTTGGAGAGCCATGCCTTTATTCTGTCCATCGCTTGCCGCCTCTGCTTTCACTCAGTTGTTTTCAGCAAAGAACTTCCGCTGTTTCTCGTAAAACTCGGGGGCTTCGGCGCCGTATTTTTCAGACGTTTCGGCAAGTGCTTCTTTGTACAGCGTCGTATTCAGATGATCCTCAATCTTCACCGATTTGGCTTTTTCGTTGAGAAATCCCGTCTTGTCGAGGATGCCCCAAGCGCGGATCACCGATTTGCTCAGAGGATCGACGTTGACGTTGTAATGCGCCGTGTCAAGCATATAGGCCCCCACATACTCTTTGGAAGCGCCGATCTTTTGGGCCAGCATGACCACCGCTTCGTCTCTGTGGCTCTCGTAGTAGCTCTGCGCTCTCAGAAGAGCCCTGAGAACGGCCTTGACGGTCTCGGGATTCTTTTTGATGTACTCGGTCTGACATTCCATGCGGCAGCAGGAATAGTTGGGCATGACTTCGCTCTGGTAGGTGACGATCTGAACGTCTTTCATCTTCTTGACGCTGAAAACCTGGCCGGTTCCCATGAGGGCGTAGTCCACTTCGCCGCGGACCACGGCCGCCAGCGCTTCGTTATAGCCCGAATAGACGACCCACTCCAGCGCCTTCAAAGGCTCCTGATAGCCTTTGTCCATCAGCGCGCCCGTAAAGGCGAAATAGGAGGGATTGCAGGCGAACTTCTTGCCCACCAGCGACTCCACGCCCTTCCACTCCACGCCGGGCTTGGCGATGACGGGCATGCAGCCCGTCACCATGTGGCCGCCGAAGATGGTGAGGTCAATGCCCGAAGCGATCTGCTGAAGCGGCGCCGCCGTGCCCGAGTTGGACACCACGTCCACTTTTCCCGTGGCCAGCAGCGTCATGGCATCGGCGTTGGCGTTGGCAAGAACGGGAACGATGGAAATGCCTTCGTCCTCAAAATAGCCCTTGTTCTCGGCGATGGTGACCAGAACGTTGCCGCTGGTTCCGTAGTTCCAGCGAACCACTTTCTGCTCGGGAGCCGCCGAGGCCGCCGAAGCCGCGAAAAGCCCCACGACCGTTGACAAAATCAGCACGTTTCTCTTGACAGACATGAAAAAATCTCCTTTATGTGAACAAGATTTTGAAGCCTCAATGAAGACCGGCGCCGCGCGAAAAAAGCCCCGTGCTTTTCAGCCGCGCCGCTACGTCTTTGTTGATCTGACGAATAAGATTATGACGAAGTTCGACGATTTTCCGATCTTCAAAGGGCGCATCCCGCAGCGCTTTGTCGTGGGGCACATTCCGGCTGTCGAAAATGATGCTGCTGGGCGATTGCCCGAGCACCACAATGCGGCTGGCCAAAAGGAGCGCCTCGTCAACGTCGTGGGTGACGAAAAACACCGTTTTTTTGGGTTCGCGGCGCGACCACAGCTCTAAAATGAGATCCTGGAGCATGGCTCTCGTCACGGCATCCAGCGCGCCGAAGGGTTCGTCCATGAGCAGTACCGGCGGGTCCACGGCAAAGGCCTGGGCGATGGCCACGCGCTGCTGCATTCCGCCGGAAAGTTCCTTGGGCAGTTTTTTGTAGACCGCCTCGTCAAATCCCACCTCGTGCAGGCGCGCCATGGCGATTTCCCTGAGTTCGCGCTTCGGTCTCCCGGGAAAACGCTGCCGGAGCGCCAGCATAATGTTGTCGCCCGCCGACATCCAGGGAAAAAGGCCGTAATCCTGAAAGACCACGCCTCGGTCCAGTCCGGCGCCCGTCACTTCCCGTCCGTCCAGCAGAATTCGCCCCGACACGGGGCGTTCAAGCCCCGCCAGCAGTCTCAGCAGCGTACTTTTGCCGCAGCCCGACTGTCCCAAAAAGCACAGGAACTCCCCCGCCGAGACGGTCATGGAAATGTCTTTCAGGACGGGTTTGGCCGCAACGTATTCAAAAGAAAGGTTCTCAATAACCATGCGTTCCATATTTAACAGGCCTTTCATATCCCCTGGGGCGCATGCTTTCGCCCGCAACGCGCCGTCCCCCCGAAATAGCCGTGCGGCCGGTGACGTTTCAGGCTCTCTTGCCTTCGCCGGCTTTTCAGTTCACGCTTGCCTCCGCTTCGCAAAGCGCCCTACGCCGGGGGCGTTCTGTTGAGCAGAATAAACTCTATATAACAATTTTATTCCCCAGCGTCAGAATTGTCTCTCTCATATTTAACGAAATTTATAATTATTATACCAAAATCATCGCTTCAAAAGGTACCGCCGCCACGAATTTCCCTTTGAAGCGGCGTCGTGCAGGACCTCTTATGTTGACGCCGTCGGCTCACAAACGAGGGACGGCTCCGCCGGCCGGCGGAGAGGTTCGCCTTTCATTTCTTTTTCCTCGGTGCGCCGCCAATGAAAAGCGGCGAGCGCCGGCGCTCCGATGTCGTTTTTGACCCGAGCGAGACGCCCCTCCGACGCCCGGACGTTTTCCGCGGCGGGAGGGGACGTGAACGTTGATTTGTAGTCTTTTGTCCACATTACTTAACAAATTGCCGCTTTCATAAATTCTTCGGCGTGCTATAATAAATTTTAAAGTATCGGCGTATATTTGCACTCACGGGAGGGGCGTTTGTTAATGCTGAAGTACATTCTTCAGAGAATAAGTACCAGTTTGGTGACGCTGCTGGTGGTCATCACGCTGACGTTTTTTTTGATGCGTGCCATTCCCGGCGGACCCTTTACCGACGAAAAGGTCATTCCTCAGCCCATTCTGGAGAAGATCCTCGATCGGTATCACATGAACGATCCGCTGTGGAAGCAGTACGGCAATTACCTCTGGAACGCCATTCACTTTGACTTCGGGCCTTCCTATCGCTACGAAGGCATGACGGTTAACCAGCTGATTGCCAATTCGTTCCCCATTTCGGCGCTGATCGGCACCTTCGCGATCATCCTTTCGCTGCTCATCGGCATTCCCACGGGAATTATCTCGGCGCTGCGGCGCGGTCACTATCAGGACAAGCTGGCCATACTTTTCGCCACGCTGGGCATCACCATTCCCAACTACGTCATCGCCACGCTGCTGGTGTACTTCTTCGCCTACCGCTGGGGACTGGTGACGGTGGGATTTTGGGAAGGCCTCCCCACGTCCATCCTTCCGGCCGTCACTTTGGCGGGGTACCCCGCGGCCTTCATTTCGCGGCTGACCCGTTCGAGCATGCTTGAAGTGCTTCAGCAGGACTACATCCGCACGGCCTACTCCAAGGGACTTCGCGAGCGCACGGTGGTTTACATTCACGCGCTTCGCAACGCCATTATTCCCGTGGTCACCTATCTGGGGCCGCTGATCGCCGGAATTCTGACGGGAAGCTTTGTCGTGGAGCAGGTTTTCGGAATTCCCGGCATCGGACAGTTCTTCGTGACGAGCATTCAGAACCGCGACTACACCACCATCATGGGCGTCACCATCTTCTTCAGCGCCCTGCTGGTCACCATGAACCTGCTTGTGGATATCTGCCTCGGCCTGATCGATCCGCGCATCAAGCTGGCAAAATGACGGTGAAACCCATGACCCATACAACTCCAACTGAAAATCGGCGGTCTCTGCCCGACTTGAGCGATCCCTCTCTTTTCGAGCCCGTCGGCGCCGAAGAAAAAAGCAAGGCCGAATTTATCCGCCCGAGCATGACGTACTGGCAGGATGCCTGGCGGCGCCTGTGCCGCGACAAAATGGCCATGCTGGGGCTTGTGGTAATTTTGCTCATTTTCTTCATGGCCCTCTGCGGACCCCTCCTGTCGAAGTACAGCTACGACGCGCAGAACTTCATGATCGCCAACGAGTTCCCCTCGTGGGAGCACCTGTTCGGCACCGACATGTTCGGCCGCGACCTCTTCGTGCGCGTCATGTACGGCGCCCGCATTTCCTTGGCCGTCGGCATGATGGCCAGTCTCATCAACCTCACCATCGGCGTCATTTACGGCAGCATCTCGGGATTTGTGGGCGGACGCACCGACGACATTATGATGCGCATCGTGGACACCATCCGCAGTATTCCCGTCATGATCTACGTCATCCTGCTGATGGTGATCATCGGCCCGGGGCTGAAAAGCATTTTCATCACGCTGGGCATCAGCTATTGGACCAACATGGCGCGCATTGTGCGCTCCGAAGTGATGCGCGTGAAAAACGAGGAGTTCGTCCTGGCGGCGCGCACCATCGGCGCTTCGCCGCGGAGAATTCTTCTGCGCCATCTCATTCCCAACGCCATGGGGCCCATTCTGGTGACACTGACGTTCTGCATTCCCAACGCCATTTTCGCCGAAGCCTTTTTGAGCTTCGTCGGTCTCGGCGTCAACGCGCCCATGGCTTCGTGGGGCGTGCTGAGCAGCGACGCCATGAACTCGCTGATGATCTATCCCTATCAGCTGTTCTTCCCCGCTCTGGCGATTTCGGTGACCATTCTGGCTTTCAACTTCTTCGGCGACGGGCTGAGAGACGCCCTTGACCCGAGGCTTCGCAAATAGGGAAGAAGGAGAATTTTCCATGTCGGAGAACATTTTAAAGATCACCGATCTGCACACCTCTTTCTTCACGCCCGTCGGCGAAGTCAAGGCGGTAAGCGGCGTTTCGCTGTCGGTGGACCGGGGGCAGGTTCTGGGCATCGTGGGTGAATCGGGCAGCGGCAAGTCGGTCACCATGCTGTCCATGCTCAAGCTCCTCGGCCCGTCGGGAAAAATCGTGGGCGGCTCCGTGGACTTTGAAGGCATGGAGCTGACCACCATGGACCTGGCGCACATGGAGGACATCCGCGCCAACAAGATCTCCATGATTTTCCAGGATCCCATGACCAGCCTCAACCCCGTGCTTTCCATCGCCTACCAGCTCTGCGAGCCGCTGATCCGCCACAAGAAAATGTCGCGGAGAGCGGCGGAAAGGCGCGCCGTTGAACTTCTCCACGAGGTGGGCATCGAGCCGGCGGAAGAGCGCCTCAAACAGTATCCTCACCAGTTCAGCGGCGGCCAGCGCCAGAGAATCATGATCGCCATGGCTCTGGCCTGCAATCCCGACCTGCTCATCGCCGACGAGCCCACCACCGCCCTTGACGTGACCGTTCAGGCGCAGACGCTGGAGCTGATGAAGGACCTGCAGAAGAAAAACAACACGGCCATTATTATCATCACCCACGATCTGGGCGTCATCGCCGGCATGGCCGACCGCGTGTCCGTCATGTACAGCGGGCACATCGTGGAGGAAGGTTCGCGGCGCGATATTTTCTATCGTCCCGTCCACCCTTACACTCAGGGGCTTCTGAGGTCGGTCCCAAATCCCGACAGCCTTGTCAAGGAACGGCTCATTCCCATCAAGGGGCAGCCGCCCGATCTGCTCAATCCGCCCAGGGGCTGCCCCTACGCGCTGCGCTGCGATCACGCCATGCGCATCTGCATGGACTATCCGCCGCAGATGCGGGCCATCGGCGAAGGACACAACGCCTCGTGCTGGCTTCAGCACATCAACGGGAAGGGGGGCGACGCCCATGACTGCAAGTAACGAAGTCCTTCTGGACGTCAGGGACCTGTACAAACATTTCAAAGTGTCCAAAGGCGTGGTGCGTTCCGTCGACGGCATTTCGCTGAAAATCCGCAAGGGCGAAACTCTGGGCCTCGCCGGCGAATCGGGCTGCGGCAAGACCACGGCCGGACGAACCATCATCCGCCTTTACGACGTCACCTCGGGCAGCATTCAGTGGAAGGGGCACGAGTTGTCCCACCTGACTCAGAAGGAAATGACGCCCTACCGCAAGGAACTGCAAATGATCTTCCAGGATCCCTACGCCTCGCTGAACCCCCGAATGACCGTGGGCGACATTGTGATCGAGCCCATGATCATCCACGGCATCCCCAGGGACGAGAGGATTGACCGCATGAGGCGTCTTCTCTCCCTTGTGGGGCTCAACAGCGAGCATGCCAATCGCTATCCCCACGAGTTCTCCGGCGGCCAGCGCCAGCGCATCGGCATCGCCCGCGCCCTGGCCGTGGAGCCGGAGTGCATCATCTGCGACGAGCCCATTTCCGCTCTGGACGTGTCCATTCAGGCGCAGATCGTCAACATGCTGGAAGACCTTCAGCACGAACTGGGGCTGACCTATCTCTTCATCGCCCACGACCTTTCCATGGTGAAGCACATCAGCAACCGCGTCGCCATTATGTATCTGGGCAACATCGTGGAAGTGGCCGAGAGCAACGAACTTTACACCAACCCGCTTCATCCCTACACGCAATCACTGCTTTCCGCCATCCCCGTGCCCGATCCTGACAAATCCGACGCCCGCAGCCGCATCCAGCTGAAAGGTGAAATTCCCAGTCCCATCAACCCTCCGTCGGGCTGCAAATTTCACACCCGCTGCCCCAAAGCCTTCGAGCGGTGCAGCGTCGAAACTCCGGTGCTTTGCACGGCAGGCGGCACCGACCATCAGTGCGCCTGCTGGCTGGTCAACGCTTAAATCGGCTTCAACGCGCTCTGCAGCGCGTCTCAATCACACATTGCTAAGGAGGAATTGGATCATGAACAAGCGCAGTTGGATTTTAGCGGTTGCCGCAGCCCTGGCACTTTGCACGGGCGCTTTCGCGGCGGAAAAAGTATTCGTCTACAACCTGGGCGTGGAGCCCCGCACCATCGACCCCGCTCTCAACAACGCCGTAGACGGATCGACCATTATCAACAACATCTTCGAAGGTCTTGTGCGCATTTCCTTCAACGACAGTCCCGAACCCGGCCTTGCCGAGAAATGGGACGTCTCCGAGGACGGCCTCACCTGGACCTTCCACCTTCGCGAGGGCCTCAAGTGGAGCGACGGCAAACCGCTGACGGCGGAACACGTTCGTTACGGCTACATGCGCGTTCTCGATCCTGAAGTGGCGTCGCCCTACGCCTATCTCGCCTTCGGCATTCTCAACGGCGAAGAGTTCTACAACGGCAAGTGCAAGCGCGAAGACGTGGGCATCAAGGCCCTTGACGACAGAACTCTCGAGGTGAAGCTGGCTTACAAAGATCCTCTGCTGCTGGATCACTTCTCCTACCACATCTTCTTCCCCGCCAGACCCGACGTGGTGGAAGCCAATCCCCGCGGCTGGACCAGCGACCCCAAAACCTGCGTCGGCAACGGCCCCTTCTATCTGTCGGGCTGGAACCACAACGCCGAAATGGAACTGACCAAGAACCCCTACTACTGGGATGCCAAGAACGTCAAGATCGACAAAGTCCGCGTGGTCATGATCGCCGACCCCAACACCAGCCTCGCGGCCTTCAAGAGCGGCAAGATCGACTTCACCCCCAGAATGCCGGCCATGCAGATTCCCATGCTGCTCAAGAGCGGCGTCGCGTCGCCTCGCTTTGAGCTGGGCACCAGCTTCAGCGTGTTCAACATCACCAAGCCGCCCTTTGACAATCCTCTGGTTCGCAAGGCCTTTGCCCTGGCCGTGGATCGCACGGCTCTGACGGAAAAAGTGACCATGAGCGGCCAGGTTCCCGCCGAAGCCTTCATCCCTCTGGGAATTCCCGGCCCCTCCGACGACAAGGACTTCCGTGCCGCCAGCGGCAAGAGCTATTTCAGCGTGCACGCCCAGCCCGAAGAGGCCAGAAAGCTTCTCGCCGAGGCGGGTTATCCCAACGGCAAGGGCTTCCCCAAGATCACCTACAAGTACAACACCAACGAAGGCAACAAGAACATCGCCGAAGCCCTTCAGGCCATGTGGAAGCAGAACCTGGGCATCGAAGTGGATCTGTACAACGAAGAGTGGAAGGTCTTCATCAACACCCGCAACCAGAAGGACTACCAGATTGCCCGTCACTCCTACCTGGTTGACTTCTTCGACGCCGGCAGCCTTCTTGACCTGTTCGTCACCGACTCTCCCGAAAACGTCACGGGCTACAGCAACGCCAAGTACGATGAGCTGATGCATGCCTCCAGAAAGGAAATGGACCGCGAGAAGCGCATCAAAATGATGCTCGAGGCCGAGGACATCGTCCTCAAGGATGTGCCCCTTATTCCTCTGTACTACAACGGCAGCGCCTATCTGCTGAACAAACGCATCAAGGGGCTCTACCTGTCGCCTCGCAAGTGGGACTTCTTCCGCGGCATCGAAATCGTTCAGTAATTTCGGCAACGAAGCAAAAATTTTCACCCCTTCTGTCAAAGAACCACAGAGGAACCGCTTGATGCGGTTCCTCTTTTTTTAACGGCGTCCGCTACCGTTTTGCAAAATCCCCCGCAACAGACGTAACACGGCGAAAATCAGCGACAGAGGGCCTCTTTCCTCCCTCCAAAGGATGCTATAATAAAAAAAATTTTCCTCGAAGGAGATTTGACGCCATGAATTTCTTGAAAAGATCAGCCGCGCTGCTCTTCGGGCTTGCCGCGGTTTTTGCCGCCGGCGCCGCAGGCGCCGACGTGCCGCGCGGTCAAGTTCTGGGCGAGCTGATGATCGCCCTCGACCTCCCGCTGAAATCGGGGCGTTCTTTCATCGACGTGGACGAGACGACGCCCTACGGACAGGCCCTCGTCTCCGCTCTGTCACTGGGAATTCTCTATCCCGCCGAAGATTTTTCGCCGGAAATCACCTGCACCAACGCCGAAACGCTGATGTTCGCCCTTCAGGCCATGGGCTTTCGCCACGAGGGGGAGATCGCCCGCTGGGCGCTGCCCCCCGAAGATCCCAAGCTGCCGCCGTACATCTCGGGCTACGTGGCTCTCGCCAAATCACTGAAGCCCGCCGCTCCCGCCGACGTCACCGCGGCCCCCTGGGGAAACACCACCGAAGACCAGCTCCGGCGCGTGTTGCGCTGGGCCGTGCAGTGCCGAAGCGGCGTCCTCTGGGAGCATGAGATCAAACGCCCCGAAGGCACGCTGAAAATTCACCGCGAAAGCGTGGGACGACCGCCCAGCGCTTGGCGCGTCATGCTGGGCATCTACAGCGACGAAAGCCGCGCCGCCGCCGCGGCACTGAACGCCGGCGGAACCTGCCGGTTCACCGCCATGCCCCTCGACAGCGCGTGGGCCGTGGTATCTCAGCCCATGGCCGACCGCGCCGAGGCCTGTAAAGTTGCCGCGGCGAAGGGCGGAGACGCCGGTGCTGCCGTCCTTCCTGAATCGGGAGAAAGCGAAGCCCTTTTCTGGACGGCCTTCACGCCCAGGAAAAACGGCGACGCCGTGATTCGCGGAAGCCGACGCGCCGAAGCCTGGAAGCTGAAAAAGCTCTCCGACATCGCCAACGACCATGGCGCCCTGGCGGCCGTCAACGGCGGGTATTTCAGCGCCTCGGGCCCCATCGGCACGCTTTTCAGCGACGGCCTGCCCATGACGCTCCCCTATTACAACCGCTCCATGGCCGCATGGAACACCCGCGGCAAGCTGTGTTTCACCGGCGGTGAATACCGCGCGCGGCTACAGATAAACGACAATCCTGCCGTCACGGTGGCCGTGAACGCACCTGCCGGCTTCGGCGAAACGGTCGTGCTGACGCCCTCTTTGGGCACCGGAAACCGCGCGGGCAACAACGGCACCGCGGCGCTGGTTCACGGCGGCCTTGTCCGGGAGGTGGCACGGGCGCTGGTCTTCCGCCGCGACATGGCCGAAGGCGACTGGCTCATCGTGACCCGCGACCCCAAGATGCTCATCAACAGGGGTGACCGCGCCAAGCTCAGCGTTCAATGGCGCAGCGAACCGCCTTTCGCCGTGGAAACCGCCGTGCAGGCGGGACCGTTGCTTTACGCTCCGCGCCGTCAATATCGCGACGAAATGATCGACGAAAAAGTTCTCGCGCTGCGCCACCCCCGAACCCTTCTGGGACAGAAAGGCCGCCGAATGGTGTGGATCGTCGTCGACGGCCGTTCGTCATGGCACAGCCAGGGCCTGACCATCGAGGAAGCAGCCGCGTGGGGGCGCCGGCTGGGTCTGACGGCTCTGCTCAATCTCGACGGCGGCGGCTCGTCGGAGCTGTGGTGGGATGGACACGTCGTCAATCGAGTCAGCGACGGCCGCGAGCGCCCCATGCCCTACGGCCTCATGGTGCTGAAAAAAGAGACGGCGAAATAACCGCCGCGGCCTTGGCCTCTTTTCACCGAAAAATCGGCGCGCGAAAACGGCCGAAAAAGTTCATGGAACGCGAAAACTCCGCGAATCCTGCGTCCTGCGCAGGCTTCGCGGAGTTCTCTTCTCGCGTGAAAGACTTCGGGGAAATTTGTCTCAACATCCCCTTCAGCGGGGTGCCGGGGAGATGAAAAACGTCCGGCAAAAAGGCCCCGCGGCTGAGCGCGCCGGTTTTTCGGCCGGTTTTCACCATAAAGATGGGGAACAAGCCCCCGCCTTTCATCAAAAGCTCACGGCGCCGCGTCCTGTTTCGGCGAAGGCACATGGCCCGATCGGACGATGCTGCGCTCCATCCAGTGACTGCGACGATAATAGAGAATGAAGGAAAACGACGTAATCACCCAGCTGATGGGATAGCTCCAGCACAGTATCAAAATGGTGCGGTGCAGCGGCAGGACGAACCACACCCAGCACAGGCGGAAAACGCAGATGCCCACGGCCATCATAATGGTGGGCACAAGCGAGTCGCCCGTGCCGCGGATGCCGCCCCCCAGCGTCTCAATGAATACGTAGGTGAAGTAATAGGGCACCATGGTCTTCATCATGGACATGGCGATGTTTACCACTTCCCGGTCGTCGGTGAAGAAAAAATAAATCTCTTCGGCGAAAATCATCATAACAGCGCTGGTAAAAACCGTGGCGATAAAGGCCATGAGCGTGCAGCTGCTGATGCTCTGAATGACGCGGTCGTACTTTCGGGCGCCGAAGTTCTGCCCGCTGAAGGTGGACAGGGCCATGCCGAAAGCCCCCATCATCTGCCAGTACAGCGCGTCGCTTTTGCTGAGAACGGTCCAGGCGGCCACCACGTTGACGCCGAAGGCGTTGACGGAGGCCTGAATGACAATGTTGGCCACGGCGTACATGGACGACTGAAGAGCCGCAGGCAGGCCGATATTCACAATGGTGCGCAGCAACGGCAGGGTGAAGCGGATTTTCCGCCACTCCAGACGGAACGGAGCTTCCTCCCGTGTGAGCAAAATCCATACGCCCCAGGCGCTGACTCCCTGAGAGAGCACCGTCGCCCAGCCGGCACCTGCCACGCCCCAGCCCAGGCGAGCCACGAAGAGCAAATCCAGCAGGATATTGAGCAGCGTTCCCGCCACCAGCAGGTAGAAGGGACGCTTCGAGTCGCCCCGGGCGCGCAAAATGGCGGCGCCGACGTTGTAAATCAGGCCGAAGCCCGAACCGCCCATAAATATTTTCAGATAGGTTTCAGCGTAGGGCAGCACCGACGGCGGCGTGTTCATCAGCGCCAAAGCCCCTTTGGAGAGAAACATGCCCAGCAGGCCGATGACCGCCCCGCCCGCAAGTCCCAAAGCCACCGAAGTGTGCAGCGCCAGCGACGTGCGCTCCATGTCCTCGGCGCCCCAGGACTGAGCGATGACCACCGTGGCGCCTGTGGTGATGCCGATGAAGAAACTGATCACCAAAGCGATGAGAACGCCCGTGGGGCCGCCCACGGCAGCCAGCGCCACCTTGCTCACGAACCGCCCCACCACCACCGCGTCAACGGTGTTGTAAAGCACCTGAAAGAACGTGCCCAGCATCAGCGGAAAGAAAAAAAGAAGCAGCTGCTCCCAGATCACACCCTCCACGATCTGATTTTTCGCCAGTTTCAAAGCTCTCACGACCCCGGGAAAAAATATAAAAAAAGAATACAATCCTCCTTTTTAATTGTACCATGGGGTGCGGGCTTTGAAGCGACGCCGGCAAGGCGGTTGCGCTTTATATACTATGGAAAGGCGTCCCGCAAAAAATGCTTTGCCGTAAGCGGACAACAAAAATGCTCCGCCGAGGCGAGACCGCCGTGAACGCGCCGCGCAAAAGCGCCCCTGTGAAATGAGCACGTCCCCCTCGCCTCCCCAAAGACGCCGCCGCAAAAGGCAGCCGCGTCTCTCAGAGGCAAAACCTCCGTTGGAACGCCGGAAAATTTTTTTACCCGCCATGAGGCGGCACAAAAAAACACGCCGCCTTTTTTTAAGGAAGCGCCGTGAGAGTTCCCGCGGAAAACAAAATTCCTGCATAAAAAGGTGAAACCACCCCCGAAAGGCCAATTTTTATCATCTTATCAATCATGACGATGCAATTAAATTCTCACTTATATCCTCTGCACAAAAGCCACTGTGAAATCTATTCCATAAATCTATTCATTATTTTTATGGTTAATGTTAGAATTAATATATAAAAGTTATAGTACAGCGTTCGTAAGGGGCTCATCACGTATTCAGACCGATACTCAAGGAGGACATTTACATGAAATACGGTGTACGCAACGATCTTAAAGCAACGGTAAAGGAAATCAAGAAGGGCGAAATCATGAGCCAGGTGGAGTGCGTTCTCGCTTCCGGCGAGACCGTGGCCTCCGTTCTGACCACAGACTCCGTCGCGGATATGGGGTTGAAGGTGGGCGACAAAATTCACCTTTTGGTGAAGGCCATTCACGTGGTCCCCGCCAAGGAATAAAAACTGCATGCGGCAAAAAAAGCGGTGTGCCCTCAGGGCACCCCGCTTTTTTTGTTTTTTCGGCTACGCCTCAAGGTCCCTCCGCTCAAAAGCTTCGGAGCCGCGCGATCTCCTCTCCCCAGCCCTCAAGAGAGTCCTGCGGTGTTTCCAGGCACATGGGAAGATCCTTCAGCGCGGGATGGGTCACGATTTTACGGAAGGTCTCCCAGCCGAGACTGCCGGCGCCCAACTTTTCGTGACGGTCTTTATGGCTGCCAAAGGGCGTCATACTGTCGTTGAGATGCAGAGCGCCAAGCCGCTTCAGGCCGATGACGCTGTCGAAGTGCTCCAGCACGCCGTCAAGATCGCCCGCAATGTCGTAGCCCGCCGAGTAGACGTGGCAGGTGTCAAGACACACCCCCATCTTTTCGGGACAGGATGTGCGCGCGATGATCTCCGCCAGCTGCTCAAAGGTGCAGCCCACTTCGCTGCCCTTGCCCGACATGGTTTCAAGGAGAACCCGGGTGCGCCCGGCGCCGGGCAAAATCTCGTTCAGCGTCTCAACGATGAGTCCGATTCCCCTCTCGACCCCCTGGCCCACATGGCTGCCCGGATGAAAGTTGTACAGACAGCCCGGCAGGTTCTCGTCAAGGCGCTTCAGGTCGTCGGCCATGGCCATGAGCGCAAAATCCCTCACTTTGGCGTCGGCGGAGCAGGGATTGAGGGTGTAGGGACCGTGAGCCACCAGCGGCCCGAAATGATTTTCCTTCATGATGCCCAGAAGCGCCGCAATGTCGGCGGGATCCACGGCTTTGACGGCGCCTCCCCGGGGATTGCGAGTGAAATACTGAAAGGTATCGGCGCCGATGGACAGAGCGTTTCTGCCCATCTTCCCGAAGCCCCCCGACACGGAAAGATGACATCCTAAAAAGGGCATTGAAAAAACCTCCTCGCGGCGTTCCGTGCCGCGGTGATGTATAATGAAAATCGATAAAACTTACCACTGACGCAAAGGATGAGTGAACGCCATGGCTGATTGTGCACAGGGGCGCGCCGCTGAAAAAGACGCGTGGCTGAAAAATCTTGACGAAAAAATCGAAAAACTGCATGGCCGTCAGCATTTCTGCTGTTCGCAGACGGTGTTGGCCATCGGCATGGAGCGTCTCGGCCTGGAGGACGCCGACCTGCTTCGCGCCATGGAGGGATTCTGCGGCGGCAGCTGCTCCGGCGTCTGCGGCGCTCTGGCGGGAGGATGCGCCCTGTTGGGGCTGTATTTCGGCAAAGGCACGGCCGACGAGCCGCGCAGTTCCGTCATTCACGACTGTGCCGACGAGCTGTGCGAGACCTTCCGCGCCTACTGGAAGTCGGACCGCTGCGAAGATCTGGTTCACGGCCGCAGCGAGCTGCGCGCGAAAACCTGCCCCGCTCTGATGGAAGGGACGCTGGAAATGGTGTGGAGCATTCTGCGTGAGCGCCGCGTCGATCCCGATTCGCGGAAAAGCGCCCGCAGAAAATAAAATTCCGTTCAGGAGGAATGATCCATGATATGCAGAGCCGGCGAAATCGAGAAAAACGTTCTGGAGGGCTTCAAGGGCGGGAAGGGGCGCACCGTCATGTGGAATCTCATGGGGGCTGAGACCATGGCCGGACACGGCCGCAAGTTCGGCCGCGCTCAAGTGGCTCCGGGAGCCTCCATCGGCACCCACTTTCATCGCGGCGAATCGGAAGCGTGGTACATTCTCAGCGGCACGGGACGCTACAACGACAACGGCGTCTGGCAGGACTTCGCTTCCGGCGATTTCCTGTACTGCGCCGACGGGCACTGCCACGGTCTGGAAAACACCGGCGGCGAGCCCATTGAGATGATGGCCCTCATTCTCTATGCTTCGGCGCAGTAAAAGCGCCGAAGCCCAAAGGGACGCGAAAAACTTCCTCACGGCGGGAAGATCTCCGCGCCCCTTTTTTGTGCTCCGGAAACCCCTTGAAACTTTAACGGCGGGACTGCACCAGTTCGGGCGCTAGGTCGTGTTCCATGAGGCGGCGGCGCGCCGCTTCCTCCCAGGCCGTGCCGGCCTTGCCGTAATTGACGTAGGGGTCGATGCTCAATCCGCCCCTGGGCGTAAAGCGCCCCCAGACTTCCATGTATTTGGGCTCCAAAAGCTTCACCAAATCGTCCAGGATGATGTTCACGCAGTCCTCGTGAAAGTCGCCGTGGTTGCGGAAACTGAACAGGTAAAGCTTCAGCGATTTGCTCTCCACCAGACGTCCGTCGGGCACGTAGCTGATGGTGATATTGGCGAAATCGGGCTGGCCCGTTTTGGGGCACAGACTGGTAAACTCGGGGCAGTTGAACTTCACGAAATAATCCCGTTCGGGATGTTTGTTGGGAAAAGACTCCAGCACTTCAGGCGCGTAATCGTCCCGGTAGGTCGTGTGATTTCCCAGCAGCGAAAGATCCTTCATCTCTTCAGCGGAGCGCGGCATTTTCGATCTCCTCCTCGCACTGACGTCCATCGGCGCCGAAGCGGCGGCGCAGCGCCGCGAAAAGCAGGGCGCCGCAAATGCCGCAGACCGTCTGGCCGGCCAGCAGATTGGCCGCCAGCGCCCAGTACGGAATGTGCAAAATGACGGACAGCCACAGCGGAACGCCCAGTCCCGGCACCAGCGTGATGCACAGGAACACGGCGGCAACGCTGAAACGGGTTTGACGCGCCGCGGCGATCAAGCCCGCCGTCAGCAGCCCCACGGCCATTCCGCCTATCATGTCCAGAGGACCGAGCCCTCCCATGAGCACATTGCTCAGAAAGTTGGCAAAGCCCAGCGGCACCGTCAGAAAGGGGAAAATGCCGCTCAGCGCGTAAAGCGACGTGGCAATTCTCACCTGATACCGGCCGAAAGCAAAGCTCTGCGTCCCCATCATGACCGCTGCGTAAAGCGCCATCGTCAGCGCCGAAAGGGTCATTTTTCTCGTCATCGTCAGCTCTTTCATTCCAAAAAACCTCCGCGCGCCCCGAAAAAAGCGCACAAAAAAGAGAGCCGCCTCAGCCGCTCCCCACCCTTTCCGCCGTTTTCGAACATCCTCCCTTCGAAACGAACATCATGCGCGAAAGGGAACAAAAACGGCGGGCCCGTAGTTTTGTTTAAAGACAGGATGGTCTCGAACTGTCCTATGAAATTGTTTTTCATTATACCACAAAGGCCGCCGCACACCAGTCCCCCGGAGGTGCGGCTCCCGGCGGGCCGACATTGCGCCGGCCCGCCGAAAACAAGAACTCTTATTTCTTCTGCGCGGGACTGCGGGGACGGATTCCCGCAGGAATGGGAATGTAGCGGTCGTCCTTGATACGTTGTTTCAGCTCGTCTTTGGCTTTTTTCAGCAACTCCGGGTCGGTCATAAGATCCAGTCCCGCAGCCGCCATGACTTTGGCCGCCTGAAGCATGGCCTTGTGCGCCAGAGGCGACCGGCCGACGGCCACCACCTGCCACGAATGGCCCGGCGTGCTGTTGGGCCACGTGCCCATCTCAATCTGCGCCGTGGGCGTCACCCACGACACGTCGCCCACGTCGGTGGAACCGCCGTCCACCAGTCCGTAGGGCACGTAGGGAACGATCTCCCGCGCCAGAGCTTCCTTTTTCGCTCGCTCGAGGAAGCGGCGTCCCTCCTCGCCCGTTCCCCTCAGCGCCTTGGCCAGCGTCTCGAAGCGGCCTTCGGCGGGGACCGTGGCGAAGATCTTCCGGGCGAAGTTTTCGTCCTCGTCGTCCCAGTCCGGCGCGCCGAAGAAATCCAGATTGGCCTTGAGGACGCGCTCCAGCGTTTCATTGTTCACCACGTTGGCGCAGGATTTGACGAAGTCCTTTTCGACGGTGGTGCCCGTCATGAGAGCGGCGCCTTTGGCGATGTTGTCCACCCGCTCCACAATTTCGGCGACCTGACTGCTCCTGGGAGCGCGCAGCAGATAAAGCACCTCCGCGTAAGGCTGAACCACGTTGGGCGAAACGCCGCCCGCGTCGGTAATGGCATAGTGCATCCGCGCTTCCTGAATGACGTGCTCGCGCAGAAACTGCACTCCCACGTTCATCAACTCCACGGCGTCAAGGGCGCTGCGTCCCAGATGCGGTGCCGCCGCCGCGTGGGCGCTGCGTCCGCGAAATCTGTAGTAGATCTGGCTGTTGGCCAGCGACGAGTTGTTCCACACGCGGTTCACGCTGGCGGGGTGCCAGGTAATGGCCGCGTCCACGCCGTCGAAAACGCCGTCGCGCACCATAAAGGCCTTTCCGCTGCCGCCTTCTTCGCCGGGACAGCCGTAATAGCGCACCGTGCCCTTCAGCCCCTTTTCGGCCATGTACTTTTTCAGCGCCGCCGCCGCCGCCAGGGCGCCAATGCCCAGAAGGTTGTGGCCGCAGCCGTGGCCGGGACAGCCGGGCCGCTCCGCCTCTTTATGGTCGGCGCCGGCCTTCTGGTTCAGCCCCGCAAGGGCGTCGAACTCGCCGAGAAAGGCGATCACCGGCTTGCCTTCCCCCCACTGACCGCAGAACGCCGTCTCGATGTTTCCCACGTTGCGGCTCACTTCAAAGCCTTCCTCTTCCAGAAGCTTCACGTGAGCTTCCATGGATTGAAACTCCTGAAAGGCCATTTCGGCGTAGCCCCAGATCTCGTCGGCCGCTTCGATATAACGCGGCGCGCGGGCATCCACAAAGCTTCCGATCATTTTTTTATCCATAAAAACTCCTCCTTCTGACGATACAATTCATTGAGCGCGAGCTCCGACGTCGGCGTTTTTCCTGTATCCATTATAAGCCATTGTTTTTCAGCATAAAACATTTTTTTGCACTTTTTTCGTTTTACTCAAAACGGCGCACTTTTATTTATAAAAATAATCTTAAAACAACAAAAACGTCGAATAAAAAATTTACGTTGTTTTTGTTTGAAAGAGCTGTATAATAAACTCAGGAAATGATCCTCGGCGATGGAAGATTTTTATTTTTAAGGAGGTTATTTGAATGGCAGAAAAGACACAGGGTGTTTCGCTCATATGGAAGATTACCATCGGCTTTATTCTGGGCGTGGCCTTCGGGCGCTTCGCCTCACCGGCAATGCTCGTCTGGACTCATCCTCTCGGCAGCATCTTCATGTCGTTGCTGAAGATGCTCATTGTGCCCCTGGTGCTGTCAAGCCTCATCGGCGGCGTAGCCTCCCTGGGCGATCTTCGTTCGCTGGGGCGCATCGGCATCAAGACCGTTGTCATTTTCCTCATCACCACCGCTATTGCCATCGCCATCGGCCTGGCTCTGGGCGATATGATCCGCCCCGGCGCCGGCATGGACCTCGCCCTTGCCAAGGCCACTGAGGGCAAGGTCGCGCCTTCTCTGGGGCAGGTGCTGATCGACATGTTCCCCACCAACATCTACAGCTCCATGGTCAAGGCCAATATGCTTCAGATCATTGTCTTCGCCCTGTTCTTCGGCATCGCCGCCACCATGGCAGGCGAAAAAGGCAAGCCCGTTCTGGACTTCTTCAACTCCATGGCCGAAGTGATGTACAAAGTTACCGCCATTGTCATGGACTTCGCGCCCTACGGCGTTTTCGCCCTCATCGCCGACACCGTGGCCAAATACGGCCCGGCCGTGCTGCTCCCCTTCGCAAAGACCATTTTCTGCGTCTATCTGGGATGCATCATTCACGCCGTCGTCGTTTACGGCGGTCTGGTGGGGTTGTTCGCCCACAAGACTCCCGGCTGGTTCTTCGGCGGCATCAAAGAAGCTTCCATTATGGCCTTCGTCACCCGTTCCAGCTCGGGCACGCTGCCCGTCACCATGGAGTGCTGCCACAAAATGGGCATTCCCGACAAGGTCTCGTCCTTCGTCCTGCCCCTGGGCGCCACCATTAACATGGACGGCACGGCGCTTTATCAGGGCGTGTGCGCTCTCTTTATCGCCCAGGCCTTCGGAATTCCGCTGAATATGTCGGCGCAGTTGGGCGTGCTGGTAACCGCCACTTTGGGTTCCATCGGCACGGCGGGAGTTCCCGGCGGCGGCCTCATTATGCTGACGCTGGTTACCACTCAGGCCGGCCTTCCCATTGAAGGCGTGGCCATGGTCGCCGGCATCGACGCCATTCTCGACATGGCGCGCACGTCGCTGAACATCACCGGCGACTGCGCCGTGGCTGCCGTCGTCGCTCGTGGCGAAGGGTCCGACTTGGTGCCCGAAAAATAGTTCCGTCACTTTCAGCACGAGGTCAAAAAAAGGTTCCGGCGTTGCGCCGGAACCTTTTTTATGAGGCGCCGCTCCCTGCGTCTTTCCCCTGCGCACTGCACGGCCGTATTCGTCGGCGCGTCGGGCAAAGGGCTTTTCCGCGCGCGAAAAACCGCGCTGCCCTGACGAAGCTTCGGTCACGTCACCGCCTGCCCCCGCAGCGCCGCAGTGCGGCAAAAGTTGACATAATTCTTCTTTTGGTATTAAATAATTTTGTGTTTTCGGGACAGCAGACGCAGGAAGCCGGTGAAAATCCGGCACAGCCCCGCTACGGTGTGGATCTTCCAAGTCCGGTACTGCGCGCCGTCCTCCACACTCCCTTCGAGGGCGGGGAGTGCAAAAAATGTACGCGCGGGCCCTCGATAAAAGAGGGCTCTTTTTATTTATCTTGCGCAAGGTGCGGAAAGGATTGACGTCATGGTCACGTCTCTTATGGTACAGGGCACCATGTCGGGAGTGGGGAAAAGCCTGCTGGTCACCGGCCTGTGCCGGCTGTTCCGACGCCGCGGCCTGCGCGCGGCGCCTTTTAAGTCCCAAAATATGGCGCTTCAATCCTTTATTACCGACGAGGGGCTCGAAATCGGGCGGGCTCAGGCCGTCCAGGCCGAAGCCTGCGGCATCGAGCCCTGCGCCGCCATGAATCCCATTTTGCTCAAACCCACCGGCGACCGCACCTCTCAGGTCATTCTCAACGGAGAGATCTACGGCAACTTCTCGGCGACGGAATACTACGCCATCAAGGGCCGCCTGTGGCCCGCCGTGCTTGCGGCCTACGAAAAGCTGGCTTCGACGTACGACATCATCGTCGTGGAAGGCGCGGGAAGTCCCGCGGAGATCAACCTGAAAGACGACGACTTCGTCAACATGGGACTGGCGCGGCGGCTGAACCTCCCCGTCCTTCTGGCGGGCGACATCGACCGCGGCGGCGTGTTCGCCCAGCTGGCGGGCACGCTGCTTTTGCTTTCGCCTGAGGAACGCGATCTGGTCAAAGCCCTGATTATCAACAAGTTCCGCGGCGATCCCGACATCCTCCGCCCCGGTCTGACCCAGCTCAGCTCTCTCACGGGCAAGCCCGTCGTCGGCGTCGTCCCCTTTACGGATGTGGACATCGACGACGAGGACAGCCTGAGCGGCCGATTTACGTCCTCCCGCGCGGGAGCTCTCATCGACGTGGCCGTCATCCGCCTGCCGCGCATCTCCAACTTTTCCGATTACACGGCGCTGTCGGCCGCCGAAGGCGTGGGCGTGCGTTACGTTGCCCGAACGGGCGATCTGGGGCGCCCCGATCTCATCGTCATCCCCGGCACGAAAAACACCATCGGCGACCTGAAATGGATGCGTTCCCGCGGACTGGAAGCGGCGGTGAAAAAAGCCTCGGCGGCGGGCACGCCGGTGCTGGGCATCTGCGGCGGCTACCAAATTCTCGGTCACGTCATCATCGACGAAGAGGGCGTTGAAGGCGGCGGAACTGTGCCCGGCATGGGACTTCTGCCGGTGACGACGCGCTTCCATCCCGAAAAGCGCCGCACCCGCACGACCGCGAAAGTTCTGGACGTGCGGGGACTGCTTGCTCCCCTTTCCGGCGCCGAGCTCACGGGCTACGAAATTCACTGCGGAACCACCGAGCGAGACGACGGCGCTTTGCCGCTGATTCGCCTTGCCGACGGATCCCATGACGGCTGCCAGCGGGGCGACGTCTACGGCTGCTACCTCCACGGATTTTTCGACACCCAATCCTGCCGCGAAGCCGTTCTCGGAGCTCTGGCGCAAAAAAAAGGCGTCGTCCTGGAGGATCGCCCCTTCGATTGGAAAGCCTACAAAGAGCGCCAGTACGATCACCTGGCCGACATTCTCGAAAGCAGCCTCAATGGGGCGCTCATCGACAGCATCGTCGGACTGTGACGCGCCCCGCACGTCGGGTGCCGCACATTGTGACATTTCCCGGGCGTCGCCCTTGGAAAAGCGGCGCAAAAATTTCAACGAACGCGGGCAGCCGTTTTTCTCGGGCAAAAGCGCAGCGCTTTTGCCCGAGAAATCCCACTGCCCCGCCGAGGGAGCAACTTTCATGGATGCCATTGACTTTAAAGCTTTGAATTCGCAAATTCCCGGTGCCGACAAAGCGGCCGAAGAGGCGTCGCTTCGGCGCTGGAGCCTGGTGGCCAAGCCCCTGAAAAGTCTGGGACGGCTGGAGGAGATGGTAACCCGCATCGCGGCCGTTACGGGACAGGCGCGCTTTCGCGCCGAAAAGCGCGTTCTCGTGGTTCTGTGCGCCGACAACGGCGTCATCGCCCAGGGCGTGACGCAGACCGACGACTCCATTACGGCGCTCGTGGCTTCCGATTTGGCCAAAGACTGTTCGTCGGCCAATCTGATGGCGCACGTGGCCAAATGCGACGTGCTTCCCGTCGATATGGGCATTAAAAATCCTCTTCCCGCACCGGGCATTTTGAACCGACGCATCGCCGCGGGCACGCGGGATTTCACGCAGGGACCCGCCATGAGTCGGACTCAGGCCATTCAGGCCCTTCAAACCGGCATCGAACTGGCGCGTCGGTGCAAGGCCAAAGGGTATTCCATCATCGCCACGGGAGAAATGGGCATCGGCAACACCACCACCGCTTCCGCCGTGGCTTCGGTGCTTCTGGGCTACGATCCCCGGGAGATCACGGGACGCGGCGCCGGTCTCTCCACCGAGGGACTGCGCCGGAAAATCGCCGCCGTGGCCCGCGCCGTTGAACTGAACCGCCCCGATCCCGACGACCCTTTGGACGTGCTGTCCAAGCTGGGCGGATTTGACATCGCCGCCATGACGGGGCTTTACATCGGCGGCGCTCTGGAACGAATGCCCGTCGTCATCGACGGCGTCATCAGCGCCGTGAGCGCCCTCGTCGCGTCGCGGCTCTGCCCCGCCTGCACCATCGCCATGCTGCCCAGTCACATGTCCTCCGAGCCCGCGGCGAAAAGAGTTTTCGGTGCTCTGGGCATGACGCCCGTCATCAACGCCGAAATGCGCCTCGGCGAAGGCACGGGCGCGCTGTGCCTCTTTCCCCTGCTGGACATGGCGCTGTCGCTGTACAACGGCCTCGTCTTCAGCGACATCGGCATGGAAGCCTACACGCCTCAAGTTTAAACCGAAAGGAGCCTCCCATGGGACGCAACGACACGCTGAACAAAAAACCCGAAGAGTGCAAGTATTCATTTTTCAGCCACAGGGAGTGCGAGTTCTTTCCCTGCCACAAAGGAGCCGACCCCGAAAACTTCAACTGCCTGTTCTGCTACTGCCCGCTTTACGTTCTGGGGCGCGAATGCGGCGGAAATTTCCGCTACCTGGAAAACGGCATCAAGGACTGCACCGGCTGTCTGCTTCCTCACGGCCGCGGAAGCTACAGCATCATCGCCAAACGTTACGCCGACATCGTTGAAGCCATGCGGCTTCGTGAGCGCGCCGCCCGCGAAGCGACGGAAGAAAAGGCGGGCGACCCGGCGCCCCGCTGATTTGGTCGCCTGCACCGCAAAACGCGGCGGCGCTCAAACCGCGTTCACCGCAGACGAATTTTTTGCTGAAAAACGCTTTAAAAGTGAAATTTTTCAGCGTTCATCACCGTGTTCCACGTGGAACATTTTTGACTGCGCCGGCGAGGAGGAGGAGCCATGTTCATACTGCTCACGGGAGAAAACGACAGCGGCAAAAGCCGCTGCGCCGAGCGCATGGCGGCGCAGATCCCGTCACGCCGCGTCTACGCCGCCACCATGATCCCCTTTGGCGCCGAGGGACGGGCGCGGCGCGAGAAACACCTGCGCCAGCGGGCCGGACTGGGGTTTCACACCGTTGAGTGTCCCTGCGATTTGAGCCTCGTCGCCTGCGCCCCCGACGACCTCGTCCTACTGGAAGACGTCTCCAATCTTCTGGCCAATTTGATCTTCACCCGGGGCGACCCTTCGGCCGAAGAGAACGCGGAAAGCCAGATCGCCGCCCTTCGGAAACGCTGCGCCGTTCTCATCGCCGTGACCATCACCGGCATCGACGACCGCGGCTGTGACGGTGAAACTCGAAAATATGCCGCCGCGCTGAACCGACTCAACTCGCGTCTGGCCTTGCTGGCCGACGTCGTCGTGGAAATGCGCAGCGGCTCTCCTCTATTAAAGAAAGGGCACTGCCCATGGATTGGTTGAAATCATTGTGCGTCGCGCTGTCCGTCTACTCCGCCGTTCCCGTCCCCCAGTTTCGCTGGGACGAAAACACTCTGGCCTGTTCCTTCTGTTTCCTGCCCGTGGCGGGCCTGATCATCGCCCTGACGGAGTGCCTGTGGCTTTGGCTCTGCCGCCTCGTGGGCTTCAACCTGATCCTCAGGACCGCCGTCGCGACGGTTATTCCGCTTCTGGTGACGGGCGGCATTCACATGGACGGCTTCTGCGACACTGCCGACGCTCTGGCGGCTCGTCAGGAGCCTCTCCGCAGCCTCGAAATCATGAAAGACTCCCACGTCGGCGCCTTTGCCGTCATCTTCTGCGCCGCCTATCTGATCCTTCAGTTCGGCCTCGTCAGCGAGGCATCGGGCAGCCGCGGCGTTTTCTGCACCCTATTCGTCCTGTCACGGGCAGTCTCGGTGCTTTCCGTTACCGGCTTCAAAAACGCCCGCGGCACGGGCATGCTGGCCGCCTTTCAGGCGCCGGCACGGCGCCGCGTCGTGCGGCGAACGGCCTGGGGATGGATCGCCCTGTGCGCTCTGTTCATGGATCTCTGCGACATTTTCGCCGGCACCGGCGCGCTTTTGGGTTGCATCGCCGCGTGGCACGGCTATCACCGCACGGCCGTGAAGCGCTTCGGCGGCATTACGGGCGACACGTCGGGTTTTTTCATCCAGATTCTCGAGCTCTCCATGCTTGGCGGCGCCGTTCTGGGCGACGCAGCCGAAATTCTGCTGGGAGCGCTGTAGCCATGGAGCGCCTTTACCTCATCAGACACGGCGCAGCCGAAAGCAATTTAAAGCGCCTTTACCTCGGCAGAAGCGACGTGCCGCTCTGTCAAACGGGCATCGAGCAGGCGCGGTCTCGCAAAGCGCAAGGTCTTCCCGCCGCGGACCGCCTTTTTTCCAGCCCTCTGACGCGATGTTTGCAGACGGCGCGCATCCTCTACCCCTCGATGCGACCCGTGATCATTCCCCAGTTCATCGAAATCGACTTCGGCCGCTTCGAAGGAAAAAACCACCGCGAGCTTTTGGCCGGCGACCCCGACTACGGCCTTTGGCTTGCATCCGGCGGCGAGGCCCCCATTCCCGGCGGTGAATCCATGGCGCAGTTCAAAGACCGCGTCAGACGCGGATTTTTCAAGATGCTGGAGCTGTGCAGCGGTACCAGCGCCGTTGCCGTCGTTCACGGCGGAACCATTATGGCGCTGCTCAGCCAACTGTGCACCCCGCCCCGCGGCTTTTACGACAGTCTCACTCAAAACTGCGGCATGGTGGCGTGCCGTTGGGACGGGAGCCGACTCGCCGTGACGGAAGGCGAGGCGTGCCATGACTGACTTCGCCTCGCTTTGGGCCCTGGCCGCGGGGTGCGTTCTCGACGTTCTCTTCGGCGATCCCCGCGGATTTCCCCATCTCGTTGTAGGCCTCGGGCACCTGATTTCGGCGCTGGAACGTTTCCTGCGCCCGCGTTTTCCGCCCACGCCGCGCGGCGAAGCGGCGGCCGGCGCATTTCTTGCAGCCATCACCGCAACGCTGGCCGCCGTCGTTCCCGCCGCCGTCCTGACGGCGCTGTATCGCCTGAGCTTCCCTCTGGGCTTTTGCGTCCACGGTCTGATCTGCTTTCAGCTTCTGGCCGCGCGGTCACTGCGCGACGAAAGCCGAAAAGTCGCCCGCGCCCTTGAAAGGGGCGACCTCGACGGTGCCCGCCGCGCCCTGTCCATGATCGTGGGACGGGAAACTTCCAATCTCGACGAGAGCGGAATAATCCGCGCCGCCGTGGAAACCGTGGCGGAAAACACCTCCGACGGCGTCATCGCGCCGCTACTGTGGATGGGACTTTTCGGCGCCCCCGGCGGCTGTTTCTTCAAAGCCGCCAACACCATGGATTCCATGATCGCCTACAAAAACCGACGATATCGATGGTTCGGAGCCTGCGCCGCCCATCTGGACGACGCCGTCAATTTTTTCCCCGCGCGCCTTGCGGGCCTCCTTATGGTTCTCACCGCTCCGCTGTGCGGCCTCGACGGGAAAAACGCGTGGAAGGCCTTTCGCCGTGACCGGCTGAAGCACCAAAGCCCCAACGCCGCCCACACCGAATCGGCCTGCGCCGGAGCGCTGGGCATACAGCTTGGAGGAAAGGCCGTCTACGAAGGACAGGTGGAATTCAGACCCACCCTCGGCGACGACCTTCGCCCCCCGGAAATCGCCGACATCGGGCGGGCGCATCGACTGCTTTTCGCTTCCGCCTCCGCCGCGGCGATCCTTGCGCTGGCGCTGCGTGCCGCATTGTGCGCCGCCATGCTCTGAAAAACTCCGAAGATTTTTTCGCAAAGGCTCCGCCGACGAGGCGGAGCCTTTGCGCTGTGTCGGCCCCGGCTCCGCTCCCGCCATGTAGGTTCTTTTTTTGCGCGTCACGCCCCTGCGTCGGCCATCTCAGAAAGGCGCGTTTTCCCTTGCGCCCCGCCGCGAGCGGGGGGCAAAAATCTTCAAAATCCGCAGAACGAAACGAAGGCGTTCCGCGGGGAAGTGCCGGATTTCACCCGGAAACCCTATGGAGCGGTGCCATTTCTTCGCGCCGCCTCACCCTGTGCTTCTGCTTCGCCGCCGCAAAATTGAAGCTGTCGCTCCTCTCCCATCGCCCTTGGGGCGCTATCGGGCCTCTCTTCCCATGGGAGGCGATGCACCGACGATCGGTTCATCGGTTCTTTGTGGCGCATTTATGCGAGTCAAGGGGTTGACCATTCATAACCTTTGTTTTTCGAAGTTACCTCCCGGGGACGAAAAAAACTTTGTCGGCGCTTTGCTCCGCTTTCGTTTTGCGCCGCGCTGTGCTACTATTTTTTCATACCAACAGGCGCTGCCCGGCCGACAGCGCGCAGGAGGCCCCATGCTGAAAAAATTTGACCACGGCGGCGACATTTACTCCCGTCCCGTCGACCTGGATTTCTCCGTCAACATCAACCCGCTGGGCATGCCCGCCGCCGTTCGGGACGCCTTGATGGACGCGGTGGAAAATTTCGACGTTTATCCCGATCCCCAGTGCCGCCGACTGACGGCGCGGCTGAGCCGATTTCTCGACGTGCCGCCTCAGTGGCTTCTCTTCGGCAACGGCGCCGCCGATCTCGTCATCCGACTGTGCCTTTCGTCGCGCCCGAAGAGGGCGCTGGTCTGCGCCCCCACCTTCTCGGAATACGAGAAGTCCGCTCTCATGGCCGGCGCGGCCGTGGAAAAGTTTTGCCTTCGCGAAGAGGACAACTTCCATGTCACTCCGCGGATTTTTGACGCGCTGGAGCGTGGCCCCGACATATTTTTTCTGTGCAATCCCAACAACCCCACGGGGTGCCTGACGCCGCCCCGCCTGATTGAAGAGATCGCCGATTTCTGCGAGAAGAAGCGCATCACCTTTGTCATCGACCAGTGCTTCATGGGCTTCACCTCCGGCACGTCGGCGCTGCCCCTTCTCAACGGACGCGCTCATACCGTCATTCTCGACGCCTTTACGAAAATGTACTCCGTGGCCGGCCTTCGGTTGGGATTTATCATCAGCTCCTCGCAGGAGCTCATCCGTCAGGTGAGCCACTTCGGCCAAAGCTGGAACGTCTCGACGCCCGCCCAGGTCGCCGGCATGGCTGCCCTCGACTGCGGAACTTCGTGGATTGACCGCACCCGCGCCTTCGTGGCCGAAGAGGCGTCCTATCTGCGCTCACGCCTTAGAGCCCTTGGACTTCGCGTCTTTGACGGCGCCGCAAACTACGTTTTCTTCAAAAGCGTCGTGCCCCTGACGGAAGCCCTTCTCCAACGCAAAATCCTCATCCGCTCCTGCGCCAATTACACCGGCCTGGACGATCGCTTTTACCGCGTGGGCATCAAAAACAGAGAAAAGGACGACCGCCTGCTGTCGGCCATCGAAAAAGTCCTTCACGAGGAGGAAAAACAATGAAAAAATTGCTTCTCACCGCCTTCGAGCCCTTCGGCGGAGAAAAAATCAATCCCTCGGCTCAGGCCGCGGAGCGCCTGCCCCGCCGCATCGGCGAGCTGGAGATCGCCACGCTGATTTTGCCCGTGATCTTCGGCAAAAGCGCCGAAAAACTCCGTGCCGCCATGGACGAAATCCGCCCCGACGCCGTGTTCAGCATCGGACAGGCCGGCGGCCGCGCCGAACTGACGCCCGAGCGACTGGCCGTCAACTTGATGGACGCCCCAATTCCCGACAACGAGAAGAATCAACCCCACGACGTCCCCGTCTGTGCCGACGGCCCCGCCGCCTATTTCAGCACCCTTCCCGTCAGCGCCATGGCCGACGCCATCCGCGGCGAAGGACTGCCCGCGCGCCTTTCCAACACCGCGGGACTTTATGTGTGCAACGCCGTCATGTACGCCGCGCTCCACCACGCGGCGCGCATGCTTCCCCGCTGCCTCTGCGGCTTTATGCACGTCCCCTATTCGCCCCGCCAGGCCGCCGCACAAAGCACGCCCCAGCCTTCCATGGCCATCGACGATGCCGCACGGGGGATCGCTGCCGCCGTGAACGCCATCGACGCCTTCCTCAAAGACCGCTGAAAACAAAAAACGCATCGCGCAAAAGGCGCCGCTTTCCCACGTGGGAAAGCGGCGCCTTTTGCTTACTCTCAGCTCATGAAAAACAAAAAACAAAAATCTCGGGCACCTTACGGAACTTCCGCGAAAAAGTCAGGGCCTCTGCCACCGACGAATACTTTTTTTCAAGGACAAAAACCGACGCCCTCCCCGATTTAAAGATCAGCAAAAGTCAACAACTTGGCGCTCATTTCAATTCTTTTTTTTCGCCCTTCAGGTGAAGCGACGGCAAAAAAACGCCGCTTCTCATTTCACGCCGGGGTTTTCCGTGATGCCTTCCCCCTTTGCCGCACAGTTCAAAACCAACGGTGAAAAACCGAAACGACAAAAGGAGAACCGCTCTCCTCCGCCGCTCTATTGCATCACCACGACGGGCAGTTTACGGTGCTCCGCAAAAGCCGAAGTTTTGTGGCGCCCGCGTGCCGTTCTCGTCGGAGCCTTCATTGGTGCTCCCGAGGCCGCCGTTTTTGTCCCCTTACGCCGTTGATCCTCGAGACGAGCGTTTTTACGACCTTTCGCGCCGCTCCGACACCGGGCCGGTTCAACTGCGCCGCAGGTTGGGGAAAGAAAGTGTAAAAAAGCTCGCCCACGTGCGTCAATGACCGTGCATTAAAATGAACTGAAAGAGCAAATAAATACCCATAAAATTTGTGAATATATTAGCACTCATAATGTGCACAAAAATGATACACTTATATGCGTTATAAAGTAGGTATAAATCTGTAGGATTAACGGGTGCCGCGCAAAAACAAAAAACGCCGCAGACCGTGGGAGCGCAAGCCACGCAAAGCCATCCCGAAGGACAGTGCAGTAAAAAATCTCTCCGGCGTTTTCGGGTTTGTCGCCTGAGCGGTACACTTTGTCGTTCCTTCTTGGGGCGGACGGAATGTTCCTCTGGATACAAAATGCTCCTCTGAATACAAAGAGAGCAAGCCCGTGATCTGAGGCCCCGTCCTCCGGCGCCGCGGCGGCATCGCCGCAAACAAAGAAAGAACGCGCCTTCCCGTGTCGCCCGTCGGAAGCCTGTTTAAAGTGACGATTTTGCAGCCCGTCGGTCGCCGCAAAAGGGCGCCGCAGGCGCAAAATCGCCTTTTTCGTTGAAAAACCGTTCACCGCGGTGCGGCCAAGCGCCAAGCGAAAAAAACGCCTTTGACTGATGGAGGCATCCGTTGCCCCCCCGAAAGGCCTTGACAGGACAACGGCCCCGCCCGGAGGCAGCTCCGCGCCGTCGTGGAAAAAGCCCGCGGTGCGGCAAAGGGCGACCCTTCGGGGCGGACAACGGCAAAGCGCGCGCCCCGGGCATAGGTGCAAAGCATCTTTTTCAGCGGACGGAAGGCCTCACGGCGAAAAAGCATCCTCCGCGCCCATCGTTTCTTAGCCCATCATTTCTTATGAGGGAACTCTGGATAACAATCCATTTTTTAAAAGGAGACATCACTGGATGAACAAGATCTACAAAGTAGTATGGAGCAAAGTCCGCGCCTGCTACGTCGTCGCTTCCGAACTGGTCA
>CABTYW010000016.1 GCA_902489135.1 uncultured Synergistaceae bacterium
AGCCGGCCTGAGAAAGTATGTGGCTGATGGCCGCTGTCAGGGTCGTCTTGCCGTGGTCGATGTGTCCGATTGTCCCAATATTAAGGTGGGGTTTGGAACGCTCAAATTTCTCTTTTGCCATTATTTTTTCCTCCCTGGATTTTTATCCCGGAAATCTTATTTTTTGCCCTTGGTCTCATCGGCGCTGCCCGAAGGATTGAGAATTGCCTCGGCAACGTTTCTGGGAACGGCGCTGTAATGATCGAACTGCATGGTGTAATTGGCACGACCCGAAGTTTTGCTTCTCAGGTCGGTGGCATAACCGAACATCTCTCCGAGGGGAACGAAGGCCTTGACGGCGCGGGCGTTGGCCCTCATTTCCATGCCTTCCACGTTGCCGCGGCGGGATGAAAGGTCACCCATAACGTCGCCGACATATTCCTCGGGCGTCACGACCTCGACGGCCATAATGGGTTCCATGAGAGTGGGTGTCGCCTTTCGCATGGCTTCCTTGAAAGCCATGGACGCGGCGATCTTGAAGGCCATTTCCGAGGAGTCCACTTCGTGGTAGCTTCCGTAAACCAGCTCGACCTTCACGCCGATCACGGGGAAGCCTCCCAACACACCGCTGCCCATGGCCTCTTCAAAGCCCTTCTGACAGGCGGGGATGAACTCGCGGGGGATCACGCCGCCCACGATGTCGTCTTCAAACACAAAGCCTTCCTGTCCGTCGGGCAGAGGCTCCATGTTGATGACGCAGTCGCCGTACTGTCCGTGACCGCCGCTTTGCCGGACGAACTTGCCCTGAACGCGCTCAACGCGCTGAGTGATGGCTTCGCGGTAAGCAACCTGAGGACGGCCCACTTTAACGTGAACGCCGAACTCGCGGCGCAGACGGTCAACGATGATGTCCAGATGAAGCTCTCCCATGCCGGAAATGGTGGTTTGCCCCGTCTCTTCATTGTCCTTGACAACGAAGGTGGGATCCTCGTCGGACAGGGCCATAAGCCCTTTGGCCAGTTTGGCCTTGTCCTCAGTGGTCTCGGGCTCGACGGCCAGCGTAATGACCGGTGCGGGGAAGGTAAGGCTCTCAAGGACCACGGGATGAGCTTCGTCGCACAGCGTATCGCCCGTGCGGGTACTCTTGAGGCTTGGAAGGGCGACGATCATTCCGGCGCTGGCATCGTCAACGTCCACACGCTTGTTGGAATGCATCATCAGGATGCGGCCGATGCGCTCGCGCTTGCGGCTGGCGGGATTGTACAGCGTATCGCCGGTGTGGAGAACGCCGGAATAAAGACGGCAGAAGGTCAAACGCCCGACAAAGGGATCGACGGCGACCTTAAAAGCCAGAGCGGCAACGGGCTCGTCAAGCTTGGGATGGCGCTCCACAGCTTTCGTTTCGTCGTCGGGGTCGGCGCCTTCCACGGGGGGCAGGTCGATGGGGCTGGGCAGGTAATCCACGACAGCGTCCAGCAGCGGCTGAATACCCTTGTTCTTGAAAGCGCTTCCGCAGAAGCAGGGGACAAACTTCAGTGCGATGGTCTGACGGCGGATAGCCGCTTTGATCTGCTCGACGGAAGGCTCTTTGCCGTCAAGGTAGAGGCCCATAATCTCGTCATCGACATCGGCCAGCTGTTCAATGAGATGCTCACGGTACATCTTCGCGTCGTCAATGATGTCGGCGGGAATGTCGCGATGTTCGGGGTGAGCACCCATTTCATCGACATAAAAGAGCTCCTTCATCTCGAGCAGATCGATAACGCCCTGGAAGGAATCCTCGGCTCCGATGGGAAGAACCACGGGGACGGCGCGCGCGCCGAGGCGGTCATTAATCTGATCGACCACATTGAGGAAGTTGGCGCCCACGCGGTCCATCTTATTGATGAAGGCGATGCGCGGAACCTTGTACTTGTCGGCCTGCCGCCACACCGTTTCGGACTGGGGCTCCACGCCGCCAACGGCACAGAACACCGACACGGCGCCGTCAAGCACTCGCAGAGAACGCTCAACCTCCACGGTGAAATCCACGTGCCCGGGAGTATCAATAATATTGATAAAACAGTCTTTCCACTTGCAGGTAATGGCCGCCGAAGTAATAGTAATGCCGCGCTCGCGCTCCTGGGCCATCCAGTCCATGGTGGCGGTGCCGTCATGGGTTTCGCCGATCTTGTAATTCACGCCCGTATAGAACAGGATGCGCTCGGAAGTGGTCGTCTTACCGGCGTCGATATGGGCGGCAATGCCGATATTGCGAATTTTCGTCAGGTCTTTAGTCAGCATGGGACTTCACCAGAAAATCCACAGATTACCAGCGGTAATGAGCAAATGCTCTGTTGGCCTCAGCCATTTTGTGGGTGTCTTCGCGTTTTTTCACGGAGCTGCCCTCGTTATTGTAGGCGTCCATAAGTTCGCGGGCAAGGCGCTCGGCCATGGGGATACCTTTCTTGCCGCGGGCAAAGGAAATAATCCAACGAATCGCCAGAGCCTGGGCGCGCTCGGGAGCGACTTCCACAGGGACCTGGTAGGTGGCGCCGCCCACGCGGCGTGAACGCACTTCAACGGCGGGCTTGACGTTCTCAAGGGCCTTCTCGAAGACGGCCATGGGCTCGGCCTTCAGCTTCTCCGACGCCATCTGGAGGGCGCCGTACATAATGCCTTCTGCAATGCTCTTCTTGCCGTCGAGCATCAGTGTGTTGATGAACTTGGTGATGACGGGACTTCCATAGGTTGCATCAGCAAGGGTCTCGCGTTTTTTAATATGCCCTTTCCGCGGCATGAAATTTCCTCCTTAAAAATAAAACTACTTGGGGCGACGAGCGCCGTATTTGGAACGGCTGCGCTTGCGATCAGCAACGCCGCCGCAGTCAAGACTTCCGCGCACAATGTGATAACGGACGCCGGGAAGGTCCTTGACACGCCCTCCGCGGACGAGGACCACCGAGTGCTCCTGCAGGTTGTGGCCGACGCCGGGAATGTAGGACGTAACCTCAATGCCGTTGGTAAGACGCACACGGGCCACCTTGCGAAGAGCCGAGTTGGGTTTCTTGGGGGTCACCGTGTAAACACGGGTGCAGACTCCGCGGCGAACCGGAGAATTCTGCAGTGCGGGCGACGCCGACTTGTAAGTGGAAGCCGTACGTCCTTTGCGCACAAGCTGATTGATTGTTGGCACGTTATTTCCTCCTCCTGGAAAAATCTATAAAATTTTCCGAAGGCCTTCGGTCTTCGGCGGTCTTCCGCCCTTGATGTTACCGGTCCGGGATTGTCTGGAAAAGTTCCGCACGGGGAAGAAACCAGCCTCTCTCGAGAGCATTCGTTCTCAAGCCCCTCGGGCTCGAAACACGGCGGACTCGCGCCGTTCCGGGCCAGACGTACAGCTTCTCCGGAGGGATCGCACACGTCTGGTAACCCAGCGGTTCCCGATAAAAGGACACAGTTCACCCTCGCGCGAAAGACACTCAGAAATGATAGCAACGGGGCGTGTTAAAGTCAAGTATTAACACGCCCCGAAGCGAGCAAAAATTAAATGTTTTTGATTATTTAAAAGAACTTTACTGATTTCTATAGATTTTTAATCATTCTTCCCGATTTTCTCCGGCCAGAGGTTCCTGCAATGCTCCTTCAGGATCGATCTCAGAGGAAGCCTCTTCGGGATCTTCCGTCTCTGGCGTATAGCGGCTGGTGACATTGACGCTCTGAAAGCGCTCAATGCCGGTTCCGGCGGGAATCAGGTGCCCGATGATGACGTTTTCCTTCAGTCCCATGAGATGGTCCACCTGGCTGCGCACCGCGGCTCCCGCAAGGATCTGAGCCGTCTGCTGGAAGGAGGCCGCGCTCAGGAAGCTTTCCGTTGCGAGGGCGGCCTTGGTAATGCCGTGAATGAACTTGCGGCAAATGGGCAGGACGCGCAGTTTGCGCACGAAGGTCATGCGGCTGACCAAGACGACTTTTTCTTCCTGTGACGCTCCGGGGCGAAGGGTGAGCACCGGAACTCTGTTTTGCGAAAGCAGAGCGGCGTGTTCCTCCGTAAGCGTCGTGCCGGCGGCGATGTTTCCGTCGCCGAGGCTGATCTCGTTCAGGGTCACCTTGCCGGTGACGGCATTGGCCAACGTCTGCGCCAGGAAATTGTCGAGGCCGACAGGTTCTTCGCTGCCGTGAAGCATCATGGTTTTCACCGTTCCGTCGAGAATTGCGCGAATCACGGCGGCGTTGACGATTTTCGGCATATTGGCAAGCGGCACATTGTCGGCGTCGTAGGCCACTGTGAGCAGTTTTCCCCAGTAAACGCTGATCAGACGTTCCCGCAGGTAGTCCAGCAGGTTAATCTGCTGAACCGTCTTCCAAACTCTGATGCTCTCAACATCGTGACTGGAGAGCAGCTTCTCCGCAAGGTCGGCGGTGATCAGGTCGTCGCGGCGGGCGATAACGGTACCGTCGGCATCGACGACGTCCTTTGACAGATAGGCCACGTCGGCCAGCTTGCGAAGATGGGTCACATTGCGGTACAGATGAGGCTCGGAAGGGCCGGAGGTGATGTGCGCCAAATCCTGAAGGGTCATCTCGCAGGTCTCTGGAATGACGGTGCCGTCAGCGCAGGTAATAGGCACTACAGGACGGGCGCCCTTCAGTCGGGCACGGAAAGACGCTTCGCCGAGGATGACGGTGAGAGGCCCTGTTTCGTCCAGCGCGTTGAGCCGTGTCATGGACGTGCCGGGCTTCAGGAGCAGTTCCACCAGTTCCCGGTCGATGACGGTCTTCTGGCGGGCGGTGATTTCCGGCGTGGGGTGCAATCCATCCTGGCTGACAAAGGTCTTGCCGCACAGGGCGGCGACGGCATCTTCAAGATTGCGGGCGTTTTCCTCGTTGAGCTGATCAATTTCCTTCTGCACGTCGGAAGCCCAGACCAGATCGCCGGCCACCAGTGACGTATCGCCTTCGTCGATGACTCGCAGGCGGTTGATGGGCGCCACTTTGCGCAGGATGACCTCGATGTGCTTGTTGTTGATGGAAACGCCCTGCGAGCGGTACACTTCCTGAATGCTGTCCACCAGATATTTCTGAACGGCTTCCTGTCCCTCCACTTCGAGGAGCTGCTGCGGGTCGATATTGCCCTCGGTCAGCTTGGTGCTGGCCTTGACTTCCTGACCTTCGTCAACAAGCAGGCCCTGTGAAAGGGGGATGCTGTAGGTGACTTTCTGCACCACGTCGCTGTCGCCCTGCGTGCCCGAGATGATGACTTTGCGCTTTCCTTCGAGCTCACGAATTTCGGCGACTTTGCCGTCAAGCCCCGCCAAAAAGGCCACTTTCTTGGGACGTCGGGCTTCGAAAAGCTGTTCAATGCGCGGAAGTCCCTGGGTGATGTCGTCGCCGGAAGTACGAACGCCGCCGGTGTGGAAGGTTCTCATGGTCAGCTGCGTGCCGGGCTCTCCGATGGACTGGGCGGCCACGACGCCGACGGCTTCCCCGATATTGACGAGTTTGCGGCTGGACAGATCCACGCCATAGCACTTCTGGCAGATGCCGTAAGGCGACTCGCAGCTCAGAGGACTGCGAACCCAAAGGTAATCGCGAACCCTTTCAATTTCAAGGGCCTGCTCGGGCGAGATGAGGTCGTTTTTGCTGACGATGCGGCGCCCCGTCTCGGGATCATCCACGTCCTCAAGGGTGGTTCTGCCGGAAATGCGTTCGTGCAGCGGAATAACCACTTTGTCGTCGCTGGTCATGGGCTCGATTTTGATGCCCTTTTCGGTGTGGCAGTCCGCTTCGAGAACGATAATATCCTGAGCCACGTCAACCAGTCGGCGGGTCAGGTATCCCGACTTGGCGGTGCGCAGAGCCGTATCGGCCAGTCCTTTTCTCGCTCCGTGAGTGGAAATGAAGTACTCCAGCATGTTCATGCCCTCGCGGAAGTTGGTGGTGATGGGATAGTCGATAATTCGTCCCGTAGGATCGGCCATAAGCCCGCGAATTCCCGCCATCTGCGCCAGCTGTCCTTTACTGCCTCGCGCCCCCGATGCGATCATCATGCGAATGGGATTGGTGGGCTCCATATGGTGAATGATGGAGTCTCCGATGCGGTCGGCGGCGTCGGACCAGAGGGCTTCTTTCCTGCGCAGATAATCATCTTCGGTGAGGATGCCCATTTCGTACTGGCCGTGAATTTTCGTGTCGGTATCCAGCGATTCTTTCACCAGTTGATCCTTCTCGGGAGGAATGATGACCGCCTGCATCTGGAAGCTCAGGCCGCTGACACAGGCCCAGTGATACCCGAGGTTTTTAATGGAATCAAGGGTGTCCACCATCTCGACGCGCGTCAGATAATCGTAAGCCCTGTCCAGCATGGAACTCAGGTCGGATTTGCCGATCTGGCAGTTTACAAATCGAAGGCGCGGGTTGAGGTGAAGGTTGAACAGAACACGGCCGGGCGTCGTGATGAGCCATTTTCGGGTTTTGGGATCGAGGAAATCCCCGTCGCTCATGCCCTTGTCCACCAGAGGATGCCACTGAGAATTCCAGCGCAGATAGATGCGCGTGTTGACGTGGACGGCTTCGTGATCCAAAGCGGTCATGACGTCTTCGGGACTGTCATAATAGGTATTTTCGCCGGGGAGTCCCGGGCGCATGTTGGTGATGTAGTACAGTCCCAGCAGAATGTCCTGGGTGGGCGAAACGATGGGCTTGCCGCTGGCCGGCGACAGCAGATTGTTCGCCGCCAGCATCAGCATGCGCGCTTCCGTCTGAGCCTCAATGGAAAGGGGCACGTGAACGGCCATCTGATCGCCGTCGAAGTCGGCATTGAAGGCCGTGCAGGCCATGGGGTGAAGTCTAATGGCCTTGCCCTCCATCAGGATGGGTTCGAAAGCCTGAATTCCAAGACGGTGCAGCGTCGGCGCACGGTTCAGCATGACGGGATGATCTTTGATGATCTCCTCCAGAATGCCCCAAATCTGCTCGTTGCCGCGCTCAATGAGGCGCTTGCCGTTTTTCACGTTGGTGGCAATGCCGCGCTCCACCATTTTCTGAATGACGAATGGCTTAAAAAGTTCAAGAGCCATCTGCTTGGGCAGGCCGCACTGATAGAGGCGGAGAAAGGGGCCGATGGCGATAACCGAACGGCCGGAATAGTCCACGCGCTTGCCCAGAAGGTTCTGGCGGAAGCGGCCTTTCTTTCCGCGGAGCAGATCGGTCAGGCTCTTGAGGGGGCGGTTGCCGGCGCCGAGAACGGCCTTGCCGACGCGTCCGTTGTCGATCAGGGCGTCAACCGACTCCTGAAGCATGCGTTTTTCGTTGCGGATAATGATTTCGGGGGCCTTCAGCTCTTTCAGCTTGCTCAGTCGATTGTTGCGGTTGATGACGCGGCGGTACAGGTCGTTGAGGTCGGAGGTGGCAAAGCGGCCTCCGTCAAGCTGCACCATGGGGCGCAAGTCCGGGGGAATGACAGGCAGCACTTCCAGCACCATGGACTGAGGCGCGCAGTCGCCCTTGCGAAAGTCCTCCACCACTTGCAGGCGCTTGACGATCTTGCGGCGCTTCTGCCCCGTGGTCTCGGAAAGTTCTTCGCGCAGTTCCTGGGCAAGGTGATTGAGGTCCATGGCGCGGAGTTTTTCTCTCACGCCTTCGGCGCCGATTCCGGCTTTGAATTTGGGGTCGTAGGCGGAACACAGCCGCTCTTCGCTCTCGGTGACGATGTCGCAGTCCTCGAAGGGAGAATTGCCTTCGTCGATGACCAGATAGCAGGGATCCTCGACGATGACGCTCTCCAGCTGGGCGTTGAAGCGTTCGCCGTACTTCTCGCGGAACAGGTTGTACTCCGACGTTGAAAGGACTTGCCCCTTCTGGAAGGGAAGATAGGTGACGGCCGTAACGATGAAACTGTTCTGAGTGCCTGTCTTGCGGGGCTCGGCTTCCACCTGCGACGTCTCGCGGAGCTTGTTCAGGTCGGACTCGGAAATGTCGTCGCCGGGACGCCATGTCTGCATGCCGCCTTCTTCGCCGTTTTTAAAAGAGGCCGCGGCGTCTTCGGCGGTGAGAACTTCGGCGGCATCCCCCGCAACGCCGTCGATGGAAAGAATGCGGTAGGCGGGCTCGGCGGTAAAGGCCTCTCCGCCCCATTCGGACTGATAGCGGCTCAGCTGATTGGCGCTGATGACATCGCCGACGGACAGAGGCACGTCGTCGGTGCCGGTAATGCGGTAGGCTTCTTCGGCTTTGAACTTGGGGTCGTAGTGGGCGTGAACTTTCATCTCCGACTCGGAGATGATGTCGTCCTTGGCCGCCAAATCGGATCGCTTGCCTTCGATGACCACTTTATAGGCCGCTTCGCGCTTGCGCAGCGGGGCGAAGTAGACGACGCGCTCCAGCATTTTGGTGGGTGTGCCCAGCAGCAGGCTCAGTCGGCTGGGAATGCCGCGCAGATACCAGATATGCACCACCGGCGCGGCCAGCTCAATGTGGCCGAGGCGCTCGCGGCGCACGCGGTTGTCGGTCACTTCCACGCCGCAGCGGTCGCACACCACGCCTTTAAATTTCGGGCCGCTTTTCTTGTATTTTCCGCAGGCGCACTCGTAGCTTTTCGTGGGGCCGAAAATGCGCTCGCAGAACAAGCCGTCACGCTCCGGCCTCAGCGTTCGGTAGTTGATGGTTTCCGGTTTTTTCACCTCGCCGTGAGAAAGGGCGCGGATTTGTTCCGGCGTGGCAAGCCGCAGACGAATGCCGACGATCTCTTTATTCATAAGGAGAATCACTCCATTTCTTTAAAAAAGGAACAGGAATTTCTCATGTCCGTTGGCGATCAAAGGTCTCAATGTTTCCGCCGCTCTCGGGAGCCCCTCAAAAAGCGGGAGAAGCGGAGCCCCGGGGCTCCGAAGTTTTTCCCGCTTTCAGGCGCAGCCGTTCAGAAGCGGTTATTCGTTGAGATTGGGCATCTCCCGATCTTGAGAATTGTCCTGTTCCGCTGCGGCGTCTGACGCCTCCTCTTCGCAGGGCATCTCATCGGCGGAGTCTTCGCTCCGAGACGGCGCGGCATGGGCCGTTTCGCCCATGAACATATCACGCGCCGTAATGTTGTCAATGTCGCTGGGACGGCTGGGACCGTCATCGTCGTCGTCGGCCAGAAGTGCGCCCGACGTGCCGTCGCTGTAATCGATTTCCACCGTCAGCCCCAGACCTTCAAGCTCTTTGACAAGCACTTTGAAGCTCTCGGGAACACCGGGCTTGGACAGATTTTGTCCTTTAATGATCTTCTCGTAGGTTTTGAGACGCCCGCGAATGTCGTCGGACTTCACCGTCAGCATTTCCTGAAGCACGTGAGCCGCGCCGTATCCCTGAAGCGCCCAGACTTCCATTTCTCCGAAGCGCTGGCCTCCGAACTGGGCCTTTCCGCCCAGCGGCTGCTGAGTGATGAGGCTGTAGGGGCCGACGGAGCGGGCGTGCAGCTTGTCGTCGACGAGATGGTTCAGCTTGAGCATATACATGACGCCCACGGTGCTGGGTTCGGCCATCAGGTCGCCCGTACGGCCGTCGCGCAGGCGGATGGTGCCGCCGGAGGACAGTTTGCCCTTCAGATCGGGGTCTTTTTCGGCCACTTCGCCCAGCATCCTGTAAATTTCCCGCTCTTTCGCGCCCTCGAAAACGGGCGTGCCCACATGCCAGCCGTTTTTCAAAGCCACCAGTCCCAGCAGGACTTCCAAAACCTGGCCGAGGTTCATGCGGCTGGGAACGCCCAAAGGATTGAGGCACACGTCCACGGGCGTGCCGTCGGGAAGATAGGGCATGTCTTCCACGGGAAGAATGCGTGAAATGACGCCTTTGTTGCCGTGGCGTCCCGACATCTTGTCGCCCACGGTGATTTTGCGCCACTGAGCCACGTAAACTTTAATCACTTCGTTGACTCCGGGACTTAAGGACTCGGGATTGTCGGCACGGGTCAGTCTCTTCACGGAAACCACTTTACCGCGCGTTCCGTGAGGCAGATGCAGCGACGTGTCGCGCACTTCGCCGGCTTTCTCGCCGAAAATGGCGCGCAGAAGCTTTTCTTCGGGGCTGTGGTCCGCCTCTCCCTTGGGAGTGACTTTTCCCACGAGGATATCGCCGGGATTTACCTCGGCGCCCACGCGCACGACGCCGTCCTCGTCAAGGTTGCGCAGGGCGTCTTCGCCGACGTTGGGAATGTCGCGGGTAATCTCTTCGGGACCGAGCTTGGTGTCGCGGGAGTCCATCTCGTACTCTTCAATGTGAATGGAGGAGAAATAGTCCTCCTTGACCAGTTTTTCGCTCAGAAGAATGGCGTCCTCGTAGTTATAGCCTTCCCAGGGCACAAAGGCGATGAGCACGTTGCGCCCCAGCGACAGTTCGCCGCCGTCCACCGACTGGCCGTCGGCCAGAAGCTCATCCTTCTCCACCCGAGTCCCCACGTCGACGCAGGGGCGCTGGTGGATAATGGTTCCCTGATTGGACCGGCGGAACTTGTCCATGGGGAATTCGCGGCGCACGCCTTCGTCGTCGGTCACTTCAATGCGATCGGAGTCAACGTAGGTGACGGTTCCGTCGCAGGATGAATAGATGCAGCAGCCCGAATCACGGGCGACGCGCTCCTCAATGCCGGTGCCCACCAGAGGCGCCTCGGGTAAAAGCAGAGGCACGGCCTGGCGCTGCATGTTGGAGCCCATGAGGGAGCGATGGGCGTCGTCGTGTTCAAGGAAGGGAATTAAAGCCGCCGAAGCGGAAACGACCTGCTTCGAGGCCACGTCGAGATAGTCGATCAGTTCGGGCGAAACGCGGACGATTTCGCCTTTATATCGGGCGTAAACGGCATCTTCGCTGAGCTTGCCCGTTTCGGGATCATAGGGCGTGTTGGCGCGCCCGACATAGTAGTTGTCCTCTTCGTCGGCCGAAAGGTACACGATTTCCCGAGGATCGTTGCTCACCACGCCGTTTTTCACGGGGCGGCGCGGCGTGATCAGGAACCCGTATTCATTGAGACGGGCGTAGGTACCCAGCGAGGTGACCAGGCCGATGTTGGGGCCTTCGGGCGTCTCGATGGGACAAATGCGTCCGTAATGGGTGTAGTGAACGTCACGCGCTTCAAAGCCGGCGCGCTCGCGGCTCAAGCCGCCGGGCCCCAGAGCCGAAAGACGGCGGCGGTGAGTGAGCTCGGAGAGCGGATTGTTCTGATCCATGAACTGTGACAGCTGCCCCGATCCGAAGAACTCGCGCAGCGCCGCCGAGATGGGACGCACGTTCACGAGATCGCGGGCCATGGCCTTGCTCAGATCGGGCACGGTGGTCATGCGTTCTCTGGCGATGCGCTCAAGGCGCAGCATGCCGATGCGCAGCTGCGCCTGAAGGAGCTCGCCTACGGTGCGCACGCGGCGGTTTCCGAGGTGGTCGATGTCGTCGGTGTGTTCTTCGCCGATTTGGGGGAACGTCACGTCGTCGCGCTGCTCTTCCGTGTCGCGCAGCGTCACCAGTCCTTTAACAATGCGCACCAGATCTTCAAGAGTAAGAATGTATTGATCTTTGGGAAGAGACAGGCCGAGACGACGATTGAGTTTGTATCGTCCCACACGGCCGAGAGTGTAGGCGCGGGTATTGAAGAACTGCTCGTCGAAGTAATCCCTGGCTCCTTCGATGCGCACGGGCTCGTTGGGCCTCATGCGGCGCAGGATCTCAAGCAGCGCCTCGTCGACGCTGTTGGTGGGGTCTTTTTCCACCGAAGAGGCGAAGACCGACGCCACGTTCCAGACTTTGATCTCGCTGCGCCCCTTGTCCCAAAGTTTTTCCATAATGTCCTTGTCGATGCGGGTGCCCGACTTGAACACCACGTTTCCGCGGGAGTCGGTGATGGATTCGGCCAAAATGCGGCCTACGCCTTCTTCGCTGGTGATGTCCAAATTCTCCACGGTGCCGCCGAAGGTCTTGAGGAACTCTTCGTTGGTGCCTAGGCCGAAAGCCTTGAGAAGCAACGACGCGGGCAGCTTGCGGCGGCTGTCCACGTTGACGGACAGGGTGTCGCCGGACATGATAAATTCAACCCAGACGCCGCGCTCGGGAATAATCTTCGCCGAATAATTTTGAACGCCGGAGGTCCCCGGCTCCGACTTGAAATACACGCCGGCGCTGCGGGCAAGCTGATTGACCACAACGCGCTCGCTGCCGTTGATGATAAAAGTGCCGCGCGGCGTCATCACGGGAAAATCGCCGAGATAGATTTCCTCTTCGCGCACTTCCTGCGAACGGTCGTTGTGAAGGCGCACCTTGACGCGGATGGGGCGATGCCACGTGCAGTCGCGGCGTTTCGCCTCATTCTGGGTCATGGAAGGTTCGTCGATTTCGTACCCCAAAAATTCCAGACGGAAACTGCCGTCAAAGTTGGAGATGGGCGAAATTTCGTTGAGAAGTTCCTGCAATCCCACGGACTGACGCTCTGCAGGCGCGGTCTCCTCCTGAAAAAAGGAACGGTAGGACTCCCTCTGGACTTCCACCATATTGGGAAGCGGGATGAGATCCTTGCCGCCGCCGAATATAAGACGCTGACGCCCTTTGCTCACCGGAACGAATTCAGCCATGCAGTGTTCAACCTCCGCTGTAAGAAAATAAAAAGTCTGACTAGAAAGATAATTTCCACAATTAAAATGTTCCGCGCAGACCTTGATGATCTTTGCTTATCAATGCCGCAAAACCGTCGAACGATGGCCGGCTGTAAAAGCAGCGGGCGCAAAGAAAAAAGCTGCCGGAAAACACAAAAAGGGCTGCACAAAGCATTAAGCTTTATGCAGCCCTCACGTATCGGTGACATGGCCATCCTTCATTAAGGATGGTGCCCAGGGGGAGACTCGAACTCCCACAGGCTAGTGCCCACTAGAACCTGAATCTAGCGCGTCTACCAATTCCGCCACCCGGGCGACAACTGAACAGTTAGATATTATACAGAGCTTTTTAATTTTGACAAGCCCCCAAATTGCACCGGGAACAAAAATTTTGTCCCCTTGGCGAGGCTTGCCCCAAGACCGCCCCGGGCGTACCCGCAAGGCGCAACAGGAAAAACGATGTCGACTGCACCGTCATTCCGGGCACAGGACGACGGCCGGCACTGAAACGGAAGCCGCCCGCGGCACGGCACAAGCGCGCAGGGCAAGCGCGTCCGCCCCCCCCTTTTTCACCGTTGTCACCTCAAACAATTTCTGCGAATGCCCTTGCGCTCAGCGCCCATAGCGTCCGGTCTGAGGGGCAAAAATGCGCCTACGACAGCCCCGCCGCTCGGGCAATGCGGTCGCGAAGCGCCCGTCCCAGCCCTTCCACGGGCGGCCATTGAGCCACAAGGGGCAGGCCGTCGGTCTCAAGTTCGCGCAGCGCGGAAAACAGCCCGTGAGCGTAAGCCTCGAAGGAGAGAAAACGAATTTGCCGCCGCGGGGGTCTTGCCGGCGCAAGAACGCCCATGTAGACAAAGCGTTCCGGCCAGTCGAAGGGCTGCCCCGGCGCCCACACCTTTACGGGTACCAGCGGCGCATAGTGGCGATATCGAGTGCCCGGCGAGCGTTTCAGTTCGTTGATCCCCTCGGGAAGCGCCACGGAACAGCGCAGAAAGGCTTCCACCTGTTCTATGGGCAGTCCTCCGGGACGCAGCAGCACGGGAACAGCCTCGGTGACGTCAAGCACGGTAGATTCCACTCCCACCCGGCTCGGTCCGGCGTCGATGATCATGGCGACGGCATCGCCGAGATCGTGAGCAACTGTTTGGGCGTCCGTCGGACTGGGACGGCCGCTGCGGTTGGCGCTGGGGCCCGCCACGGGAACACCGCAGGCCTGGAAAAAAGCCAGAGCGGCGGGATAATCGGGCATACGGCAACCCACGGTATCCAAACCGCCGCGCGCTTCACGGGAGACAATGTCCCGTGCGGGAAGCACCAGCGTCAGCGGTCCGGGCCAGAAGCGCTCCATCAACTCCCGCGCCCGTCGGTCCACGCGAGCTGCCTGATTGACAGCTTCGGGATCGGGAAAATGCAGAATCAGCGGGTTGTCGGAGGGACGCCCTTTGGCGGCGTAGATTTTTTTGCAGGCCTCTCCGTCAAGGGCGTTGCCGCCCAGGCCGTACACCGTTTCGGTGGGAAAAGCCACCAGCTGGCCGTCGCGGATGAGACGTCCCGCCTGCGCCATAATTTCGGGATCGGGATTCCAAAAGTCTACGGAAACAATGCGATCAGACTTCCACACAGCAGGCGCCGCCTTCGTAAGCAGTCATAAATTCTCTGCGGTACTGAGAAAATCGCCCTTGGATGATGGCCTCCCGCGCGCCCGCCGCCAGGTGCACAAGGAAATGAATGTTGTGCCACGACAGCAGCCGAAGGGCAAGAATCTCGCCCACCTTATAGAGATGGCGGATGTAAGCGCGCGTGAAATTTCGGCAGGCATAACAGCCGCACTGATGATCCAGAGGAGAGAAATCGTCGGCGTAACGGAGGTTTTTGATGTTTATTTTTCCCGATCGGGTGAAAATGGTGCCGGTGCGCCCGTTGCGCGTGGGAAGCACGCAGTCGAACATATCGATGCCGCGGGCGATGCCTTCAATCAAATTGGCGGGATGCCCCACGCCCATGAGATAGCGGGGTTTGTGCGCCGGCATATGGGGCATCAGGCGGTCAAGGCATCGGTACATCTCACTGTGGCTCTCGCCCACCGACAGGCCGCCGATGCCGTATCCCGGAAAGTCCATGGTCTCCAGTTCCTCGGCGCAGCGAGCGCGCAGATCGTCATACAGACCGCCCTGCACGATGCCGAAAAGCGCCTGATCTTCGCGGCGATGGGACTGTCTGCATCGTTTTGCCCAGCGCAGGGTGCGCTCCACCGCCGCCTCGGCTTCGCCGCGCGTGCAGGGCAGTTTGAGGCACTGGTCAAAACACATGGCGATGTCGCCGCCCAGCTTCTCCTGAGTCTCCGTTGCCAGCTCGGGCGTCATAAAGTATTTGGTGCCGTCCAGATGAGACTGAAACTCCACGCCGTCATCCTGAATTTTGTTGATGCCCGCCAGCGAAAAAACCTGAAACCCGCCGCTGTCGGTGAGAATGGGACGATCCCAGTTCATAAAGCGGTGCAGTCCGCCGGCCTTGGCGACCAGATCGGCGCCCGGCCGCAAAAACAGGTGGTAGGTATTGGACAGAATGATCTTTGCGTCGATGGTTCTCAGCTCGTCGGGGCTCATGGCCTTCACGGCAGCCCGAGTGCCCACGGGCATGAAGACGGGCGTGGGAATAACGCCGTGAGGCGTGACCAATTCGCCGGCGCGGGCCCCCGTTTCTGGATCCTGAGCGATTAAACGGTACTCAAACACCTTATTATTCCTCCAGACCGAAAAATTCAGCGGCGCTGCGGCGGATGCAGTCAGCCAGTTCATCTACCGACATGCCCTTGATTTCGGCAAGTTTTTCGTAGATCAGCGGAACGCGGGAAGGTTCATTGACTTTTCCCCGGTACGGCACGGGAGACATCCAGGGGGAATCGGTCTCGCACAGCAGCGCGTCAACGGGAAGCTCTTCGATCACCCTTCGAAGATCGTCGGCTTTTTTGAAGGTGATCATGCCGGTGACGCCCAGTTTCCATCCCCGCTCAAGGGCCTTGCGGGCATCTTCGGGGCCGCCGGTGAAGCAGTGGAGCTCCGCCTTTTCCGGCGCGCGGTCCGGGGTCATGAGCGGCCAGAAGTCATCGTAGGCGTCGCGCACGTGAAACACCACCGGTTTATTCAGGGCCCTGGCGGCGTCCAGCTGAAGAACCAGCGCTTCAATTTGCACGGGGCGCGGCGACAGATCGTAATAGTAGTCGAGACCGATTTCGCCCCAGGCCTTTACTTCAGACCGCGCGGCCATCTCCGTCAGCTCCTGCGGCAGCTCCCCCTTCGGCAAATCCTTGACTTCGTGGGGATGGACGCCCACCACGGGGAACACGCCCCAGGGCCGATACCGGCTGCATATTTCCAACGCTTCACGGCTGTCGGCCAAAGTGCTGCCCACCACCGCCATGCGCGTCACGCCGGCGTCGCGCGCCCTCTGCAGCGCCGCGGGAATGCCGTCGCGCAGCTCCGGCGAGTTGAGATGACAGTGGCAGTCCACAAAGTTCGGCCGCCCGAGGCGAAGAGTTTTTTCGTTTGGCATACCGTCGCGTTCCTTTGAGATAAAGTATATGAGCTTCGGCGCCGCGAAGCGGCTCAACGGGAAACGCGGGGCAAAAGCTTCAGTTCACATTGTACCCCAAAGGCGGGCAAACTGAAAGTTCTCTGCGGATTTCGCGCAGAAGGAGAACGGGAAAAAGCGCGGGATCTCCCTTGTCATGAGCTCCCGCGCTTTTTCGTCACATCCGCACTATTCAAAAAGTCCCGTCAGTTCGCCCAGAAGGGGCTCAAACTTCACGCCGTACCAATGGGACGGATCCCCCGAGGTGTGCCTGATGCAGTGCAGTGTAAAATCGGCGGCGGCCACGGCCGCCTCGTACGGGGTTTTTCCGCGCGTCAGGGCGCCCGAAAAAACCGAAGCGAACACGTCGCCCGTGCCGTGGCATCCCCGAGGCATCTTTTCATGGCGGTAATAGCGCTTTTCCCTGCCGTTCCAGACCGCCACGCCCGTGGTCTTTTCGTCGTAGCTGACGCCCGTCAGCACCACTTCGCGGGCACCGGCGTCGCTCATGGCTTTCAGCAGGCCGTCGATATAGCCTTCGTCGTAGTGATCGCGATACTCCCTTCCCGTCAGCAGCGCCGCCTCGGTGATATTGGGAAGCAGCACGTCGGCCGCAAAGGCAAAATTCCGCATGCTTTCCACATAGGCCAGGTCGAAGCCGGGATAAAGCACTCCGTTGTCGGCCATGGCGGGATCCACAATGCGCCGTCCGCCGGGGTTCAAAAGGCTTTCATAGATGTCTTTGATGTATTGAGTCTGAAGCGCGTTGCCCAAATAACCGCTGTAAACGGCATCGAAGCCGAGGCCTTCCCGCTTCCAGTGTTGAATAATGCAGGGCATTTCCTGCGTCAAATCGTGAAAGGTATAGCCCTTGAAGCCGCCTGTGTGCGTTGACAACACGGCGGACGGCAGAATGGCCGTCTCCAGGCCGCAGGCCGACAAAATGGGCAAGGCCACGGTCAATGAGCACTGTCCGACGCAGGAAATGTCCTGCACCGTCAGAATTCTTTTGTATGACATGTTCCCTTCTCCTTTTTCGCTGTTGCCGTTTTCATCACACTCGCCGCATGGCTCTGTAAACCGAAGTGTATTGTAATCCACGGAAAATAGCCATGCAATAATAAAAGCGTATGGCACTGCCTTTTGCCTTCGCCGCCTCAAGACTCAAACAACGCCCCGAAAACTCCGCGCTTGGAGTTTTCGGGGCGTTGTTTTGAAACGGTCCTGTGCGCCGCGAGGGTGAAAAAATTTTTTCAGCGAACGCGGCTGCCCAAAGGAATGTCCTCGGCAGGGGCCACCAGCGACAGCTTTTCGTCCGACGAATGAGGCTCGCCGGTGCCGGCGGCCAGGAGCATCCCGCTGCTGAGCGTGCCGCACATCTTTACGGGTTTGAGATTGACCACCACCACCACTTTGCGGCCCGTGAGCTCTTCGGGCGTGTAAAAGGCTTTGATGCCCGAAAGGATGGTGCGCTTCTCAAAGCCCAGGTCCACTTCCAGCTTATAGAGCGATCGCGACTTGGGCAGCGGTTCGGCGCGAAGGATTTGACCTACACGCAGCTCAACCCGCTTAAAATCGTCAATGGAAATTTCTTCCTCGCCGTCGGCGGGCTTGGGAGATGCCACCGGCGCCTTGGCGGCGGCGCGCGCCTCGGCCTGCGCCTTCCACTGGTCGATGTCGATGCGGGGAAAGAGGACGCCGCTGCGAGTCGCCGGTGCGCCCGCCGCCGTTCCCCAGCGGTAATCGGCAAAACGCGCCTCGACGATCGCTCCCGACTGCCCCAAAGAGCTCCAGATCTTCTGAGCCGTCCTGGGCATCACCGGAGCCAGCATCAGCGCCGACAGTTTCAGTTCCTCCGCCAGCAGCGACAGCACCGTACCCAACCGATGGGCCATGGCGGGGTCCTTGCCCAGTTTCCAGGGCATGGACTCGTCGATATATTTGTTGGCCCGTCCGATGACGCTCCACAGAGATTTCAGAGCCTCGTCGAATTGATAGTCCTCCATGTACTTTTTGTAATCGCCGAAGGCCGAAAGCGCCTGAGATTTTACCTCCAGCTCCAGCCCGGTGTACTCCGACGGTTGAGGCACAACGCCGCCGCAGTACTTTTCAATCATGGTGGCCGTGCGGCTCAGCAGATTGCCCAGATCGTTGGCCAAATCGGCATTGATGCGCTGAACCAGCGCCAGCTCGGAAAAATCGCCGTCAAGACCGAAGGTCACCTGACGCAGCAGGAAATACCGAAAAACGTCGGAACCGTAGCGTCCCACCATTTCGTGAGGATCCACCACGTTGCCCCGCGATTTGGACATCTTTTCGCCGCCACGGGTCCACCAGCCGTGGGAGTAAACGCAGGCCGGCGGATTGAGCCCCAGAGCCAGAAGCATAATGGGCCACACGATGCAGTGAAAGCGAATAATGTCCTTGCCCACCAGATGGTTCACCACAGGCCAGTATTTTTTCATTTTGGCCTCGTCGGTGCCGTAACCGCAGGCCGTCAGATAATTGATGAGCGCGTCGAACCACACGTAAATCGTGTGGCTCTCGTCGCCGGGCACCGAAATCCCCCAAGGCACACTGTCACGCGTCCTGGAAATGGACTGATCTTTCAGCCCCATGCGCAGAAAGCTGACCACCTCGTTGTAGCGGATCTTGGGCTTGATGGCGTCGGGATGCGCCTCGTAGAATTTCAGCAGTTTCCCGGCGTAGGCCGACGTGCGGAAAAAATAACTCTCCTGCTCCATCTCCCTCAGCGGACGGTGACAGTCAGGGCACGTGTGATTCTCCCCCTGACTGGCCTCGGGCACGTAGGCCTCACAGGGCAGGCAGTACCAGCCCTTGTACGTCCCCTTGTAGATATCGCCCTGATCCAGCAGCTTTTTGAAAACCGCCTGCACCACCTTGATGTGGCGCTCCTGAGTGGTACGGATGAAGTCGTCGTTGGTGGCGTCAATGAGCGGCAGCAGATCGCGGAAGTTCTGAGAGAGCTCGTCGGTGAGCTGCTGAGGCGTCAGACCGCGCTTGGCGGCACTTTCGCTGACCTTCTGTCCGTGTTCGTCGGTCCCCGTAAGAAAAAACACGTCGTATCCGTCCATGCGCTTGTAGCGCGCCATGGCGTCGGCCGCAATGGTCGTATAGGCATGTCCGATGTGAGGCACGTCATTCACATAATAAATAGGCGTGGTGATGTAAAAATTTTTGTCTGTCATTGTGTCGCCTCCGCGGGTTCTAAGAAAATGCGGCCGAAAAACGCTGCGTCACCGCATAAAAAATTCTGCCGCATCTGTCCTGACCGGCAGAATTTCTTGTATTGTAGCAGTTTTGGGCGCTTTGCTCAAGAATTGATCCCGAAAGCGGAGCGGTCCGCCCCGGGCAGCGAACGCACGCTCTCCGCGTTCAGCCACCTTTGTCGGCGCCGAAACGTTCGTGGGGCTCCATAGGCGTCTCCGCCCATGGAGCCCCGCTTTTACGGCATGCGCGCGCTCCCAACGCCGCGCCGAGACCATGTGCCGAAGCCCGGTCGCAGCACGGCTTCGAGGCGATGAGGCGCCGATCTTCCATAAAAGCTGTCACCCAATAAAGAAATTGCGGCATCGCAGCCGGAAGTCTATCGAGGAAAACCGATCGAAACCTTTTTATTGACTTGAACTCCGGATTTTTCAAACACAAAAGTCTTGAAAACCGCCGGGCTCTCAAGAACCGTCACCGCCGCTTTGAAGGCGGCCTCGGCGGTTTTTTTTCAGTCTTTAACGCAGAAGAATCTTGATGAAAAAGTCGTGAGGCTTTTACTTCATTGGCTTGAAGTAAGGGATCGGTTTTTCAGTTTTACGCGATGACGCAATGAAAATCGGTACGCACCTTACTCCGGAATTTTCAGTTTCGTTCTGGCGTTGAAGATTTCAAGCGCCGAAGAGATTTTGCCGATGAACTCGTTCATTTTATCGGCTTCTTCGTTCTTTTTCTTCTCATCGTAATAGAGAACGGGAGAAACCGTCCCCGCCGTATCGGAATTTTTCCCAGCGGAAAAGGCGCGCGCGTACATCTCGTTGCCCGTGTTGCAGTTCAGTGAGGCATAAATGCCGTTGAAATACTGGCACGCCGTGCTTTTGATGTGCAAAAGTTCGACAATGCTGTATTTAAAGCCGTCAATTTCCAACACCGAGACAGAGTTGGTGTAGGCCAGACACCTCTTGATGTACAGCAGTCTGTTGATCAGATCTTTCGTGGACGCCACAAAAGCGGCCACCTGCTTTTTCTGTTCCGCCGCCGTGCCGAAAGCGGGAATCATGGTATTGACGCCGCTGGCGTATTTTTCGATATTCACAAGGTTCTTCTGAATTCGGCTTTCCAAAATGGGAACTTCATGCAAAGCCTCAATGACATACATTTCTGAAAAATTTTCCATGGATCTCATCCATCCCTTCTTCATGAACACAAGCGGGAACCGTGAAATTTTGACGCCGCAAAAGCCACGGCAACATCTCAAAAAACGTTCCTTCGCCTGCACGGCAAAAATCTCAACTTCCGGGCAGATCAAAACAGAATTTTCTCCCCCAAACGGCAGGCGCTTCAGCCCCATCCCACGTGCTCTCCCCCTGCACCCCAAGATCCGTAAAAGACGGAGCGCTTCTTTCGCTGCGAGGTGACTCCATAGCGCAAGGCCGTAACGCCGCCGAGGTCAGGAAAGTATTTAAGTATACCACATTTTTACATCCCGTCAAGATGGAGATGCCGTTTCGTGCCCAGTGAGCATAGATTTAGCAAACATGCTGGACAACGAAGCTGCAATGAGAAAGCCGCCAGGAAGCCGCATCTCTTTGAGTTTTGATGATCATATTTTTGCCGCTCCCGAAGCCAGCAATGAGATAAAAGACGCAACAGAGAAAAGAGCGCTTCTGCCCCACTGAAGTGACTGCGCTCGACTTTGCCGCTGCAGCGCGGAATGTAGGGACGGAGCAATTTGTGCGTGATCTTTAATTTTCTCGCAGTTTTCTTAATAGGAGTGAGACAGACCGTCCCGTTTTCAGAATTCAACGGAAGCCCTGTATTTTTCTCTGTGCTGAAAAAAACTCAATGCCACCCTATGACTTTTATGTTGCATTTCAAAATTAATGGTTTCGCCTGACATTATTTATAGTACATCTGGATGTTTTCTTTGCATTGGGCGGTATTTGTAAAGTGAATTTTCAAACTTTAACAGATACTATAACAGTACGCGCAGTGATAGATTGACCGATCAATCGTGACATTTAGGAATAGAGAGGAGGACGTATCGCATAAACTACAGTCAAATAATTTTTTGCCATTATACCTAATTCTTTGTTTCTCTGTATGCGCTATCTTTATCAGATTACAGGAGGAAGCCATTATGAATCAGGAAAATAATCCAAACAGATGGGCAATATTATTTTTCGGCATGATTTGTATGTTAATTATGGGCGTTTGCTACACATACAGCCTCTTTCAGCCCCATATTATGCAACACTTCAATGTAGACTCTCCCACAGCAAGTCTGCCATTTACAATATTTATAGCGGTGTTCTGCGTTGGTAATTTTATCGGCGGTCGCATGCAACAAAAATACAGCATTAAGAGAACATTGATCGTCGGCTACGTTCTGATGGTTCTTGGCTGGCTTATCTCTGCTTACCTCCCCGCTCGTATGTTTTCAGCCATGTATATAACTTTTGGTTGCCTTTTCGGTATCGGCGACGGAATCGTCTATAACGTTATTGTATCGCTGATGCCTAAGTGGTTTGTGGATCGTAAGGGACTTGCTTCAGGCTTAACTATGGCTATGCTCGGCATGTCTGCAACGGTCTTCAGCCCCTTTGTCAGCAGTTGGCTTAAAAACTACGGCTATACTACGTCATTTCTTATCGTAGCTGCAATTTATGCGGGCATTGGGGTGTTTGGCACTCTTACAATGAAGTTACCACCGACAGGATTTATGTCCGACTATGTTGACAGAGGCCCCATTCTTACCTCTAAAAAGCAGTATGAAGTTCATGAAGTACTTCACCTCAAAGAGTTTTGGATCATTATGGGACTATATTTCTGTGCCGTTCCCGCTTATCTGCTGTTGAGTGCTATCTTTGTCAGCTACGGCGCTGATAGAGGCTTAACTCCGGCACTCGCCACACTTGGTGTCAGTGCCGCTTCTATGTGCCAAGTCGGGGGACGTTTTCTTATCCCTACCATTAGCGACAAGATTGGACGCAAGGCAGCCTTTGCTCTTAGTTTTTTAATTACCGCCGGTGGTGTTGCCCTGCTGAGCATTGCTACAGGCCCCCTTTATGTAACATGTTTCAGTCTCTTGAGTTTCTCCTTTGGGGGATGCCAAGCATGCTTCGCGCCGATTGCTGCTGACCGTTTCGGCACGAAGAATGTGGGAACCATATTGTCTCTGACAATGATTGGATTCGGTACTGGTTCAATTGCCAGCTCTATTGCTGCCAAGCTTCTCGGTACGGCAGCTGCCTTCACCTGCGCTGGCACTGTAGCTGTCATTGGTATCCTTCTGGTCACCGCCCTTCCGAGTGCGAAAAAAGTTGGGGCGTAAGGGACTTAATGTCAAGCTTCAGTCATCACGGCCTCACGCACTTAATATAAAAAGGGTGAAAAAGACTTCTTGAAAGGAAGTGCAGATTATGGGTAAAAGGTTACAGATTGACTATGTCCATGTCCACGATGTTCAGTTTGGTGAAAAGACTTCCCTTGTAAATGGCATGTTGACCATTAATAAAGAAGAAGCGATGAAGATCGTTAACAGCGATCTGTTTGGAAGAATTGATCTGAAAATTGCCAAGCCAGGTGAAAGTTGCCGTATTCTAAGCATTCACGATGTTATGCAGCCTCGTTGCAAGGCAGACCATCCTGAAGAGTCTTACCCAGGCATCTGGGGCAAACTCGCACCTACTGGTGAAGGACGGACTGTCGCACTGAAAGGCGTTGTCATCTCCGACATCTACTATGCAAAGTGTAATATCAAGTATTACCTCGATATGGGCGGAGAATGCGCTAAATACAGTAATTTTTCTCGCCACATCCACGTTTGCATTGATGCAACTCCAGGTGAGGGGGTCACCGATGCAACTTATGCAGAAGCTCTCAAACATGCATCATTGTCGCTGAACGTTTATCTGGCCAAGCTAGCTATTGCGCTCAAGCCCGACGAGACTGAGGTTTATGAGCGCAAACCTGTGGATCCGTCAAAACATTTGCCTAAAGTCGCCTATTTTGTGACACACATGGCCTCACATGACACATGGAATTTCCTGTACTATGGCCAAAGCGCCTTGAACTTCTTGCCCATTGTGGTACAGCCAACGGAAATTCTTGACGGAGCCATGATTTGGCGCTATTGGGAACCCAATTATTTCTTGCAAAATGAAGTCTATATCAAAGAACTCATGAAAAGGCACGGCAAAGATCTAGAATTCGTAGGCATTGTTTTTGCCAATAATGTCATGAAAATTGACTGTAAGGACGCCATGGGAATGATTGCCGCTACCCTGTGCAAGGAGACGTTAGGGGCTGATTGCGTTATGCTGAATAAATCTGGCATGGGACATTGCCAGCTTGATTCAGCCCTTGCCTTCAACTGGTGTCAGAGGCTTGGCATGCCGACAGTCCTCAATCTTTCGGCCGTCTCCAATGATCAGCCCGGTGACATGCTGGTCATCGCGGATCCCAATGTCGATGCCGTTATTAACAGTGGGCGCAACTGGGATCTCAACCACCCCAGAGTCGAGCGTCTGATTGGGGAGCATTCCAACGTTCCGTGTCTGCTGGGCATTGACCCTTGGGGGCCTTTTACTCATACTACGAACTTCTGTTACCAAGGAATATGGTCTCAACTCGGTGACTGTTATGTAACCACTGACAGTGACATCGTCCCTGCAGTTAAGGAGGCTTAACAATGACCAAAAAAGTAGTACATTATATCAACCAATTTTACGCCGGCATCGGCGGAGAAACAGAAGCCAGCGTGGGCTTATCAATAAAGGATGGTCCCGTCGGCCCCGGTATCGCTCTCGAAAAAGCTTTAGGCGGCGATTATGAAATCGTAAAAACGATAATTTGCGGAGACAATACCATTGCTGAAAAGGCTGATTTAATCCTGCCTCAGATCGTACAGATTGTAAAGGAAGCTAATGCAGACCTCTTTGTTGCCGGCCCCGGTTTTAACGCCGGACGTTACGGCCTGGGTTGTGGCAGTAGCACCGCCGCAGTAACGGAACAACTTCATATTCCTGCCGTAACAGGGCTCTACTCGGAGAACCCCGGCACCGACCTCTACAAGAATCGGTGTTACATTTTGCAAACCAGCAACAATGCATATCACATGTCAGAAGCTCTGAAACAAATCGCTGAGTTTGCCAAAAGACTTGTCTCCGGAGCTTCCATCCGTGATGGAAAGGAAGAACACTATCACGGTAGTGGTCCAGCTGTTATTATTGATTACTCAGTTCCCGCACCTGTTCGTGGAATTAATATGCTGCTGGCGAAAGCCTCCGGAGCACCCTATCACACTGAGGTCATGATGCCTAATCATGAACAAATTCCTATTCCCACATTAAACAAACCCTTATCCGAATGTCGCATCGCTGTAGTAACCGATGGCGGTCTCGTCCCCAAGGGCAATCCTGACGGGCAAGTTCCCACAAATTCCAAAGCGTTTAAGGAATATTCCGTAGCAAAAATGGAAAGCCTCCAGGCTAAGGACTGGGAAGTCAGCCATCAGGGTTATAACAATGCCTTTGTTCTTGCCGATCCTAATCGTCTTGTTCCCATTGACGCTTTGCGCCGCTTAGCTGACGCTGGTGTCATCGGTTCTGTTAACGATACCATTTTTTCCACTGCAGGTGTTATGACCCCTATGGAAAAATGCAAATCCTTTGGAGAAAACATTGCAAAAATTCTAAAGAAGGAGGGTGTTGATGCAGTTATAGAGACAAGCACCTGAGGAACTTCAAGTCGTGGCGGGTCCATGATTACAAAAGAAATTCAGCGGGCAGGCATACCTGTTGTCCAAGTGACCAACCTTACCAAAATCGCCGAAGGTATAGGTGCCAACAGAATTCTGCGCGGTAACAGCGTGCTCCACGTTTTTGGTGATCCTTCGCTGCCGTTGGCCAGTGAGCAGAAATTCCGCGAAGAGAAGGTAAAGCAAGCTCTCAACCTTCTTGAAAAAACACCGGAAGGAGGTAAAACAGCTATCATCGAAGAGTAAAACAACTTAAAAAACAATAAAAGTATGGACAGTCCTCTCCTGACTGTCCATACTTTATATAAATTCTGACATATCCCAAGGAGGCATTTATATGATTCAAATTAAAATGTTCACCGATATCATATGTGAGTGGTGCTATTTGGCTTGGAACATATTAGATACACTGCACAATTCCTATGATTTTAAAGTCGATTGTCTTTGGTATGAGATTCATCCAGAGACTCCGCCTCAAGGAATGCCTATGAGACAGCACAACATTCGCTATAAGCACTTTTTCGATGTTCTCAATAAATTGGGAGCCCCTTATAATCTTGAACTCGCCTGTAAAGAACACTTTGCCAACACACGCCATGCATTGCTATTAATGATCTATGCCCGCGAAGCAGGCAAAGAAAGAACTTTTATGCAATCCGTATGGGACGCATACATGAAGAGGGGACAAGATATCAGCACTCCCGAACAAGTAGCAGCGCTGGCGCTGGAGGTAGGGATTTCTCCCGCAGGTGTTCAACAGGCTTTTTCTGATCCGCATTATGCAGATGTACTGGAACATAACTACCAACTGAGCCTTGCTTATAACACGAAGAGTGTCCCGTCTTTCATTGTTAACGACGAATATCTTCTTACAGGCGTGCAACCCTGTGACACATGGTCAAAACTGTTCGATAAAATTTTAAAAACGAAGTAAAAGAAAGTTCACGCCAAGCTGTTAACTCATCAATACATATGCATACGATACGATTTTATCCCAAGCTCGAACAGGGTACGTTGTTTAACTTGTTCTCTGAAATAAAGGAGTACTCTCATGTCGAGAAGTGAGATCACGAAATCTGCCCTGGCCGCCTCCCTGCGCGAACTCATGAAAGAAAAAAGGCTCCATCAAATCACTATAAAAGATATCACTGCCCAGTGCAAAATTAGCCGGAACGCATTTTATTACCATTTTCATGATAAATATGACCTGGCAAGCTGGATTTTCTGTTCTGAAGCATTGCCCCTCATAGACAGCTCTTCTTCACTTGAAGGAAGTTGGAGAGGATTCATTGCACTGTGCCAGCATCTCCATAAAAACCGAGATTTCTATTCAGAAGTGTTCCATTACAAGGGACAAAACTCTCTGTTTGACACCCTTGAAAATATCTATTTCGAAATGATGAAGATTTATATCTCCAACGCTTGTCGTCAGATCAACAGTTATATCAATGAAGAACAGCAATCTGTTGTGGCTCGTATGTACTCTCACGCTTTTGCGGGCACTATTGCAGACTGGATCAAAAGCGGCATGCCCGTAGAAGAAATTTCCTGTTTTGAAAAATTAAATGCTATTAAACCAAAACTTTCTATCATGTTTCTCGGCATGGTAGAAGACAGGAAATATGCCAACTTCGAAAATACTCAGCAGAAACTCAATGCTCCCCATGGCGGCCCCTTCTCTCAGCTAAAGCAGCTGTTTTTCCCCTCTCCTCACACCCAAGAAGAAATTTATAACCAAAACACAGACAGCTCCCGCTTAAAATGTATGGATCATTGTTGTTCCATCAGCAAAAAGCCTATCTCAATCAACCACAGCACCAAAGCTGCCTGTCAGTCTACCCCTGTCATTGATTACCATATTCCTGCGGCACAGCGTGGCATCAATATGCTTCTCGCTAAATTTCATGGGAAGGAGTTCAGAAGCGAGGTTCCTATTGCCTATCCTCAGTCTCAGCCTGCCCCCGTATTAAAGAAAAAGCTCAGTGATGCATGCATTATGTTTATTACCGACGGCGGCCTTGTTCCCCGAGGCAATCCCGACAACCTTGTCCCTATTGACGCTGACAGTTTTTACGTCTACTCCTTTGAGAAAAAACACAGCCTCTTACCCGAAGACTACGAAATTAGCCATCAAGGCTATGAAAATCGATTTGTTCTTGAGGATCCCAATCGGCTTATACCGCTTGACGCCGCCCGCATCGTTGAATTCTCAGGACAAATCGGCAAAATTTCTGAATTTTTCTATTCTACAACGGGAGTTATGGTTTCAGTAGAACAAAGCAAAAAGCTCGGCCAAAAAGTTGCTACTTCAGTGGCAAAGAGCGGGGTCGATGGCGTTTTTCTCATTTCTACCTGTGGTACAAGTACCCGCTGCGGTGCCTATATTGCCTCCTGCATTGAGCATGCAGGAATCCCCGTCGTGCATGTTACCAACCTTATTCAAATATCCGAAGGCATAGGCTGCAATCGTATCCTGCAAGGCAATAGCATCAATTACCCTTTTGGTCATCCCGATCTTTCCCCCACGCAAGAACGCATCTATCGCCTTTCTCTTTTCAAAAAAGGCCTGGAACTGATGAACACTGTGCCTAAAAAGAATTCCTGCCTTATTCTGTCTTTAGCGCCAGAAAGCGCTACTACGTACCTCCCCACTCTCCATTTGCGAGAGACCTCTTGGCTCTGTCCTTGACAGACAACGTTCCCTACTCGCTCTGAGCTTTTATGCTAGTGACGCATTTTATTTTTAAGCGGATAAGCGGAAGGCGTCGTACATAAACAAGAAAACATGGAAAAGGGCAACGGCGCATATGCTCCTTTAATGTATTCCCATCGATACGCTTTTTCGCTTGATATTTTGAATATTGAAATACTCCGCATTTTATCAAAACATAATAGGTTACCGCAAGGTCACCAGCTACTTATCCATGAAAATTTTGTCTCGACTGCTGAAGAATTGGCAGCTTCGCATTGGGAAGGAGATATTCGCGCTTAACTGAGACCTAGCATCAACGGCTACCAGGACAACTCCCCAAAAATTTGCGCCACATTGTCCCTGAAGCTTCAGCTCGGCATGTACTTCTTGCACACTTTCACAAAAAACATCAATATTCGCCAGTTATGCGTGTTCCCGTTCTCGACAACGGCAATACAGACTCGCTCAAATTCTCCGCCTGCCATAAGGCGTCACATCATCTCGCCGTACACACGCAAGCATCCCGCTCCGATATCGGAGCGGGATGCTTGCGTTTCTCATATTCTGCCGCTTTGCGCTTGTACGATTTTACTGCCGAGCTCTGCTATTTTTCGGGCGAGCGCAGCTGCCACAGGTACAGGATGGAGGTGGTCACGCACACTGAGCTGTAGCCGCCGACGACAATGCCGGTCATAATGGCCAGCGAGAAGCCGGCAAGGGTGGAACCGCCCCAGATGTAGAAGGCCAGCACGGGCAGGAAGGTGGTCAGCGAGGTATTGATGGTACGGCCCAGGGTTCCGTTGATGGAAAGATCCATCAGGCTTTCCATGCCCAAACGGTTCAGCTTCGGCCAATTCTCCCGAACGCGGTCGAGGATGATGATGGTGTTGTTCAGTGAGTAGCCGATGGTGGTCAGTATGGCGGCGATAAAGGTCATTCCGATTTCCACGTGAAGCAGGCTGAACAGTCCGAGAGTCAGCAGCGTGTCATGAATCAGGGCGATGACGCTGACGAGGGCGAAGCGGAAACGGAAGCGGAAGGTGATGTAAATCAGAATACCCAACAGCGCGATGGCTGAGGCGAAAATGGCCTGATTGCGCAGTTCCGATCCCACGGTGGGGCCCACCATTTCGAAGTTGACGAGCTTGACGCTTCCCTGATGAAGAGCGTCCACGGCGCCGACGATTTTATCGCGCAGCTGGTCGGGTGAAAGGTCGCTGCCGCCCTGCAGGCGAATGATGACGCCGGTGTCGCTGTAGGATTGGATCACGGCGGTGCTGTAGCCTACGGTGGACATGGCGGAGCGCACGTCGCCGACTTTGACTTTTTCGGGAAACTCCAGCTGGAGCATGTTGCCGCCGGTAAAGTCAATCCCGAGGTTAAAGCCGCGCACCAGCACCAGCGAAACGCTGGTGAGGACAAAGGCGGCGGCCACGGCGAGGAACGCTTTGTAATGGCGCATAAACTGGATTTTGGTTTTCATGGTCTTCACCGCCTCTTACTTCCGTGCCCTAAAGGTTTGGCTGCCATAGGAGATCATGCTCTGAAGGAGTACGCGATTGACCACCAGAGCGCTGAACAGGCTGGCCATAATTCCGAGGGTCAGCGTCATGGCGAAGCCGCGGAGCGGTCCGCTGCCGTAGTAGTACAGCACGGCGGCCGCGATAACGGTGGTGATGTTGGAGTCGAGGATGGTGGTCAGAGCGTTGCTGAATCCTGAGGTCAAAGCGGCATTGGGCGTTTTGCCGGCTTCGATTTCTTCGCGGAGGCGCTCGAAAATCAGGATGTTGCTGTCCACGGCCATGCCGATGGTGAGGATGATGCCGGCGATGCCGGGCAGGGTCAGCGTGGCGTTGAAGGCCATGAGGAGCGCAAAAAGCACCAGCATGGTGCTGCACAGCGAGATATCGGCGGTAATGCCCCAGACGCGATAAAACAGGATCATGAAGAAGAACACGGCGGCAAGGCCGATGGCTCCGGCGTACATGCCGGCATTGATGGAGTCCGATCCCAGAGAAGGTCCCACGGAGCGGTTCTCCAGAATTGAGACGTTGACGGGCAACGCACCGGCGCGAAGCATAATGGCCAGGCTTCGGGCCTCTTCGACGCTGAATCGGCCGGTGATCTGAGCGCGTCCTCCGGCGATGCGTTCGTTGACGCGGGGAGCGGAAATGACTTCGCCGTCAAGCACCATGGCCAGCTGCCTGCCCACGGTTTTCTCCGTGGCCTGCTCAAAGAGCTTGGCGCCTTCGCTGTTGAATTCCAGAGAGACGTCGGGCATTCCCAGCTGATCGTGGCCGGAGGTGGCGTTGCTAAGCTCGTTGCCGGTGAGCATGGGACGGTCGAGCAAATAAATTGAGCCGTTTGAATCGCCGGCGATCATCTGCCCTTCTTCGCCCTTAAAGGATTTTGCCTGCTCCAGAGCCTTGGCTTTGGAGTCTTCAAGCTGCTCTTTGTAGGCGTTCCACCGCGCCACGGCGGCGTTATACTCTTCGTCGTCGGCATAATTCTTCCGCTGTGCCTGGGGAGGGAGCGAGGCGGCGGTGTACAGCGTCCGCACCACGGGGCGGAATTCAAGAAGGGCGGTGCTGCCGATAAGCTTCAGGGCGGCCTGAGGGTCTTCAACGCCGGGCAGGTCCACGATCATTCGATCTTTTCCCTGTTTCTGAAGCGTGGGCTCGGTGAGGCCGTACTGATTGACTCGCTTCTCCAAAACGGTGCGAAGCCGGTCAAGACTGTCGGGCGTAAGCGGCACGTTCTGCGTTCCGCTGGCCTGAAGCACAATATGAGCTCCGCCGCGAAGGTCAAGTCCGAGGTTGACTTTGCCCCTGAAGACGACAAGAGCCGAAACTACGATGACGGTGATCATAAAGATCAGACGCCAGCGATCCTTTCTCAACATAATCTATTCCTCCAGAAAGAAGTTTTCCGTTCAAGACATACTGGGCAGACAGGAAAAACCGCTGCCCTGTATATCAGGAGTGACTATTTCTTTTCCTCGTCGGCGGAAGCCGCAGGAGCCGTTTCCTCCGCCTTGGGGGTTTCGGTTTTTTCGGACTTGGCGGCAGGCTTGGGAGCTTCGGGAGTGATCTTGGTGGAGATGGAGCCCTTGAGCACGCGGGCCATGAGTCCCTCGGCGATTTCAACGATGACGCTGTCGTCTTTCACGTCGCGAATGATGCCGAAAAAGCCTCCGGCGGTGATGATTTTATCGCCGCGCTGAAGGCCGTTCACCAGAGTATCGTGCTTCTTCTGCCGTTTCTTCTGGGGACGCAGGATGAACAGATAGAAAATGCCGATGAAAATAATCAGCGGAAGAAAAGCTCCCAGGGCGCTCTGCTGGGCGCCTCCGGCGGCGGGAGCGTCAGCGGCGAAGGCCGCGGCGGCGGATGCGAAAAGGACGGTGAGCGCGGAAAGTGTAAGTTTCATAAAACAAACCTCCTTGAGAAAATGAGAAAATTTTTAGGGGCAAAAGCATACGTGGCCTATTGTAACACGCCCATGCGGCTTCCTACAAACTCTTTATGCACGCTGTTTCCGTTTTTGTTCCGACGCCTTCAGCCTGAAAAGAAGTTTTTCAAGCTCGATGAAAATATCCACGTCCTTGATCTGTACTTCCGGCGGAGCGGTGAGCACGGCCGCCGAAAAGTTCAGCACGCCTTCGATGCGCCCCGTTTTGACGGCGGCATCGAGGATTCCCTGCGCCGCCTGCTGGGGTACCGACAGGATCAGGACGCTGATGTTCTTCTCAATGATCACCTTCGACAAGTCGTCGATGTGGTAGCACATCTTGCCGGCATAGCTGTTGCCCACTTTTAATGGGTTGGAGTCGAAAACGGCGGTCACTTCATAGTTTTCGCTGAGAAAGGAACGGTGATTTAAAAGGGCTTCGCCGAGGCGGCCGACGCCCACCAGGCCGATATGCCACATCTCGAAGGGAGCGAGGATGCCCGCCAGATCTTCCAAAAGCCGGCTGACGTCGTATCCCACGCCGCGCTTTCCGAACTCTCCCAGATAGGACAGATCCTTGCGAACTTGACTGGACTTAATGCGCAGCATCTCGCCCATTTCTTTGGATGAAACCACGGGGACGCCTTCGTCCACAAGGCGCATCAGCAGCCTGCGGTAGGCCACGAGCCTTCCCACGGTGGGATCGGTGATCTGTTCTTTTTTAGAAGGGATGGGGGACCCCAAATCGTTCACCTTCATGCCCGACCGAAGCGAAAGGCGGAGATCCCGGCGTAGGGAGCCTCGCCGCCTAAAGCTTCTTCGATGCGCAGCAGCTGATTGTATTTGGCAATTCTGTCCATGCGGGCGGGGGCACCGGTTTTGATCTGCCCCGCGGCGGCTGCCACGGCGAGATCGGCGATGAAGCTGTCGTCCGTTTCGCCCGACCGGTGGGATATGACCCGGCTGTACCCTGCGTCGCGGGCCATGTCAATGACGTCAAGGGTCTCGCTCACTGTACCGATCTGGTTGAGCTTGATCAGAATGGAGTTGGCGGCGCCCAGGGAAATGCCTCTGCCGAGGCGTTCGGGGTTGGTGACGAAGAGGTCGTCGCCCACAAGCTGAATTCGGCTTCCCAGTTTGTCGGTCAGGACTTTCCAGCCGTCCCAGTCCTCTTCGTATGCCGCCTTCTGCTTGAA
>CABTYW010000017.1 GCA_902489135.1 uncultured Synergistaceae bacterium
ATGGCGGGGCTGAAGAGACTCGAACTCTCGACCTTCGGCGTGACAGGCCGACGCTCTAACCAACTGAGCTACAACCCCATGAAGAACGCAAAAGGTAATATATCAGAAATGTTCTTTTTTGTCAAAGGAAATTTTTGAACCGGTCAAGGATGACCTGTGAGATTGCACTAGAGACGAGTCGGCAAAGTTGGTAGGAGGCTGCCGCCCCCAAAAGTCCCGCGGTCAGAGGCGAAGAGCTGGAGTTTATGGACGGTGCGCCGCTTTTTTGAAATCTGCGGGAGAGCGGGAAGGCGCGGCGAATCAACGCGGTTTCGGGAACAAAAAAGTATGAAAGAGCCCCATGGAGAAAGGCCGCACCTCGTGAAGAGGTGCGGCCTGTGTCGTCATTTTAACAGTTGGGGATGAAACGCCCCGTGGCGAAGGGCCCGTCTCATATTGCGCACGGCGGAAGATTTTCCGTCAGCGCGCCGACGGCGACCGAAAAGCCGCAGGAAACCCTTCTCTCAGGAAAAGTCTTCGTCCGTCTTTTCCCGCGGGGCCGTTTTATTTGTCGAAAGCGCTTTCTGCGCCCATATCCAGCGTTCCGTGATGCTCACCGTCGAACAGCGTCCAATACCAGGCCAGAAGCAGGGCACCCAGCAGTCCGCCGCCGGCGTCGACCACGATAAAACTGCTCCATGCGCCGTCGAGCCCCATGAGCTGAGGCATAAGCAACAACGCCGGAAGGAATAAAAGCCCCTGACGGCAGAAGTTGAGAAACAGGCTGATGCCGGGCTTGCCTATGGACAAAAAGGCGTTGGACGCGATAATTCCGGCCGCCGCGAAGGGCATTCCCAGGTAGCCGATGCGCATGGCGCGCACCGTCAGCTTCACCAGCGACTCTTTGCCGCCGGCAAAGGCGACGACCATGGATCGGGTCCAAATTTCGGCGCACAGAAAGGACAGGATAAAATATCCCGTGCTGAGAATGATGGCGCTGATCACCGTTTTTTTGACGCGGTTGGAGTTCTGAGCCCCGTAATTGTAGCCCACAATGGGCTGCAGACCTTCGCCGATGCCGAAGACGGGAATATAGATTAAGTTGTCGAGGCAAAAGAAAATTCCCATGGCGGAAATGGCCAGATCCCCGCCGTGCCGCCAGACAACATTGTTATACAGCGTCATACTCATGGCGTAGAAAAGCTCCATGAGAAAGGGAGACGCTCCGATCAGCAGCATTTCCCTGACGATGTCACCGTCGGGATTGAGCGCCGGAGCGGAAATTTTCAAACGTCCTCGGCGCCCGAAATAGAACAGAGCCACCCACAAAAAGGCGGCGAGCTGCGCCAGAGCCGTGCCCAGAGCGGCACCTTTTACGCCCATGGGGAAATGCACGATGAACAGCCAATCCAGAAAGACGTTCATGCCCGCACCGATGAACATGGTGCCCATGGCCCAGCGGGGAGAGCCTTCGGCGCGAATGAGATAGTTCAGGGAAAATCCCAGAAGATTGAAGGGAAGTCCCCAAAGGATAATGGACGTGTAAACGCGAGTGTGGGGCGCCAGACGGGCGGAAGCTCCCAGCGCTTTGACGAGACCGTCGAGGCATAGCATGCCGCAGGCCGTAATCAGGGCGGAGATGAGAGTGATCGTCGTCACCGCGCTGCCCACCGCGCGTTCGGCTTCGCGGCGGCGCCCTTCACCTAAAAAGCGCGAAAGCTGCGACGCACCGCCGACGCCCACCAGCGATCCCACGGCGATTACAAATACCGTCAGCGGATAAGTCAAACTCACGGCGCCCAAGGCGTCGGAGCCGATGTACCGACCGATGAAAAGACGATCTACAATATTGTAAAGAGCGTTTGCCACAAGACCGAGAGTTGCCGGAACAGAATACTTCATAAGCAGACGGGCTACGGAGCCCTGACTCATGCTGGACATTGAGGAAGTCTGAGTCATGAAAAATCGACCTCATTTCAGCGTCAAACCATTCAAGATAAGACAGATTTTTTTACATCACTTTTTTCCTTCTCGGGAGAGACTGGGGATTTCTCATGAAATCCCTGATGCGCATAAGTTCATTATATGTGAAAAACGAGATAATTCAAAAGGGATAGCACGGAATAGCGCGGGATAGGCAAGGATAGGGCCGATTAGATGATAAAATTGCCGCTGAGTTGCACATTTGCGATGTTATGCCATGAGTTTGAACTGACGTTAAAGCAGCAGTACGAAGGCATTGTAACAAGAAATCGATATTGCATGCAATCTATCAAGCTCTTAAAATCTCGCATTTTCGATGCCAAAGGCCGCTTGCGTTTTCCATTTTTTTGAGAAAGTGATGACCTCCGGCAGCAAAAAACTTTCGGACAAAAAATTTCGGGCGAAAAAAGCCGAAGGCTCGCTTCAAAGGGAAAGCGGCCGATTTCGCGGCAAGGGGTATTCAGCTTCAAAAAAAGGAGGGGGGCGCGGGAGAATGTGTCTCCCGCGCCCCGCCCTCCGCTGAAATTTAGATGAAAAGATAGCCGAAGGCGTTAAAGGCAAAACCGATGATGGCAATGCCCAGCGTGACCAGCGCCACAAAGAGCGTCAGCAGTTTCGGTTTGACGGCCTGCCGCAGCATAATGATCGACGGCAGCGACAGCGCCGTGACGGACATCATGAAAGCCATGAGCGTCCCCAGCCCGGCGCCCTTGGCGTAGAGCGCCTCGGCAATGGGAATGGTGCCGAAAATGTCGGCATACATGGGAATGCCGATGATCACGGCGGCAATGACGGCCAGAGGATTGTGAGTTCCCAGGGCGCGTTGCACCAATTGGTCGGGCAGCCAGTTGTGAATGGCGGCTCCGATGCCCACGCCCGCCAAAATGTAAGGAAAAACTTTTTTCAGCGTGAACAGCATCTGCCCTTTGGCATAAAGAAGGCGGTCGGCGGCCGACAGTTGGGGCGAATGGAGCTCCGGCGGGCGCATGGATCGGATAAAGGGCTCAATCTGATCTTCCATGTGAAGGGCGTCGATGATCGTTCCTCCCGTCACGGCCAGAACGAGACCGATGACCACATAGGCCACGGCGATTTTCGCGCCGAAAATGCCCGTCAGAAGCACCAGAGAGCCCAGATCCACCAGCGGCGACGAGATGAGGAACGAAAAAGTCACTCCCGCCGGCAGTCCCGCGGAGGTGAAGCCGATGAACAGAGGGATGGACGAGCAGCTGCAAAAGGGCGTCACCGTGCCCAGCAGCGCGCTTGCCAGGTTGGCGGCGAAGCCGCCGATGCCTCCCAAAAGTTTTTTCGTCCTCTCGGGAGGAAAATAGCTCTGAACGTAGGAAATGACGAAAATCAGCGTGGACAGCAGGATGACGATTTTTACGGTGTCAAAAAAGAAAAAGTGCAGGCTGCCGCCCAGCCGCGTCGAAATATCGACGCCCAGGGCCGTCAGCGCTTTCCCCGCCAGATCGTGGAGCCATTTCATGGATAGAATTTGCCGTTGAATGAAATCCCACATCATTCCATCTCCCTAAAGGGTTGGAGGTACGGAGTTCTGCGGCTCCGCCGATGGAGCCTCGCGCGACAGCAGCCTGACCATCTGATCGACCGTGGGAACCTGTCCCGCGAGAATGACCCTGCCGTCCACGGCCACGGCGGGAAGTCCCATGACGCCCATGGCCATAATCGCCTTCAAATCGCCGACGAACTCCACGGAAACGTGAAGTCCCGCTTTGGCCACGGCGTCTCTGACGACGTTTTCCGTCTGATGACAGCGTGAACAGCCCGTACCGAGAACCTGAACGACTTTCATTTTCAATCCCCCCGGATCATGTTATCTCTTGCAGCGGCAGGCCGACGCGCACTCTTCGTCGGACGAGCTTTCAAAGCCGATGACGCAGCGCAGAGCCCCTGAGAGGCAGGTGAGACGCAGCGCGTAGACCACGTTGACGCCGCGCTTTTCCGCCGTCAGAACGCCCCTTTGAACCATAAGAGCGAGGTGTTTGCTCACCGTTGTCCGATCGCTTTCGGGAAATTGAACGGCGATTTCGCAGGCACACCTGGGCCCGTCGGCCAGCAAATCCACGATCTGAAGTCTCACGGGGTGAGCGATGGCTTTAAAGATGCCGACACAGCGATGGAGTTCATTGGAATTCATGATTTTTCCTCTTCGATGTGGCCTTAATGCCACGTGATTGTTTTGTCACATATAATAACAGCTTCTGCAGTGAAGTCAAGGAAAATTTTCTTCAAAATTGGTGCACGCAAGCTTTGGCGGGAGCTGTGTCTTCGACGGGGAATTTCTTTGCTGAGGGTATCGATCAAGGCTTGCCCGACGGAATAGCTGAAGCTTTATGAAGAAAAGCAGAGGCGCCTTCAGAAAATTTCTGAAAGTGCCTCTGTGTGTTCCTGCAACACATTCATTGTGCCTCAAAAGCCGGACGGGCTCATTATTATCGGGCTGCGATGGAAAGCGGCACGACGGTACCACAGGAGCCTCCGGCGCGCCGAAGCTTTTTTCACGGCGGGGGGGGGGCGACCGGCGGAGCTTCCGCGTGAGCTTTGAAAAAACATGGCGTTTTGACATTTTCGGGGCGATGGAGTGTAATAGGGACGATGAAAAAGCGAGTTTGGAGAAAGCGGCAAGAACGGCCGGTTTTTGCGTCGCAGCCTTGAGATCCGTCCCTTTTCGCAGGCCGGTCCGAAGGGGAACTTTTCAGCCCGGCCCGCGCGGTCTTTTTTCGGCGGCGAAAGGGGGCGCCTGCGGCGCTCGGGGAACTTTGGGAAGTCGTGGTTTTTATGGGCGAAAAAGCCGCCGATGCTGAAGAACATGAAAGGAGTTCCGAAGGAAATGGAACGTGGGATTTCAGTGAAATTTCTGAGATTTTTGCATCAGGAGCTGCCGGTGTGGCAGGCGAAGGGACTGGTTACGCCCCAGGCGGCTCTTGGAATACTGGACCTTTATTCGGTGCGCCGCCGCAGTTTTGCCCGGATTTTGCTGGATACGGGAGCGGCACTGCTGGGGCTGGCGGCCATCAGCGTCGTGGCGGCCAATTGGATGACCATGCCGCGAGCGCTGCGCATGGGGCTTATCATCGGAATTTACAGTCTGACCCTGGTCGTCGCCTGTCTCAACGAAAAAAGCGCCCCACAGCTCTCGCAGGCTTTGCGGCTGCTGGCGGCGATGATTTTCGGCGGCGGCATTTTTCTGGCAGCGCAGATGTATCATCAGGGCGGCCGATGGTTCACGGCTTTCGGATGGTGGGCGTTGGGATTGGGCCCCGCGGTGCTGATTTTTCGGGACAGCCGGCAGATGTATGTGCTTCAGGCTGCCGCGTTGATGTACCTTGGCGGCGACGGAGCTTTTTTTCTGGCGGAGGGCGGCGCGACACCCCCCATGTTTGGCCTTTTGCTTGTGACGCTGATCTGGGGGCTGTGGCTGCCGCAGCGGAAAAACCTTGGGATTTTCAATGTCAACGTTGCGCTGACGCTGCTTTTCATTTTCGTGAATTTTCTGCGCTGCTCCAATTTGGCCTCGGGGCTGCTGTCTTTCTTTGTCCTCGGTCTGGCGCTGCAAGTTTCGGGAGGCAAAGGCGGCGAAGGCTGGCGTGACACTTTGCCCGTCTGGGGAGCACTTCTCACGGGGGGAGCGGGGTTGGCGCTGTCGGTACCCGAGGTATGGCGGGAGCTGAGTTTTTTATTGCCCCCGGACGACACCATGGCTCAGGGCGAAAGGGTGACGCGCTTTTTGGCCGCGGGTGCGGCGGCGCTTACCGCCTTTGTCATGAGCCTGCGGCTGTACCGCGGGGCACCTCTTGGCGGTGTGTTCATCGCTCTGTTGATCGCGCGTTATTTTCTGGATCATTTCTTCGGTTTTATGTCCAAAGCGGCGGTCTTTGCGGCGTTGGGGCTGCTGTGCCTGGTTGCCGGTCTGGAGTGGGAACGCCGAAGTCTTGAAAAAAGACGCAACGGAAACAAGGAGGCCTGAGACATGAAACCGTGGAAGTATTTTGCCGCCGCCGCGATGCCGGTGCTCATTCTGCTGTCGCTGCCCCTGCGCCCCGCCTGCATCGTGCACTTCGGCACCACCGTGACGCTGGCCGTGCGCCCTGTGGATCCCCGCGATCTCTTTCGGGGCGATTATGTGGCGCTCAGTTTTGAAGCTGAAACTCTGCCGCTGGAGCTTTTCGACGTTCCTCGCGGCATGAGCGCTCATGCCCTGGCTTCGTCGAAAAAATGGTGGTACGTGGCGCTGGCGCCCGACGCTTCGGGGCTGTGGCGTCCTCGGAAAGTCTTTTCACGGCGCCCGGAGGGGGTCGCTCTCAAGGGCACGGTCAAATACGTCACTTCCTGCGACGAAGGCATGGAGGCCGTGCTGGACTACGGTTCGGGGATGAAACGCTTTTACGTGAAAGAGAACGGCGGACGGGCCTTTGAAGCTGCGGCACGGCAATCGGCGCTGCTGGCCGATGTGAAAGTCTGGCGAGGCGAGGCGGTCATCCAGTCGCTGCGCGTCGTCGGAGCCCCGACGAAGAGGCCCTGAGGCCGAAGGTCCTTCGCGTCGGCCGGAAAAATTTTTGCCCATGGCGTCGTCAACGCCGTCTTAAAAAGGGAAACGTCTCATTTGCCGTGCCATCATCGGGGGCGGCGCCTTTTGACCGCCCCACTTTTGTGCCCATTGAACATGAAGGCACGGGATAAAACTGCCGGCGGCCGAGGCAATTCCCTCCGGGTGCGGCGAGTGCCAAACCACGAGTGCGGCGTTTCGGGGGCAAACTAAGCCTAGAAAGTTCAGCGCGTTTCGGTACCATGAAGGCCGACGGAAGCGTTCCGTCGGCCTTCATGGCGTTCTTCTGCGACGCCGGAGAGCGACGCCGTTTTCATTTAAGTCCCATGGGGGTTCCGGAAGAGCCGATGGGCATGTTTGGTCCCCATAAAGAGTCTCAAGCCTGTGCCGGTGCGGACTGCCGAGCCGGCTGAGTCGCTTTTGCGGCGTTGTCGATGGCGTGAACGGGACATTTGGAAGCGCAGAGTCCGCAGTTGACGCAGCCGCTGGGGTCGATGACGGCCAAAGCCCCCTTCATGGAGATGGTCTGTTTGGGGCAGACTTTGACGCACAGCTGGCAGCCGATGCATCCCACGGAGCAAACTTTGCGCACGAAGGCGCCCGCCATGGGATTGGAGCAGCCCACGTGCACCTTTTTGTCCTTAGGAACCATGGTGATGATGTTGCGGGGGCAGGTTTCGACGCAGGCCCGGCAGCCCACGCAGCGGTCGCGGTCCACCTTGGCGACGCCGTCGATCACGTGAATGGCGTCGAATTTGCAGGCCTTGACGCAGGTGCCGAAGCCCATGCAGCCGAAAGAACAGGCCTCCGGTCCCCGTCCGGGGACGACGGAAGCGCTCTGGCAGTCGGTAATTCCCAGGTACACGCAGTCTTTGGACGTTTTGGCGGAAGACCCCTGACAGCGCACGAAGGCGACTTCGGCCGCAGTTTCGCCGGCAACGACGCCCATAATGGAGGCAATTTCTTTTGTGACCTCGGCGCCGCCCACGACGCAGAGATTGAGGGCGCACGCTCCGGCGGCGCAGGCTTCGGCGTAGTTGTCGCATCCGGGATAACCGCATCCGCCGCAGTTGGCGCCGGGAAGAACGGCACGGATCCGCGTTTGTCGCGGATCGACGGCAGCGGCGAATTTTTTAGAGGCGAAGCCCAGAAGGCATCCGAAGAGGACGCCCAGGCCTCCCAGAACGATTACGGCAAAGAAAATTCCGTTCATGGAGAGTCACCTACCTGATCAGTCCGCTGAAGCCCATAAAGGCGATGGACATCAGACCGGCCGTGATGAGAGCGATGGGCAGGCCGCGCATGCAGCGGGGCATGGCCTCGTTCATTTCGATTTTCTCGCGGATGCCCGCCATCAGCACAATGGCCAGCAGATAGCCCACGGCGGTGCCGAAGGCGTTGACGGCGGCCGTAAGCAGATCATAGTGCTCGTTCATGTTGATCACGGCCACGCCAAGCACGGCACAGTTGGTGGTGATGAGCGGCAGGAAAATTCCCAGAGCTTTGTAAAGGCCGGGCATCATCTTTTTCATGACGATCTCCACAAACTGCACCAGCGCGGCGATAATCAGGATGAAGGCCAGCGTGTAGAGATATTCCAGTCCCAGCGGAACCAGCAGAAGGTGATAGGCCAGCCAGGTCATAATCGCCGCGAAGGTGGTGACGAAAATGACGGCCAATCCCATGCCCCTGGCGGTTTCAAGCTTGCTTGAGACGCCCAAAAAAGGGCAGCAGCCTAAAAAGCGCATGAACACGATGTTGTTGACGAAAATGGAACTGATCAGCAGAGCCAGAAGGTTCATGGGATCAGGCCTCCTTCTGCGCGCCTGCGGCGCACTGCGTTTTATGGCACGACGACGCCAAAGCGCAGCCGCTGCACGAATTCAGTTCCGCCCATCCGTCGTAAGAGCTCTGCGCGACGGGAGCGCGGTCTTTCATTTCCTTGCGGATCTTGTGCTGGCGCATGAGGGCCATGAGAATTCCGAGGGTGATAAACCCGCCGGGCGCCAGAATGGCCAAAAGCATGGGCTGGTACAGTCCGGGCGCGAAAACTTCAATGCCGAAGACGGTACCGGCGCCGATAAGCTCTCTGATGGCTCCGATGAGCGTCAGCGACAGCGTAAAGCCGATGCCCATGCCGAGGCCGTCGCAGATGGAAGCGAAGAGGCCGTTTTTGGAGGCGAAAGCTTCGGCGCGCGCCAGAATGATGCAGTTCACCACAATCAACGGGATGAAGATGCCCAGTTTGGCGTCAAGAGCCGGGAAAAAGCCCGCGATGAGCAGCTGGAGGACGGTGACGAACGCCGCGATGACCACGATGAATGAGGGAATTCTGATCTCGTCGGGAATGATCCTGCGCAGAGCCGAAATCGCCGCGTTGGACCCCATCAGCACCGCCGCGGCGGCCAGTCCCATGCTCAGTCCGTTCTCGGCGCTGGTGGTGACCGCCAGCGTGGGGCACATGCCCAGTACCAGGCCGAAGATGGGATTTTCCTTAAAAATTCCGTTGGTCACGATTTTGAGAGGATTTGCCATTTACTTCGCCCCCTCCGTCGGAGAAGATTTCCCGGGATCGTCGCCGCGCCCCGCGGCGCCGGCATTGACCTCGGCGCTTGAATGGGCCTGAATTTCGCCCGTGGATGCCTTGAAATGGTCGCTCCAGTAGCGGCGGGCCTCGTTGACGGCATCGGTGACGGCGCGCGACGTGATGGTGGCGCCTGAAATGGCCTGGATCTGGCGGTCGTTCTCAGGGTGTGTTTTCACCACCGTCAAATCGCCGTCGGAACGACGCCCGCGGAACTGTCCGGCAAAGGCGGGTTCCGAAGCCTTGGCGCCCAGTCCCGGTGTCTCGCCGGATTCCAAAATGGAAATGTCGGTTACCCGTCCGTCGTCGGCGATGCCGCAGACCAGCGTCATAATGCCGCCGAACCCCTTGGGCTTCAGCGTGAAGCAGTAGCCCGCAACGGCGGTTCCCTTCATCCCCTTTGAAATTTCGGCGATGATGCCGGCCTCTTCGACGGGAACGGGAGAAAAGGACTTCGCTTGCGGCAGCGCGGCTTCGAGGGCGCTCTCTTTTCCATGTTCCCGCTGTTTTGCAATGGGGGCGACGGTGATGCTTTGAACAACGCTCAGCAAGAGCCCGGCGGCGGCGGTAATTCCGCAGAGGACGGCGCTGAGGCGGAGGATTTTATTTGACATGACGTTTCACCTCGCCGAAAATGCGCGGCTTTGTGGCGCGGTCAATAAGGGGGACCATGAGGTTCATGATCAGAATGGAGTAGGAAACGCCCTCGGGATAGCCGCCCCAGCGGCGGATTACCGCCGTAAGAAACGCGCAGCCCAGAGCGAAGATTACCTGTCCCTTGACGGTAATCGGCGACGTGGTGTAGTCCGTGGCCATGAAAACGGCGCCGAGAATCAGTCCTCCGCTGAGCAGATCGGCCACGGGAGCGCCGCGTCCGAAAAGGGTGCAAAAGGCTGCCGCGCCTGCGGCAAAGATCACGGGCACGTGCCAGGTGATGATGTCTTTTTGCAGAAGGATCAGGAAGCCCAACAGAAGCGCGATCTTGCAGGATTCGCCGATGCAGCCGCCTATGGCTCCCGTCAGCATGTCCGTCGTTGAAGGCAGCGCTCCCGAAGGAGACGCCGCTTTCATCAGGGCCAGCGGTGTGGCTGTGGAGACGCCGTCCAGCGTCCACGAGGTCATGGCCGCCGGCCAGCTGGCAAGCATCATGGCGCGTCCCGCCAAAGCGGGGTTGACCACGTTGCAGCCCAGGCCGCCGAAAAACTGTTTCACCACCAAAATGGCGAAGACCGATCCCACGGCGGCCATCCAGTAGGGAATGGACGGCGGCAGGTTGAAGGCCAGAAGCAACCCCGTCACCGCTGCGGAGAGATCGTTCACCGTGACTTCCCGTTCCGTGCATTTCTGCCACAGATATTCGGAGACGACGCTGACGGTGACGCACAGCGCCATAACGGCGGCGGCGCGCAGACCGTAGTGATACACGCCCACAATTCCCGCGGGAACGAGAGCGGCGAGCACCCACGCCATAAGGGTCTGCGTCGTCCGGCCGCAGTGGGCGTGAGGCGAACTGGATACAATGAGCCGATATTCCATTACTTCGACGCCTCCTTCGCTTTCTGCTCCTGAGCTTTCAGTTTTCTGCGCTGCGCCGTAATGAAGGCCTTTCCGTCGCGGCAGGTTTGAGTCAGAGGCCGGCAGGCGGGGCACATGAACGTACAGCATCCGCATTCAATGCAGTTCATTCCGCCCTCTTCCTCAAAGCGATCATAGCGTTTGGCCAGCACCAGCGCGTCAAGCGAGCTGGGAACAAGGCCCATGGGGCAGGCCTTGACACATCTTCCGCAATGGAGACAGGCTGAGGAGCGGCGCAGCAGCGTCGATTTTTCAGTGAGCGCCAGAATGCCCGACGTGCCCTTCACCGTGGGCACGTCGAGGGTGCGCATGGACATTCCCATCATGGGACCGCCGGCCAGCACCTTGACGGGGGGCCTGACGAAGCCGCCGCAGAAATCCACAAGCTCCTGCACCGAAGTCCCCAGAGGGAGCATGACGTTTTTAGGCTCTCTGACGGCGTCGCCCGTGACGGTGACCACGCGGGTGACCGACGGCTCGCCCAGAGCGATGGCGCGCCAGCACTGCTGAACGGTCCGCACGTTGGAGATAATGCAGCCCACATCGGCGGGCAGCGCCGTGAGCGGGTATTCCTGCCCCGTCAACGCTTCAATGAGCATCTTTTCGGCGCCCTGAGGGTATTTGACCGTCAGCGCTGCCACCGTCAGGTTTTCGGCGTTCAGCGAGGCGATGGACCGATTGAGGGCCTCAACGGCTTCGGGCTTGTTGTCTTCCACGGCGATGACTCCCCTGGCTTCGGGGAACAGGCGAAGCAGCAGCGTCATGCCCTTGACGATTTCGTCGGCCGCCTCGACCATGAGACGAAAATCGCAATTCAGATAGGGCTCGCATTCAGCGCCGTTGGCGATAAACCAACGAATGGTGTCCTTGGGCGGCGGGGCGAATTTCACCGCCGCGGGGAAGGCGGCGCCGCCGAAGCCGACGATGCCGGCAGCGCGAATTCTCTGCAAATACAGCTTGGGATCGCAGCTTTCGTAATCGGGAAGGGGTTGCCAGCGGGGATCCTTCTCGTAGAGGCCGTCGTTTTCAACCACCACGCAAGTGTCGAAATTCCCGGGCACTGTGCGCCGCGGCCCCACGTCCTTCACCGTGCCCGAGACGCTGGATAAAACGGGAGCGGACACAAAAGCCTCGGTGCGTCCCAGCTCCGTTCCGACCAGAACCCTGTCGCCCTTGGCGACCACCGGCGCGTTGGGTGCGCCGATGTGCTGCGACATGGGAAAGATCACTTCACCGCGGGGAAGATAGGACTCAATGGTCTTGCCGCGAGTCCGATCCTTGTTCCCGGCAGGATGTACGCCTCCCCGGAATGTAGGAAAACTCATGCTTTTTCCTCCTTTAACCGTCTCCGTCAGGAAAATCTTCCTCTCTCGAAGATCTTGCAAAACTCAACATCTGTTTCCAATAATAACATTTTTTTAAAGCCTCAAAGCGATGCAACGGGAAAAAACGTATATATAAAAATATTACTTTAAAATCAACGTGAAAAAAAGAGCAAAAATATAATGTCCACTGTATACGCGGATAACCTTCATTGATGACGGCAGGAACGAGGCTTTACATGGGATAATGCGGTGCCGAATTGATTTTTTCATGGAAATTAAAATTCACGGTATCGGCGAAAAAGGGCCGAAGGTTTTTCGGGACTTTGGTATGGATCGGTCAAATGCCGAAAGAGCAAAGTTCAAAAGACAACCGAAAAACATTTGCATTGCTTCTCCCGTATGCGGCCGGGGCGAGGCGAAAACCGGAGAAGGTGAAACGCGCTTCTTTTCGTTTCTTCGCCGTGACGGCCCGGCGTCTCACGAAGATCTTCTCGCCATGGCGCTGTTTTTTACGGCGGAACGCCTGCAAAAGAAAGAAAGAGATGGCGGTTCCCCGGCAGCGATGGGCAGTGAGCTCCGCTTATTTTTTCGCCGAAATTCCTCGGAGGAACGCGTCTCTTCATAAAAAAACGCCGCCGGAGGACGGTCAGAAGCCCTTTTTCCACGGCGGCGGGGCGGCAAAAAGGCTTCGGCGCGGTTTGTTTTTCCCCGTATTGAGATTATGTGTGATATAAACTATACTTTGTAATGCGCAGCATCGAAGTTATCTTAAAGGAGGTTTTTTTATGAAAAAGATCGCAGTTGCCGCTTCTCTGGCCGTCCTGGCGCTGTGCGCCGCCGCTTTTGCCGCTCCGCGGCTGGAACCGCAGAAGCACGGACAGTGCTGGACTGAAGATCAGCTCTTCGCCCTCGACAAGGAGGGCGCCGGCGGCGGCATGGGCACGCTGCACGGCCGGTTCGCTTTCCGCCGCGAACAGGCGCTTCCCGGCGACGCCATCAGGGAAATCGGCTGGATGACCCTTAAGCCGGGCGCCTTTATCGGCCTTCACTCTCACAAAAACAACGAAGACGCCTATTTAATCGTCTCGGGCAAAGGCATCTTCACCGACGGCGAAGGCAACGCGTGGGTCGTCGGCCCCGGCGACATGACGCTGGCCCGTCCCGGGCAGTCCCACGGCCTGGCCAATTTGTACAAGGAAGATCTGGTGTTCCTCGACATTATCGCCCAGAACGACGCCGCCGACCTTGAGGCGTTGGCGAAAAATCCCACGGGGCAGTGCTTCCAGCTCAAAGACCTTTTCGATAAAAACGTGGAGAAAGCCGGCGCCGGCAAAGGCACGGGCGTGCTGTACGGCAAGTTCGCCTTCCGCCGCGAGCAGGCCACCGACGACCAGGCCATCAAGGAAATCGGCCTGATGACCCTTAAAAAGGGCGCTTCCATCGGTCTGCACTCCCATGCCGACAACGACGACACCTACATCGTCATCGCGGGGACGGGCGTCTTCACCGGCAGCGACGGCAAAGAAATCCAAGTCGGTCCCAAGTCGGTGACCATCGCGGGCCCCGGCGAAAGCCACGCCCTGCGCAACGACAACGATCAGGATCTGGTCTTTATCGACCTGATCGCCAAGAACCACGGCCTTAAGACCGCTCAATGACGGCGTTTCTGCGCCGATGAGCGCGCTTTTTGCGGCATAAAAAGAGGCAGGAAGGAGAGCATGCTCTCCTTCCTGCCTCTTGTATGGGGCTCTTTTCAGCGGCGGCGCGGCCCGGGCTTCCAAGTCCGAAGGAAAAACGAGCCCTTTGCCGAAGTTCACAAGGGACGTGCGTAAGTCTCAGAGCCCGCAGCCCGCGAGGGGCGGATATTTGTTATTTTTTCCCCAAGCCCCATTTGCCGCGCAGGACGTCCAGCGTGCCGTCGGCTTCCATGGAGGCCAGAGCGCCGTCGAGCTTTTCTTTCAGCCGGGTGTCTCCGAGTTTGACGGCCAGAGCTTTTCCGGCGCCGGTGAGCTGGAAGGTCAGCCCTCTGACGGTTTTATCTTTAAAGTTGGGATTGGTGAGAAGTTTTTCCGCCACGGGCACGTCCATGAGCGTGAAGTCGGTGCGGCCTGTGACGATGTCCCACATGCACTCTTCGATTTTGGCGAAGGTTTTAACGGTAAAGCCGTATTTTTCGGCTTTGGGCGTGAGGTAGACGTCCTGGGTGGTGCCGATGGGAACGGCGCCGCGAAGTCCTTTCAGGTCTTCCAATTTCTCCACTTTGGCTGTCGGGGCGGTGACGAAGCACGCCATGGTGGGAACGTAGGGCGTGGAGAACAGCACGCGGCGGGCGCGGATGGGCGTGGCGCTCATGCCGGCGGCGATGACGTCGGCTCGGTCGGTGATCAGCGTAGGAATCACCATATCGTAATGTCCGGTGTCGATCCAGAGGATTTTTTCGCCGATGCGGCGTCCGATCTCTTCCATCAGGTCGCGGTCGAAGCCGTCAAGCTCGCCCCGGGCATTGATAAACTCGTAGGGCGGATAGGTGCTGGCGGTGGCGACGCGGAGCCGGGCGGATGCGGAGTCGGCAAGGCTTAACGCAAGAGCGAATAAAGCGAAGGGAATGAGCAGTTTTTTCATTTTCAAAGGGCCTCCTGAAAAATGCGCTCCGGCATGGTGAGCTCCGGAGGCATTGCGATGTTTCACATTTCTGAATTATAAAAGAAGGCTCCGGGGTCATTCAATAATAAAATTGTATGGCGAACTCTTTTTTCGACCTTCGCTCTTGTTGGGGCAAATCGGCGAGACTGAAATTTCGCGGAGTGCTCATAAAAGCTTTTGCCTGAAACGTCACCAACGGCCGCGCCGCAGGCATGGGGTTGCGCCCCGGGGTCGGAAGCGGCGCCTCGCTATTTCCGTGTAACTGTAAACTCTCCAAGCAGTTGGACGATGATCGTGAGGCCTTTTTCAAGCAGCGCCGCGGTGGGCGGCGTGGTCACGGCAAATCGCACGGCGCAGGCCGGCGTCGTTTTGCCGACGGTAAAACGCTCTGCGGCGTAAAGCTGAACGCCGCGGTTTCGCGCTTCCTGTTCGAAGGCGATGCCGTCGGTCCCCCGGGGCAGCGGCAGCCAGCGGTACATGTGGTATTCGCATCCTATGGCTTGCGGCAGCAGGCGGGTCACCAGGGCGCTGCGTTCGGCGGTGTGTTTTTTGTGGACACTCACGATCTGTTCGAACTGTCCCGAGGCAATGGTGCGCGCCGCCAGCTCGGCCATCAGCGGTGCCGATCCGATGTTCAGCGTTTCCAGGGCTTCGGCCGTCTTTCTGTACAGCCGCCGGGGTACGGAGAGGTAGGCGGAGCGCAGTCCGGGGGCGATGACCTGTGAAAGCGAAGCGATATAGACGCTCTGTCGGGGCGCCAAATCGCTGACGGCCCGTTCGCCGTTTTGCAGGAGCTGAAAGGAGCCGTCTTCGATGAGCAGAAGGTTGCGCCGCCTGACCACCGCGGCGATTTTTTCGCGTGCCTGCCGGGGCAGTGTGGCGGTGGTGGGGTTGTGGCAGGCTGAAATAATGTAAACGCCGTGAATGCCTTCGCTCTGACAGATCCTTTCAAGATCTTCGGGAACCATGCCTTCCGCTTCGGTTCTCACGGGGATCAGTTTGATGCCGAACAGAGCGGCCGCTGATTTTATTCCGGGATAGGTGTGGTCGTCCACGGCGATTTTTTGGCCCTGGCGGAACAGCGCCGCCAAGACGGCGGCAATGGCGTTCTGGCCGCCGTTGGCAAAAAGAATTCGGCTGCGATGAGTTCGATGGCCGCAGCGTTTCATAAACTGGACGGCCACGTCGCGGCGCCATTCTTCTTCACCGCGGGAATTGAAACTGAACAGTTTCTGTCCGCCGCCGTTTTTGAACAGCCGGCGCGCGGTTTCCGCCAGCACGCCGTTGGCGGAGTCGTCGGGCAGCGCCGTTGCCATGTCGATGATCTCCCTGCCGGGCGCGGGGGAGAGAAAACGTCGATCGGTGAGAGCGCTGTAAGCCACGAAGGTGCCGCTTCCCACGGCGGCCGTCAGAAGGCCTTGAAGCTCGCATGCTTTGAAGGCCTTGGAGACGGTGCTCACGTTGATGTCGAGAAAATCGGCCAATTCCCGTTGAGGCGGCAGTTTCGTTCCGGGTTTGAGTTTTCCATCGGCGATGTCCCGCTCGAGCTGTTCGGCAAGCGCGCGGTACAGCGCGTGTTGCGAGCGGTCGATCTCGGGCTTCCAGGTCATGGGGTAGTTTTCGAAGGAATTGAAGGGCATGATTTCACCTCGCGTCAGGCGGATGAGCGCCTTTTCAAAAAAGCGCCGCGTCTTTTGCGCGGCGCTTCGATGCGAAAATTTTCTTCGGGCGCGCCCAAAGGCGGTCAGGAGTCCTTTCGGCTGAAAAATCCGCGTTCCAGACGATCTTGGGTCTGGAGCGCGATCTGTCCCGTCAGGGCGCCGCAAACAAGGCCCGACACCACAAGAAAGGGCAGATAGGAAAAAAGAGCCGGCGTCGATGCGGCGAAAGCCGCGGAGGCAAGCTGACCGCAATTGTGCAGGACGCCGCAAAGGGCGCTGGTCAGCCACAGCCGCGCCGGAGGCACAACCTTTTTCAGCAGCAGTCCGCCGGCCAGAGCGAACAGTCCTCCGCAAAAACTGAAAAACAGTGATGCGGCTCTGCCGGTGATCAATGCGCTCAGAAGAATGCGCGCCGTCAGCACCAGCAAGGCCTGAAGAGGCGTGCAGAAATAAACGGCCCAGACGGTGACCACGTTGGCCAGTCCCAGCTTGGCGCCGGGGACGGGCAGAGCGGCCGGCAAAGCCAGCTCGACGACAAAGAGGATGAGCGACAGCGCGGTGAGCAGCGCCAGTCGGGTAAGGACGGTGATTTTTTTCATTTAATCTCCTATTGGGACAGACTGTCCAGAAAATCTTCGGAAGGGTCGGCAAAGCGTACTGTCAGCCGATGGGGAAGACATACCAGCGGCAGGGAGGCCGAACGCAGCCAGCCCATTCTGACGCAGTCTTTGCCGGGGCAGTCGGCGCTTTTTACGCGAATGCGGCCGTTCTCAATGAGGAGCCTGTTGACGCCGCCGTCTTTCGCGGTGATGACAATTTCGCGGCGCCCCTTTTGGGCGTTCAGGTCAATTCTCCGGAGAAGTTTTCCGTCCTGAAGAATTTCAACGAGACGACCGGCGGGCGCGCGCAGGCTCCCGATGGACCAGAACAGGGCACTCAGCAGAAGAGCGGCGGTGAAAAAAAGGATTTTTCTCATCGGGTGATCCTTTTCACGGTGAGGCCCGCATAGGCCGGCTCAACGGCAAATCTCTTTGCAACCCCTTCGGTCAGCCAGAGTTCCCCCGATTGGGTGAGAAGGATGAACTCGATTTCGGGGTGATTTCTCCAGTATTGCGCCGCTTTTTCAGCGCCCATCACAAAAAACGCGGTGGACAATCCGTCGCACAGCAGCCCCGAAGGGCCCGTCACCGTGGCGGAAATGACGCCGCTGCGGGCCGGTTCGCCGGTGGACGGATCGAGGATGTGCCAGTATTTTGTGCCGTCGGGGCCGGTGAAAAATCGCTCATAGCCGCCTGACGTCACCACGGCGGCTTCCCCCGTTTCAAGCACGCCGAGAAGCTCTCCCCCGGGTGCTTTGATGCCGATGCGCCAACGGCCGCCGCGGGGAGGTCGTCCCAAAGTCTGAACGTTGCCGCCCAGATTGGCCACGGCCGAAGTTACGCCGCAGCGCCGCAAAGCCTTTGCCGCTTCTGAGCCCGCCAGTCCTTTGGCGGCGCCGCCGAAGTCAATCATGGCACCGGGAGCAAGCCGGGCCGAGGAGCCTGAAAGCCGCACTTTGTCGGGCCCCGTGAGCTTCAGCAGCGACTGGATTTCGCCGCGGGACAGCACACGATAGGTTCCCGTGGTAAAGCCCCAGCGTTGAAGCAGAGGGTACAGCGTGGGGTCAAAGGCGCCGTGGGTTTCGGAGCAGAGTTTCAGTGAGAAATTCAGCAACTGTGTCGCTTCGATGCCGATTTTCGTGGGCGCCCCGCCTGAGGCGTTGAGCCGTCCCACATCGCTGTTCGGGTCGGTGACCGAAAGACGGCGCTCCAGTTCGACAATGCGGTTTCGGGCGGTCTGGAGCCCTTCTTCGGCGTGAGGCCCGTAGGCCGACAGCGTCATAACCGTGTTCATGGCGTAAAAGGACAGGCTGTGACGGCGGTCCTGCGCGCGGCGCCATGAAGCCCGGGCGAGAGCGACGGCAGCCAGAAGAGCCGCAAAGATGAAAAATTTTTTTCTCATTTTTTCGGTTTTCCTTTCTGCCGTCCGCGGCGCCTGAGATAAAAAGCGGCGAAAACGCGACAGTGTCCTTTTGCTGCGGCACCGACGGCGAAAAAGAGTGAAAGGCCGCCGTTTTGCCGCCTCTTCCGACGGAAGGTCGGGAAATCCGCAGGCACCGCGTGAAAGAGGGCTCTTTTCAAAAAATCTGTCGGAGAACAGATTACGGCGCCCGCCGCATTTTGTCAACAGAAGGCACGGCGCTTTTCCGCGCGAGATGCCGTTTCGCTGCGGGCTGGGGCAACGGTGCCGCGGCGTTTTTCGAGAGGCGAAAGCGGCGGCGCGATGATCCCCGTCAGCTTTCGGCAATTACGTGAATGGCGTTGCCGCAGGGAACCAGCATGGACAATCCTTCGGTTCCCGAAACCCGGCGAAGCCAGCGGTCCGCCTGGTCCATGCTCTGAAAGACTTTTCCGGGAAAGGGGACGTCGGTGCGGGGCGTGACCAGCGCGCAAGGGCGGCGCCGCGCTTCCAGCACCATGCGCAGAGCGATGTAGCCCGAGACGGTAAAGGCGCGTTCCATGCGCCTGGCGAAGGCCTCCGGCTCTCTCATGGCCTCCGGCAGATCGTCGGCGAAGTCTCCCGGGCCAAGGCTGTCCTCGACGCCGGCGGCAAGCACGACGGGCGCTTCGGGCATCAAAGCCGAAAGGGGCGAAAAAAAGGCCTTTGTCGCCTGATAGAGGTCCATGTCGAAGGGAGAACCGCCGCATGAGGCGATGCAGCGCGCCGCTCTGCGGGGAATGTAAAGCGAATCCAGGGCGCGGCAGGTTTGACAGCCCTGTTCCCAGGCCTGCCAAAGGTCTCCGGCGACCCAGGCGGCGGGCTGACCGAGGGAGTCGGCAACGGCATTGAGAATGAAGCATTTTTTGCCCCGCAGCGCCAGATCGGCAAATTCCTTCTGATCCTGCGCCATGGGATTGCCCTCGATGAGTCCGCTGTCGGTTGCCGGGTTGAGATTTCCGTCGATGAGACAGTAATTGTGATTGGCCACGATGGAGCGCCTGCCGGCAACGCCGGGGATAATGGATTTGCGTCCGCCGCTGAAGCCCGCCATGTCGTGATAGGTAATGCCGCCTGTCATGACCACAAGATCGGCGTCGCAAAAGCGGGTGTTGAGCCAAATGGGCGTGCCCCTTGAGGTTGTCAGTTTCACGTTTTTCGCGTCGTCGCAGTTATGGTTCATCAGACTGTCGCTCGGAAGCGGGGCGTCGCCGTAGACCAGCGGCGCTTCCTCTGCGGTAATTCCGCGGTGCTGCCCCGTGGCGACAATCCATGTGACGGGAGCCTTGCTGACTGAGGCGATGCGATGGCGCAGAGCGGCGTTCATCTCCGGCGCGCGGCACCAGCCGCGAGTGATGTCGGGGACGATTATAACGATTTTTTCGGCGTCGCGACTCAGCTCTTCGAGACAGGGCGAACCCAACGGGCGGTCCAGGGCTTCTTCAATGGAGGCAAAGGCGCCGCCGAGATCGGCTTTTTTCGCAAGAGGGACGACGTAATCATACGGACTGTCCCAACGCAGGACGCTGCGCCCCACTTTGATCTCGAAAGTTTTCATCGAGCACACCTCCTTTTGAGGAAAGATAAATCCATTATAAAGCCGGTTGGAATTGCAGGTCAATAAAGTTTATTTTGATGAAAAAGAGTATAGTTATCCGTCACCGCCTTTTCACGGCAACGCGACACAAGCCCTCCGTCAAAAAGCGTCTGAAACAAGAGGCGACATAAAAATTTTAGGCGTTCGCCTTGCGCCCGGCGACCAAAACTGGTATGCTTCACGGAAAGAAGGGACAAAGACCGTCGGGCTCAGCCCCCTGTAATTCTCGAAAGGAAAGAAAAATGGAAAACGCTGAAATGAACGTCGCAGCGCCCGCTCAAAAGCGCGGCGCCTTTGATATGAACCTTGCGGAATGGAGGGATTTCGTCCAGGAAGACCTGAAACTTCCGCGCTACACGGCCGATCAGATCTGCCAATGGGTGTATCAGAAGAAAGTTTTCGATTTTCGCGCCATGACGAACCTCTCCAAGGCCTTGAGAGAGCGGCTTCCTCAGCTGGTGGACATCGCTTTGCCCCGCCTGGCGCAGCGTCAGGTCTCTCAGGACGGAACGCGCAAATATTTATGGAGACTGGCGGACGGACAGTACATCGAGTCGGTTCTGATGGACCACGGCAACCACTATACGGCCTGCATTTCGTCGCAGGTGGGCTGCCCCCTTCGCTGCACCTTCTGCGCCACGGGGCAGCAGGGATTTACCCGCAATCTGACAGCCGGCGAAATTGTCGCGCATTTCACCGCCATGGAAGCCGATCTCGGCGCCGACATCAACAATGTGGTCTTCATGGGCATGGGAGAGCCGCTGCTCAATTACAATAACGTCATCCGCGCCGTGAGAATGCTCCTTGAGCCCAAAATGCGCGGTTTGAGCGTGCGCCATGTAACCATTTCGACGTCGGGAATTCCCGAGTACATTCGCCGTCTGGCCGACGAAGAACTGGGCATTTATCTGTGTCTGTCGCTGCACGCACCCAACAACGAACTTCGGTCGCGCCTGATGCCCGTCAACGAAAAATTCCCGCTGCCCCAGGTGCTGGACGCGCTTCGGTACTGGCAGAAAAAGACGGGCGTGCGTCTCACCGTAGAGTATGTGCTGCTGAAGAACCAGAACGACATGCCCGAATGTGCCTATGAGCTGGTGACGCTCTTTCAGGGGCTTCAGGTCTATGTCAACCTTATTCCCTACAATCCCGTGGAGGGCAGCCGCTACAGCCGTCCCTCCGCAAGTCGTATCACCCCCTTCATGAACGTTCTGAAGAAGTTGGGCATTGAATGTGAACTGCGCAAAGAGCACGGCACCGACATTGACGCCGCCTGCGGACAGCTTCGGGGCCGCGCGTTGAACTGAGAGCGTGCGCTTTTTCGCTGAACGCTTTTTTGAATTTACTTCTTGACGAGTTTTAAAACCGTGATATAATAATTCAGATAAAGTACCAGAAACAAGGGTTTCAAGAAGTGCGTCTCATGCGCCCTTTGCTCACGAAAGGGCGATGGCGGTGCGCTTTCTGAGGTACGGAAACATGGAGGTAGAAACAGAAACATGTCAATGCAGGAAAGAATGAGAAAAGCGTCAAAGTATTGTGAGAGCAACACCGGTTACAGCATAGTGTTCGTAAGCGGGGAAAGAAAGCCCCTCCTTGTGCTGAACAGCACAGGTTACGTGAAAACCGCACAGCTCGGCAAGTGATTCCCTTTGGGGAACCTTTTGCGACTTTTCAGCTTCGGCCTTCGGCCGGAGCTTTTTTTATTGAAATTTTACCCGTTGAGTATGGAATTTTCATCGTTGTCGTGCATAATGCAGTGGGTTGGAAAAAACATATCGCACAGTGAAGGAGGTGAACTCATCGTGTCATTTGCAGAACGGCTGAACAAAGCGGTAATCTATTGCGAAAACAATGCGGGATATCGCGTTGTCCCCAACGGCGCCATGGATGTGGTCATTCTCGTCCGCAACGCAACGGCTCCCTGCCGAGCGGTTGTCTGCACTTTCGAACTGCGCCCCTAAGGGGTGTTTTTCTTAAGAAGATACGGGATTGCCCTGAGGCAGTCTCTGAAAAAAATAAAAAAAGGACGAAGGGCGGCGCCCCGTTCCCACCGGTGGAACGGGGCGCCGCCCTTCGTCCGAACGGACTTCCGCGAGGGACTTACCTCCCGGCGGAGCCCCATGGCCGCTCACGGTCCCCTTCAAGCCTGGCGCCCGCCGTTGAGGGCGTCGGCAATTCATGGTATAGTAAAAAGGCCGCTGATGAGGCTATTGGGTGAACGACGAGCCCTCCGCGGCGGCGTTGTCGAAATTCGACACGCTTCGGCAGAGTTGATCATCAACTGTCGGCTCCTGCATGGGCCTTGCCCTGCCGAGGGGAGGCCTGCACCGGGGGGTGGACGGCGAAAGGCGTCTCCGCCCTTTGAAGCCGGCGGCGATGGAAGAGCGCGGTCGCGGGGATGCCGGCACAAGGAGGAAAAAGATGATGAAAAAACTTGGCCTGGGGTGTATGCGCCTGCCTCTGAAAGACGCCGAAGACCCCGCGTCCATCGACTTGGCGCGTTTCTGTGAGATGACTGATCTGTTTTTGAGCCGCGGTTTCACCTATTTCGACACGGCCTATATGTATCATAAATTCGAGAGCGAACGGGCCGTGAAGGAGGCTCTGGTCAAGCGTCACCGCCGCGACCGTTATACGCTGGCCACGAAGCTGCCGCTTTCGCTGATCAAAAGTTCCGATGAATTTATGCCGAAATTTGAGGAGCAGCTTGAAAAAACCGGCGTGGAATACTTCGATTACTACCTTCTGCACAATATCAATTCGGGAAATCTGAAACTCATCGCCGAAGGTGACCCCTTCGGATTTGCCATGAAGCTCAAGGCGGAAGGCCGCATTGGAAAATTCGGCTTTTCTTTTCACGATTCGCCGGAGCTGCTGGATCGGCTGCTGACCGATCATCCCGAGACGGAATTCGTCCAGCTTCAGCTCAACTATCTGGACTGGCGGAGCGACACCATTCAGTCCCGCGACAATTACCGAGTATGCGTGAAGCACGGCAAACCTGTTGTGGTCATGGAGCCCGTCAAGGGTGGCCTTCTGGCAAACCTGCCGCCTGCGGCCATGAAGCTTCTTGAAGCCCGATCGCCCAAAGCCGGCGCGGTATCATGGGCCATTCGTTTTGCAGCTTCGCTGTCCAACGTGATGATGGTCCTGTCGGGCATGAGTTCGCCGGAACAGGTTCGGGAGAATACGGACTTTATGAGCGATTTTATGCCGCTGACCGACGACGACCGGCGCGCCCTTGAAGGCGTCGCGGAAATTCTGACGGCCGAAACGGCCATTGCCTGCACCGAGTGCTCCTACTGTACCGACGACTGTCCGAAGCATATTCCCATTCCCCGGTATTTTTCTCTGTACAACGCCTTGAAGCGCTTCGACAAAAAGTCCAACGCCGGCTTGTATTATCGCAACGAGATCAACAGAGGGCGCACTCCGGCAAAGGACTGCATTGCCTGCGGTTCATGCGCGCGGCTCTGTCCCCAGCACCTTCCCATTCCGGAACTGATGAAGCGCGTTTCTCAGGCTTTCGACAGCTAGGACTGAAAAAGAGGGGGAGAAAAGGCCGCGGGTTGCCTCCTTTGTTCGGGAGGCAGAAATGCCCGTCGCGTCGGCGCGCCGTTTTGCGGCTTTCGACGCGGCAGAACTGTTGTGCAAAATTCTTTCAGGACGAAACAGGCCGTCTCCCCTCGAGGGAAGACGGCCTGTTTTCAGTGAACCCTGTTTTTCGGCATGAGAATTTCACGGGCAGCCTTGATAAAACGGTCGGTTTCGATGGGCGCCCGCAGCCCCAAAGTGAAACAGCATCCGTCAATGCAGGGATGAATGAGAATTCCGCAATTTTTCAGTTGCTCCGCCAGAGAGACGGCGTTCCAGCCGTCACGTTCCAGGCGGCAGAGAACCCAGTTGGCGTCGTGAGGCAGCGGCTTCAATCCCGAAATGCGGCGAAGCCGTCCCACCAGCCGCGGCATAAGATGGGTGACGCACTCCACGGTCTGGCCGCGAAAGTTGGCCAGCTCCTTCAAAGCGGGAATGAGAAAATGCGCCAAAGGGCTGACGGCGGGAGCGAACTGTGCGGCGCGCACCGATCCGATCCAGGCGGCGCCGCCCACGGCATAGCTGAGCGGACAGAGCGTCAGCGCCAACGAATCGCTGAAAGAACGGATCAGGGCGACGCGCGGTTCGCTGCGCAGCGCCGACCACAGCGAGTTGGTGATGCTGCCGTAGGTGAAGTCAATGGAGCGTTCATCGAGAATCAGCCAGCCGCCGCCTTCGATCCAACGATCCAGTTCCGCCAAAAGCTCGGCGGGAGGCATGAGCGCCGACGAGGGCCACGCGGGGTTGCCCATAATCAGCATGTCGCAGTCCTTCAGCGCGGCCGCGAGGGCCCCGCGGGGAATTCTGAATTTATGCTTGTAATGAAGCTGAAATTTTATGATCTCAATGCCCGCCCGGCGCAGCGCCGTTTCGTAGGCGGCGGGGCACGGAACAGGCAACAGCGCGCGGCGGACTCCCGAGGCGCCGGATGCGAGAAGGGCGATCAGTTCGTCTTCGCAGGAGGAAACGGCAATGCAGCGCTCGTTGGTGCCGTGGCGCTGGCCGATAATGCCCCGCAGTTCGGTAAATTGAAAATCCACGGGCTCTTCCGACGGATTTTCAAGCGCCGATGCCAGAGCGTCCTTTACCGTCCCGGGCATCCCCAGAGGATTGAGGCAGCGTCCGAAATCAAGGATTTTTGTCATTCCTGAAGGCCTTCTCTTTCGTTCAGTCTGCCTTACAGTATACCCTAAAGGCGCCGCTCCCGCGGGGATTTTTTAACTTTCGCGGGGCGATATTCCCAAATGAACCGATTGAGCCCTTCGAGGACGCTTTCGGCGCAGTGAACGTCCCGTGCCCGGCCTCGGCGGGGGAGCGAGAGAGCGCTGCCCCGTGCGCCTCACGGACAAAGGCTATCATCCGCCGGAGGCGTTCCCGCTCGCAAATTATGATAAAATGAGATTTCAAAGAGACTGCTCTGTGTCGGGAGAATGACTTATGGAAAACTATCTGCCTTGGATAACGGCCTTTTGTTCGGCTGCGGCTGTGGCTGCCGCCGTCCTGGTTCTTTTTCTCCAGAAGCGGGGACGCATCGCGACCGAGGATTTGCTGCTGGAGCTGCTTCAGCAGGAACTTTCAGACCAAAGCGAGGAGGCGCTTCGGCGCAACTCGGAGATGCGCCGGGAGCTCAACGAAACCCTGCGCGCCAGTTCCATGAGCCTGACGGAGTCGGTGCGCGTCATCGGAGACCTTCAGGCCGACCGCATTGAGCGTTTGGAACGACGGAGCGGAGACCTCAACGCCGCCGTGGACAAACGCCTTGAGGCGGTGCGCGGCGATCTTTCGGAGCTGCGCCGCGAGAACGCCCTTCAGCTCCAGAAAATTCGAGAGGGCGTGGAGGAGCGCCTTCAGGAGACGCTGAACAAACGGCTGGGCAGTTCCTTTTCGCTGGTGCAGCAACAACTCGAGGCCGTCCAGAAGGGCCTCGGCGAAATGCGCACCCTGGCCGGCAGCGTCGGCGATCTGCGCCGCGTGATGAGCAACATTAAAGTTCGGGGCATTTGGGGCGAAGTGCAGCTTTGCGCCATTCTCCAACAGATTTTGACGCCAGAGCAGTACGCCGCCAACGTGGAAATTCGCCCGGGATCGCAGGAGCGCGTGGAGTTCGCCGTCAGGCTTCCCGGCGACGACCGCCCCCTGTGGCTGCCCATTGACAGCAAATTTCCCCTGGAGGACTACCATCGCCTCTGTGCGGCCTCGGAAGCGGGCGACGAAAAGGCCATGGCCGCGGCGCGGGCGGCGCTTTTTCGGGTGCTCGAAAGCGAGGCCGGAGACGTTCACGACAAATATATCGCCCCACCGTACAGCACCGACTTCGCGCTGGTTTTTCTGCCCATTGAAGGGCTCTACGCCGAGGTGCTGCGCGATCCCCGCTGCGTCGAAAAGCTTCAGCGAAAATATCGCGTCCTTCTGACGGGGCCGACGACGCTGGGAGCCCTGCTCAACAGCCTCAGAATGGGATTTCGCACCTTGGCCATTCAACAGCGCACCGGCGAAGTCTGGGAGCTGCTCGCCTCGGTGCGCGGTGAATTTTTGAAATTCGGCGAAACCCTCGAGAAAGCTCACCGACAGCTTTCGGCGGCGGCCACGTCCATTGAGGAGACGGGCCGGAGGACGCGGGCCCTTCGACGCCGACTGGACGCCGTGGAACAGCTGAGCGGCGAAAGTCCCGAAGATCCGCAACCCCTCGATGAAGGCCGTCGATGACCTTTTAAAGGCGCGCTGAACCGTCAGCGCCCCATGAAGATGCGCCTGCTTTGCCGAGACCCTACGGCCGCGGTTTTTCTCCGGTCGCCGCCGGTTGCCTTTCAAGTTTTTTGCGGCCTTCGCAGAAAATTTGCGAAAGCTTTCAGCCTGAAGGAACGAAAATGAAGCGCGCAAAAGACGGACTCATGGCCTCATGAGCCCGTCTTTTGCGCATCCGTTCAGGTTGCGGCGGCACTTTTTTCGTGAAAAGGCCTGAATTGAGTTTAAAGTCGCTGACCTTTATTGATGATTAAATGGAGCCGCGGCGATTTTTGCGATAGAACAAAAAAAGAGCCGGCATATTCTGCCGGCTCCCGCAATGTCAAAGAGAAAACAGGCCGCTAGAGATGACTGTCAAACCACGAAGCGATCTCGCGAAGGCGCGCCAGTCGGTTGCGCGGGCGTCCGGAGCGGCTCAGTTCATGGTTTTCGCCGTTGAACAGACACATGCGGCACTCCACGCCCAAAACTTTCAACGCCGCAAACATTTGAAAGGATTGATCTCGCTCGCAGCGGAAGTCCTCCTGCGACTGAATGAGCAGCAGCGGCGTTTTGACGTTGCCGGCGTGCTTCAGCGGCGATTCCTGCCATGCCTGCTCCGGTTTGTCCCAGGGGCGTCCGCCGTGCTGATCTTCCACATAATAATAGCCGATGTCGCAGCTTCCGAACTTTGAAACCCAGTTGCTGATGGGGCGCTGAGCGCAGGCGGCCTTGAAAAAGTCGGTCTGAGTGATGATCCAGTTGGTCATGTAGCCGCCGTAGGAGCCGCCGGTGACGCCCATGCGCTTTTCGTCGATAAAGGGCAGGCGGGCGGCGCATTCGCGGGTGAATTTCATGACGTCGCTGTAATCTTTGACGCCGTAAAAGCCGCGGATGTCGTCAAAGCCGCCGGGGCGTCCGTCGCTGCCGCGGGGGTTGCAGTAGATCACCGCGTACCCCTTGGCCGCCCAGCACTGCATTTCGTGAAAATAGACGCTGCCGAAGGCGCTTTTCGGGCCGCCGTGAATGTTGAGGATGGCGGGATATTTCTTGCCTTCTTCGTATCCCAGGGGCTTCATAAACCATCCGTCAATGTCCCAGCCGTCGTTTTCAACGACGATGTGCTGCGGCTGTGAGAGGGCGACGCCGTCGAAAACGTCGGCGTTATGATGCGTCAGCTGCCGTTCCGCTCCGTCCTCGCAGAGATAGAGCTCCTGGAGATTGAGCCCGCGAAATCCCGTGAACGCCGCGGCACGCCCCTTCCAGTCCCAGTTGTCCACGGTGTCCGCTTCATGAGTCAGAACCGACGACGTGCCGTCGGCGTTGAGGGCGTACAGACGGCTCCGGTATCGGTCGGTGGCGCAGTAGATCAGACGGCTGCCGTCGAAAGCGAGATCACCTTCCTGATCGGCGCCGTTATAACGGCAGTCCGAGCCCACAGCGCTGCGGAGGCTGCTGTCCAGATCGGGGGCGAGGCATTTCAGTTTGCCTTCGCCCAGTTCGTAGACGTTGATATTCTGGTTGACGCCAACGGCTTTGTGGTCGCTTCCCGATACCGCAATTCGGTTGTCCGCTCTGACGAAGTTGTCGAAGCCGAAGGAAAGCCCCTCGCTCAGGCATTTTACGGCACCGGTGGTGAGGTCAATTTCGTACAGGCTGTTCTCCGTGGGCTTGACGTCCACATATTCCACGGCGGTGAACAGGGCGGTTTTGCGGCTGTCGTCGAGCTTGCAGCGCATGACGTCCATGTGCTCGGGCGTCAGACGGGTGAGACTGCCCGTTGAAATGTCGTAGAGCGCGAGGGCGGTGCGGCGCTGGCAAATAAATCCCTTGCCGTTGGCCAGAAAGGGCAGCTGTTCGATGACCAGATAATCGGCGCCCTCGGGATTGGGGTATTGCGGTTCGTAGACGGCGGTGATCAGATACTTTCCGTCGCCCAGGTCGCTGATGGCCGACGCCGGCTTGTCGATTTCAAAGAGGTTTTTCGCTTCGGAGCCGTCGATGCTTTGGGAGTAAAAGCAGGTGTGCCCCTCGGCGGGCGCCGAACGGGACGATGCAAAGATCACGGCGGCGCCGTCGGCGCTCCAGGAGAAAAATTTCTCCGAATGGCCGCAGGTCAGCTGACGGTCTTGCCCGAGCTGCAGATCGTATACCCGGATGTCGCTGTCGTAGCCGTTTTTGTCGATGTTGGCCGACGAGAGGATATAGGCGATTTTCGATCCGTCGGGGGAAAAGGCCGGACGGGACAGAAATTTAAAGTGAAGCAAATCGGAGAACTGCACGGGTCTCATGAATGACTTCCTTTCTTTCATTGAAAAAACTTGTGCGCCCAAGGCGCCTTTATCCGATGGTGCTTTCGAGGAACCGGAGGAGGTTTTCTCCCAGCACGCCCTGGATTTCTTCGTCGCTGAAGCCGCGCATCAGCAAATGGGCGGTGAGCTGCCACGACGTGTCGTAGTATTCCACCGAATCGCCGGGGGCTCTCCCTTCGGCGAGGCGAATTTCGTCGCAAAAGTCAAAGCCGGTGCACAGGTGCTTCGCCCCCACAAGGTCCCTGACGTGAGCTCCGTGGGCGCTCAGCTCCGCTGCCGTCGCGGGGCCGTCTTTTTCGAGGCGCACGAAGTTTCCGCAGCAGTTCATGCCCATAATGCCGCCGCGCTCCGCCAGGCGTCGGATCATGTCGTCGGTTATATTGCGGGGAACGGGCGTCAGCGCGCGACAGTTGGAATGAGAGGCCATAACGGGCTTTCGGCTGAAGTTCATCACGTCGTTGAAGCCCTCGTCGTTGAGATGGGCCACGTCAATATACATCCCCAGACGCTCAGCCTCTTCGACGACGCGAACGCCGAAGTCCGTCAGGCCGCCCTTTTGCCCCTCGGGGCGCGGCGCGAAGAAGGCGCCGTCGCCGGCGGCGTTGCGCCGTGACCAGACAAGGCCCACGCCGCGGACGCCCAGCTCGTAAAAGACTCTCAGCAGGCGCAGGTCGGTGCCGATGGGGTCGACGCCTTCGAAGGAGAGAAGCAGAGCGATGCGTCCGTCGGAGGCGGCGCTGCGGATTTCGCCCACAGTGCGGCACAGCGCCACGTCGGGGCAGTCGTCGAGTTCGTCGTGCAGGCAGGCGATTTGATCCAGCGCGCGGCGCAGGGCCATTTCGGGGACGTGTGACGAATCGACGAAAATGGAGCTGATCAGCAGATTGACGCCGCCGTCGCGCAGACGCTTGAGATAGTCCGCGGCGATGACGCCTCGGCGCCCGCCCTCGATGTGCTTCGACGCGATGAGGTTCAGCAGGTCATAGTGGGCATCGGCGACAAAACAGGCTTTATGAAGACTTTTGGCACGCTCTTCCAATTCTTTACAGAGAACCATGGAGAGTCGAACCTCCTTTCAGAAATAACAGTTTTCTTTCACACTGTCAAACGCCGGTTTTCAACTTCAGATATTCGCGGGCGCTGCGGTATATTTTTTCGTCGGGACAGTAAACGCGCAGCAACATGCCTCGCCGTCCTTTCAGGGTGATCACGCCCAGCTCGGGGAGCTCGGCGACGCGGGTGACGTCCTCCCAATGGACATGGCGCTGCACGTCTTTTGAAAATTCCCGTTGGTCTTCAATGGGGTAGCAGCGGAAATGGAGCAGCTTTTTCACCCTGGCCCTGGGATAAGCTTTCAGGTTGTCGCATAGAGCACCGTTGACGTCAAATCGGTACTGCGCCGCATAGCGGTTTCTCAAAGCGACAAAGCAGACCACGGCATAAAAAACGCACAGCAGCAGGCAGAGGTCGGCGGAGATAACGGCGGCGCCGCGAAGGTGCGCTTCACCGATGTATCCGTCAAAGTAAAACTGGGCGGCCAAGATCACCAGGAAACTGAGCGAAAACGTGACGATGAGCGCCGTGACGAAATCCACGAAGATCAGAGGGTTGGAGCCGATGGGAACGCCGACATACCACTGCAGCGGCGTCTCTTTTCCCGCCGCCTTTTTCTTGTCATAAACTGACATTTTATGGGAGAACTCCTTGATTTTCAGAAAAATTTCGGGGTGATGCACCATATTGTAGCATAGAATGCTCCACTTCAGCTTCGGCACGGGGCGGTCGCCTCCCATGGTCGCCGGGAGAGCGGTCAATGGGTGTGTCCTTCCGCCATCCTCGCAGAATGCGGCATACCGCCGCTCTGACGGTGCGGCTATCTGAACGGCGCGCTTTGTCTCGGGAGCTGCGCGTAAAGCTCCCAAAGGAAAACGCCCCGGGCGGTCAAAAAGCCTCTTTATGGGGACTTTATGGGGAGTGTTCGTTATGGTTTTTAAACTCACAGGCGTAAATAACGGACCTCTTTCATAGTTCAATAAGAGAAAAAAGGGAAGTCCGGTGGCGCACCGAAACGGGACGCCTTCGACGAGTCGAAGTTTTGAGGTCCTCGCTTCCCGTGGGCAAAATCCCGGCGAGAAAGGCGCGGAATTTGCCCTTCCGCAAAAGTTCGCGGAGAATGCCGTCGAGGGCGGCCGACTGTGATAAGATGAAGAAAAATTTGAACGGTCATATTTTTTGAAAAGAACGGATGAGGAACGTGATGAAACACTACGCGGCCATTTTGACGGCCATCGTTTTCTGGGGAGCTTCCTACATGGTGACGGCTTTGGCGTACGAGACCACGGCGCCGCTTCAGCTGGGTTTTGTCCGTGCGGCCCTGGCGGCGCTGCTGTTTTTTCTGTACAGAGCGCTTTCAGGCGTCAGGGAGAAGCTGCAGCGCCGTGACATGCCTTTGTGCGCGCTCAGCGGCCTTTTCGGCGTGACACTGTATTTCGCGCTTCAAAACGTGGGGCTTGCGCTCACGTCGTCCACCAACGCCGTGCTGATTGTCGCCTCCTACCCCATCATCATTCTGGTGATGGAATCGGCGGTTCGACGCGTCAGACCTTCGCCGCACCAGATCGTGGGCATCCTGGCGGCCATAGCGGGAATAAAAATTCTCACGGGCTCCTCGGCCGACGCCGGCGCCAGGCCTCTGCTGGGAAACGCTCTGCTGATCGGGACGGGCATTGTCTGGGGACTGTACGGCCTGACCACGCAGAAAATCTCCCGCCGCTATTCCACTTCGACGTTGACGGCATGGCAAATGCTGTTCGGCGCCCTGTTCTTCGTACCGTTTGTTCTTTTTGAAGGGCACCCGTGGATCATGCCGACGATGAAATCGGGACTGTCCATTTTCTTTTTGGCGGTGTGCTGTTCGCTGCTGGCCTTTTTGTGTTACAATTTCGCGCTGAAGGGAATATCCGTCACGGCGGCGACGTCGCTGCTCAATTTGATGCCTCTCGTGGGGCTGGTTTGCGCGTGGTCGGCCCTTCACGAAAGCATCAAAGTTTCCCAGCTTTTCGGCGGCGCCGTCATTGTCGTTGGGGTACTGGTCAGCACCGCCGTTCCGAGGCGGCAAAGCGAAGGGGACAAGTAAAATACGCGGAGAGAGAACGGGAGGAACCGTTTTCTCTCCGCGCGTTCATTTTTTGCGGCATTTATCGAAGGAGCATGAGCGCGCCGGAGACAATGAGATAGCCGTAGACGGTGATGCGCAGTCTGCGGGCGTCGAGGCGGCGGAAAATTTTGCCGCCGATCCACGTGCCCGCCGCCAGAGCGCCGAGAATCAGTCCGTAGGCCTGCAACACGGGAGGCGTAAAGACGCCGTGGGTCCAGCGCAGTGAGGTGGTGGCGATGGCGGTGATGCAAAAATGCGTGTCCAGCGTGGCGCGATATTCTTCATTGTTTGACGCGGCCTCCAGCAGATAAATGGCCATGGGCGGGCCGCCCACGGCGAAAAACC
>CABTYW010000018.1 GCA_902489135.1 uncultured Synergistaceae bacterium
CAGACGTGTGCTCTTCCGATCTGAGATCCTCCTTGTGGTGGTCATCGGCGGCCTCGGCTCCATCACGGGCTCCTGCCTCAGTTCGTTCCTGTTCGTCGCGTGCTCCGAATGGTGGCTCCGCTTCCTCGACGAAAAGCACGTCATCAACGGATTTGAAGTGCCTCTGCTGCGCAACGGCTTCCGCCTCGTGGTGTTCTCCATTATCATCATGATCGTCGTGCTGTTTTTCCGCCATGGCATTATGGGGACCAGGGAGCTTCCCGATTTTTTCATGGGGCGAAGGAAAAAGCTGAAAATTGGAGCGGCAGCGGGAAATTGCGCAGCGCCCCACATGCAGGAGAAAAAGGAGGCCGAAAAACATGAGTGAGCCTCACAACGTGCTTCACATTGACCACCTGACCATGCAGTTCGGCGGTGTCGTGGCCGTCAACGATCTGTCCATGGACATCAACAAAGGTGAGATCGTCGCGCTCATCGGCCCCAACGGCGCAGGCAAGACGACGGCCTTCAACGCCGTCACCGGCGTCTATCCGCCCACCAACGGAGAGATCCGCTTTAACGGAGAACCCATCGTGCGCAACCATCCGTCGGGAAAGATGAAGAACATTTATGCCGGCAGGAACGCCGACCTTTTCAGGGGAAAAATTCTGCGTCCGACCCCCGACGCCATCACCAAACGCGGCATCGCGCGCACCTTCCAGAACATTCGTCTGTTCTCCGGCATGACGGTGATTGAAAACGTCCTGACGGCGCGCCATCTGCGCCGCACCAGCAACTTCATCACGGCGACGCTGCACATGAACGGCGCCGAAGAAGCGGCCGCCCACAAAATGGCCCTTGATCTGCTGGACGTGGCGGGGCTCAGCGACGTGCGCGACGAAATGGCCGTCAGCCTTCCCTACGGACGTCAGCGTCTGCTGGAAATCATCAGGGCTCTCGCAACGGCGCCCTCGCTGCTGCTGCTTGACGAGCCGGCTGCGGGCATGGACCCCCAGGAGACTTACGAACTGGGCAATTTCATCAAAGAGATTAAAGAGCGCTTCGACCTCACGGTGTTCATCATTGAACACCACATGGATCTGGTGATGCGCATCTCCAATCGGATCTACGTCATCGAGTTCGGCAAGCAGATCGCCGAGGGGACGCCGGCGGAAGTCCAGAATGACCCGAAGGTCATCGAAGCCTACCTGGGAGGAAGCGAGGACGAGTCATGAGCGAACCCCTACTGAAAGTTACCGATTTGAAAGTCAGCTACGGCGGCATTGAAGCGCTGAAGGGCATCTCCTTTTCCGTGGAAAAAGGGCAGGTCGTCACGCTTATCGGCGCCAACGGCGCGGGAAAATCCACCACGCTGCGCGCCATCAGCGGCATTGTGCCCATCAAGAGCGGCACCATCACCTATGACGGCACGGTCATCAGCGGTCAGGATCCCCAGAAAATCGTGTCTCAGGGCATTTGCATGGTTCCAGAAGGCCGACACGTGTTCCCCAACCTGTCGGTGCTTGAAAACCTTCACATCGGCGCCTATCTGCGCAACGATGACGTAACCGCCGACATCGAACACGTCTACAAGCTCTTTCCGCGCCTTGAAGAGCGTTCGTGGCAAATGGCCGGAACTCTTTCCGGCGGAGAGCAGCAGATGCTTGCCGTAGGGCGCGCCCTTATGATGCGCCCCAAAGTCCTCATGATGGACGAGCCGTCGTTGGGTCTGGCGCCCATTGTGATCCGCGACATTTTCAGGATCATCGAAACGCTGCATCGGGAGGGCATCACCATCCTGCTGGTGGAACAGAACGCCAACGCCGCGCTGAAAATCGCCGATTATGCCTTTGTGCTGGAAACGGGCTCCCTGGGCATTCAGGGCAAAGGCAGAGAACTGCTGGACAATCCCGACATCAAGGCCGCCTATCTGGGCAAGTCCAACTGAGATTCCTCATTGTCTATCTGAACGGCGCCTCACGTTCCGCGGGAGAACGCGAGGCGTTCGCCCAACCACACCGCAGGCCTTCCGACGCGTATGCGCACGGAAGGCCTGCGGTGTTAATATTCGACGCTTTCGAGCCGCCCAAAAAGATTTCTCAGCGCAGCGCTCTTTGCAGAAAGGCCGGCCGCCGAAGGCACGGAACAACGAGACAGCGGGCACGGACACAAGACCGGCGGTCGCCGCAAAACCGGCGCCGCGACGTTTTTTCCCAACGCGGCCAGCTTCCGCGAGGGCTTCGGCACGAGAAAACCGTTTTTTTACGCGTTAATTGAGGCGCATCTTCTTCCAGTCGGGATCGTCGCCGTGCCTTCCGTCAAGGTAACTGGCCGCCGTTCTCCACTTGGCGAGCAGATTGGAGACGGAAGTGCGCAGATTCAACACGTATCTGGGGCCTGTGGCATCGCCCCCGGGCGTGTTCGCAAAGGCTTCCGGCGCAAGATCGACGTTGAAGCGCAGCGGGGTCTTGGCGGGATCGCGCAGTTCTTTGATGGCGTTCAGCCCCCGCTCAAGCATGTCGTCAATGTTTTCGAAAATCTTGCCGTCGGCCTCCACGATGCCCTTGATCTCGTTATAACCGGACAATTTTCTTGCCGCGGTTCTGCGTACTTTATAATCGGAGAAGACCGAATCGGAAACCTTCTTGATTTCGAGGAAAAAGCTCTCGTTTTCCGCCAGGATTTCGTTGCGAACGGCTTTGTTGTAATTGTCGAGCACACTCATCTTATTGAGGGTGACGCCGTTGAGGCCCACGCCTCCGCCGGTTCTGATGTACGCGCGAAGTCCGGAGCAGAGCAACACGTCGTCGAAGGTGTAGTTGTTGGGATACTTCGCACTCTGCGAAGCTTTTTCCGAGAGTCCCTGGCCGCTGCAAAGCTGTGCTGTCATCTTGAGAAAAACTTTGTACCGTTCGTTGTAATTCCCGAAGAATTCACGGTAATCTTTTTCGTTCTCGCCGTACCACGTGAGAGCTTTCTCGAGTTGAGCGACGCGTTTGGTAATGCTGTTGGCCGAGATGATGGTGACCAGGTATTCGACGCGATCGAAAAAATGACTCTCGGACTCCATATACTGATTGAACGCCCCCAAAAAATTTTCGACTCTTTCTTTCCGTCCCCCCTCTTCAAGGTTTAGGCGCGTCGCTTTTAAAAGAACTCTGACGGTGTGATTGCCGGAGACATAATCGGTAAATCTGGACTTGTAGTCGGGATCGCTGAATGTAACTTTATCAAGCAGCGGCGCTCGCACATTGAGCAGTTGTTGGTTCAGGGCTTCAACATCGCCCAGGGTGATCGTATCCCGATTCTCAAAGGGGGAAATGCCGTCGCCCCCTCGCGGTTCGGCACCCTGCAGAGCGAAAGGCATCAAAGTGAGGACGAAGGCAAACACGGCGGCAAGCTTTTTCAAAATCATGGAGATCTCCTTTCTGCGGCTAAAAACGGAAGCCGACATCGTAGACAAACCACCGTCCGCCGTCCTGGCGGCGCAGGCGATGAGGCTTGGGCGACCCCACGACCTTGCCGTTGGCGTCCCAGGCGCGGGTTTCGACGATGGCCTCCTCAAGCTTGGTGCCGCTGGCTTTCTTGATTTGAGCGCGGTCTTTGTCGTCAAGGAAGTAGTTGTCGAAGTCGTCCTTTTCGTCAAAGCCTTTGAGCACCTTGATCCTGGCCTTGCCGAAAGTCACGTGGACGTACTGGCCGTGGAAGCGTCTCTGGTGCAAATCCCAGAAAAAGGTGGTCTGTTCGCCGTCGATGTCTTTTCGACCGGCCTCGGGGTCAATGCAGTTGAGATACAGCTTGAAGTTTTTCTCTTTGATGGCGGTGACGAAAATCTCCATCAGACGCTCGGGCGTCACGTCGTCGGGAACGGAGGTGACGCTGTACCAGCTTTCCTTGATCTTGGGCACGCGGTCTTCGCCGATGAAAACGCCCGACGATGGGCTGTCGGCGTCGTATTGCGCCATGCAGTGGTCAGGAACGTAGAGCGCCACAGGCGTGACGACCCACCCGAACTGGTAATTGCCCACTTTGTTCTCGCTGGCGTCGGGGATTTCACGGGTGATCGAGGTGATCTTTCCGAGAATCGTCCACGTGTTGACCCTTTCGAGACCGGTGTCCACCTGACGGCGGAAACGCTTGACGGCCTCGTAGGGGCCGAGCCACTCGCGCCCGGAAATGTCGACGAAGTAGTAGCCCGTCGAGGGCTTGCCGACGGCAATGTACTCGCCGGTGGCACCGTAAAACTGTTCCTGCGGATAACGGGCGTTTTCGATGACAATGTAGCGTCCTCGGAGGTCGTCAATGGAGACGGTCCTGTAATCGGGTGTCGGGTACATCTTTTCAATCATTTCGCCCTGCTTCCCGGCGATCAGCTTTTCCCAGGCAGACGCCCCGGCGGCGGCGATGTCCTTGCGCAGCGTTTCCTCGGTGTGCAGATATTTCGTCATGGCCGGCGTAATTCCCATAAAATCGCCCTTGCTCTTTTTCAGAGTGATGCGGGCGCGCTCGAACAGCGCCTGCACCTGCGGATCGTCGGGGTATTGCTCGTGCAGTTCCTTTACCCGGCTCAACGCGGCTTCTTTATAGCGCCAGACGGTTTTCTCTCCGCCCCGTTCGCGCGCCACCTCCGCTTCGAATTCGCGCAGATAATGGTCGGCATAGCTGATCAGCTGCCGAAGATTCGCCGCCGGGATTCTCTTCTACAAAAAACAACATGGAGTTTTTCGACGTCATCTTCCCGTTCTCCGCGGGACTCGGACAAAAACTTTCCATGGCCTGATCGGTGAGACATTTCGGAACGACAACTTTTCCGGACGTTTTTCCGCGATAAAAAAATCGCGAAACCTGAAATATACAGGCTTCGCGATATATTCCGTTTCTTTTTGAATGGCGGAGGGGAGAGGATTCGAACCTCCGGAGCTTGCGCTCAACAGTTTTCAAGACTGCCGCCTTAGACCGCTCGGCCACCCCTCCGCGTCAGAGACAGGGGTTATTATAGCACGACGGCGGGAAAATAACATCCTCCGCGATGGGGCGGTTCTCCATGGTAAGAATGGGGTGCGAGGCACGCTCGGCGCATGTTTCGCGGCGGAACGTCCTTCGCAAAAAAAGCGCCTTCGGCGAGGCGTGCGCCGTTTTTTTGCGCAGCTCACCTTTGGCATCTCTCAGTTTTTTTGAAAGAGCGCCGTCTCTTCACGGGCCGCACAGGCGGCTACTTCAGCTACTCCTCGTGTTCAAGAATTTCCGCGCACAGCGTGCAGGCGGGGCAGATGCACCACCTGGCACCGTCGGTTTTAGCCTTGCTCGCCGCGGCGGCAAGCGCCTCGGCCTTTTCTTTCCCTCCCAGGTGTTCGGCCGCCGAAGGCGATTGGGCAAAGGCTATGAGTTGGTCAATGGTGCAGAGGTCCTCTTTGATTTCGCCCCTCAGTTTGGCCGAGAGCTCTTGTTCCGAGGGCGTCCCCCGGGCTTTCAGCCAGGCATCGCAGGCCCCTTTCAGCTCGGGGCACGCCGTGGGCGAGTTCATCAGTTCTTTGATTTTCCCCGGAAGTTCTGCGCAATTTTTCATTCTTTCATTCCTCCTCGGATCGTCCGCCGAAAACGCCGCCGTCCTCGGCAGAAAAATCTCAATTATTTTTTATTCTTGCACAAAGCCTTCTCCATGTAAAGTGCGACGCCGCAGCTTCCCCCGCCCAGCGCCCCTGAACTTCCCCAAAGAAAGCGGCTTTTCCGCTATGATTGAAAATGATCAACGAACCTGCAGCGTTTTTGGGCCGGGAAACGCCTGTGCCTTTTTCGGAAGAAAAGCGATTTTGAGCGGCGTCTCGAGCATTCCGGCGGCGAAGCCCTGTCCCGGTTCTCATGGGCACTTTCATCCGGCACTGAAGCCGGGCTCCGCGGCGCAGGGCGTTTTTTTATTCTGAAGGTGATCCATGGCGCCATGGCGGTTTTTCACGGATCGAGAAACAATTCTTTTGAATGGCTCCGATGGGCCATTCCCTTTCAAGAGGCTCCATTTCCGCAAAGCCGGGCGCTTTCAAATGCACATCAGCAGGGAGTTCGCCGAACGTCCAGCGCTCGCAGCGGCTGGCGGACGGTTTGGTTGCCCGCAAAAGTGAATTATATGGGGGGTTATTTTAACGGCCATGGTATGATAGAATATCAAAATGACGATAATGTTTTTTATTTTCTGTTGTCCCGCCGGCGGCGTTCGTCTCGGCGGCTTCAAACTGTTTTCCGCAGACGTTTGAAGGCTTTCGGTTGGTGAAGACTCTTATGCAAAGAAGGTTTTTACGGTGAAAAGACGTTTGACTCTCGGCGAATCTCTGGCAATGACAAGTATGCTCTTCGGTCTGTTCTTCGGCGCGGGAAATTTGATATTTCCCGTGTCGCTGGGACAGGCGGCGGGGCACTCGGTATGGGCGGCGCTTCTGGGTTTTTTGATTTCCGCGGCGGGGATGCCGCTGTTGGCGGTGACGGCTCTGGGCATTACGCAGAGTTCCGGCGTGCTGGAACTGAGCTCTCACGCGGGCAAATTCTACAGCTACGCCTTTTCCTGCGCGCTCTATCTGTGCATCGGCCCGCTTTTCGCCATTCCCCGCTGCATCACCGTGCCTCATGAAGTGGGCATTGTGCCCATGCTGTCGGCGAGCGTGAATCCCAAGGTGACTCTTGCGCTGTTTTCTTTCTGCATGTTCGGCGCCATTTTGTGGTTCTCTCTGCGGCCGACGAAAATTCTGGTGTGGGTCGGAAAGATTTTCAATCCCCTGTTGCTGATGATGCTGCTGTGGCTCACTGTCCGGGCGCTGCTCAACCCCATGGGCGGCTTTGCGCAGTTCGAGCCTCAGGCAGAATACGCCTCCAACGCCTTTCTCAAGGGAATTCTTGAAGGCTACAACACCATGGACGCTTTGGCGGGGCTGGCCTTCGGCATCGTGGTCATCAACGTCCTCAAGGGACTGAAGGTGGAAGCTCCCGAGGAGATCGCTCTGTACACCGTGGAAACGGGATTTTTCAGCTGTCTTCTTATGGGCGTTATCTACGCGGCTCTGGCGCTGATCGGCGCACAGAGCCGGGGACTTTTCGGCGTCAGTCCCAATGGCGGCGTCGCTTTGGGGCTGATTTCAAAACATTATTTCACGGGATTCGGCAACCTCTTTCTGGCGCTGACGGTCCTTCTGGCCTGCCTGAAAACGGCCATCGGCCTGATCGTCAGCTGTTCGGAAACCTTTTGCCGAATGTTTCCCCACACCATGTCCTACAGGAAATGGGCGGTGTTGTTCAGCGTCATTTCCTTTGTGCTGGCCAACACAGGACTGACCATGATCATCAAGCTGGCCGTGCCGGTGCTGGTCACGCTCTATCCTCTGGCCATCGCGCTCATCGCCGTGTCTTTGGCGACGCGGGGGCGGCTTTACGGCAAACGGGCCATGGCGCTGATTCTGTTTTTCACTTTGGTGGGAGCTCTGGCGGACAGTTTCTGCACGTCATCGGCTTCGTCGCTGGCTGCCGCGGCACGGCGCTACATTCCCTTCGTTTCCTACGGCTTCGGCTGGGTGAACTTTATGTTCGCGGGATGGATTTTGGCCCTGCTGACGGGAGTGGGCGCAAAACGGTAGGCCGTCTCCGGGCGTCACTTCCCGTACCTGCGTTTTTTTCGACGAAAGTTTTTCCGCGGCGAAATCTCCGCTGACTGATGTGTCGCAAAACAGAAGGTTTCTCCGATGATTTTTCGTTTTTAAAGCCTCAAATTATTTCAGTTTGTTATAATATAATGCAAGGTGCATAACATTTCGTCGGGACTTTCGGCGTTTCTTTTTCGACGTCGGAGCGGCGCCGTTTTCGTCTCTCAACGAACAACGCGCTGAAAAACTTCTTTTTTCTCCTCGGGTTGAGATTTTTCCCCCAAAAGTGTCATATCTTAATAGGAGGTGTTTCTCTTGAAACGCAGAATCCTCGCTTTTACGGTTCTTTGTTTCTCCGCTTTTCTCACGGCATGGCCGGCGGAAGCTTCTCCGCTCAGCAAAAAAAAGACGGTGGCCATTGTGCTCTACGATCAGAAGAGCATGGACGTCACGTCGCGTTCCACCTGGAGTTACTTCAGCGGCGCTTCCTATACGCGCGTCAAGGGCACGCCCAACGGCGCGGCTCTGGCGTCGGAAATCATCCGCGGCGAATTGGTACGCAGCGGCTACAAGGTCTTGGGCAAGCCCGTCACCCTCAACATTTTGAAGGCGCGCGCCAAAGCCAAGGATCTGCCAGATTCGGAGGAGATCGTCAAACTCAGCAAAAAATACGGTATCGGACAGTACATTGACGGCACGGTAACCGCCCTCGACTCGGAAAAAAACGATTTCGGCATGTACACCGGAACGGCCGCGGTGGCCGTTAACGCCTACGATCGTTCCGGACGAACGCTTTATTCCGACTCCGTCATGAGCAAGGGCGTGGGCATCACCCAAGACGAAGCGAAGATGAAGGCGGTCAGAGAGGCGGCGCTCCAGATCTCCGAGAAGCTCGCCGACAAAAGCGCCGACAACGAAAGCGGCTTCAACGGCATGTACGTTTCCGTCAGCGGTGCCGGAAACTTCAGAACCGTGCAGAGCGTTGAACGGGCGTGCGGCACCGTTTACGGCGTCACGGCCGTCAAAAACATGCAGTACAAAAACGGCACTGCGCTGCTTGCGATCTACGGCAAATTCGACGTGCAGGAGCTACAGGACGCCATCACGTCGAAAGTGCAATACTCCACGATCCGCCAGGTCAGAGACGGCACGGTCTACGTCGACCTGTACTAGGGGAGGACACAGCGATGAAAAAAACTTTTGCCCTTGCCGCAGCGGCGGCACTGACTCTTTTCGCGGCTTCGACGGCTTCGGCAACCTACACCATTTCCGTTGAAACCTTCCGCAACGCTTCAGGACACAGCGTCCCCGTCGACGCCGTCATGGAAATGATGACCACCGAGCTGGTGAATTCCGGGCTCTTCCAGGTGGTTGAACGCGGACGGCTTGACGTCATTTCCCGCGAGCAGAGTCTGGGACGGCAGGGACTGATGGACCAGAAATCGGCGCCTCAGACCGGCAGACTGGCCGGCGCACAGTACATCATGACCGGCGCCGTCACCAAATACGCCGTCACCGACTCGCTGGGCGGCGGAATTCTGGGCGGCGGCAGCGGCCTGACGGGCGGACTGCTCAACACCAACACGGCGTGGGTCACTCTCGACGTGCGCGTCATCAACAGCGAAACCGGCGCCATCGTCTATGCTGGACGCGCCGAAGGTGCCGGGACCAACGTCCTCGGCGGCATCCTCAACAAACACGCGGGCTTCGGCTCGGGACGCTTCGGCGGGCAGTTGGCCACGGCGACGCACAAGGCCATCACCAAGATCATCGACAACCTCAGAACCGCCGTGGGCGCCGGTGCCGCTCCCGGTTCCAGCGAAGGCTACCACGTGCTTAAGGTCGGCTCCGACGTGGTCATTGACGTCGGCACCACTCTGGGCAACGCCGCCAAGGGGCAGCTTTACGCCATCTACCGCGAAGGCGAAATTCTGCGTGACCTGCACGGCAACGTGCTGGACGCCCAGAAGGACTATATCGCCGTCGTCAAAGTGATCGACGCCCGACCCAAGTATTCGCGCTGCGTCATCGTTCGCGGAGGCGGAATTGCCCGCGGCGACGGTGTCGAACGCATCCGCAAAGTGACGGACATTCAGCTTGCCCATTAATTTCAGGGGGAAGAAGACATGACCTCTCCTGCCGGAACAGGAACCCTTTCCCTGCGCCGCCTGCTGGCGATGCTGGGTGCAGCGGCAGCGTTGTGCTTTGCGGCACCTCCCGTGTGCGCCGCGGTGCGCGTCGGCGTTGATACCTTCCGCTGCACCGCCCCCGACGTCTCAGCAAGTGTGGCTGACGGACTGACGGAACTGTTTATCAACCGGCTGGTCAACAGCGGCACCTTTCAGGTTTTCGAAAGGACTCAGCTTGAAAAAGTAGCCAAAGAACAGCGGCTGTCCCTGTCGGGTCTCGTCTCCGAAGCGACGTTGGCAAAGGTGGGGCGCCTTTCGGGCGTCGAATGGATCATCACCGGCACCCTCACCCAGTACTCCCAGCAGAACACCGGGGGCGTTGTCCCCCTGAGCGGTTTCGGCATTGCCTTGGGCAACTCAGTGGGAACGGCCGCTTTGGACGTCCGCGCCATAGACACCACCACGGGCGCCGTAAAATACGCCATCCGCGAGAGTGGCAAGGCGGCGAACAACATGGTAGGCGCCGTCATCGACGACAGCATCATCGGCACGGGAGATTTCAGCGGACTGCCCGCTCAGGCGGCGCTCAAGGCCGTCACGCGTGTTGTCCGCGAGCTGGAACGTCGCATCGGCGGCGTAGAATACCACGTCATCAAAGTGGAACCCAAACAGGTATACATCGACATCGGAACCGCCCAAGGCGCCGCCAAGGCAGATCTTTTCGGCGTCTATGAGGAGGGCGATCCCATTCTGGATTCCGACGGCGCCATTCTGGGCACGGACCAGGTCTATCACGCCCTCATCAAAGTCGTCAAAGCCGAGCCCAAGTACAGCATTTGCCGCTACGTCCCGGGAAAGGGAAGTGCTCAGTCCATCCGCGTCGGCGACCTGCTGGAACGCATTGAACCGGGCAAAGAGGCTCGCGCCCTTGTCGTGACCGACGCGCGCGTCGTCAAAGACCTCCCCGCGCTGTCACAGGATCAGGAAGCTCCGGCGCCTGAGCCGCAGCCTACCCCTCAAAAAGCTTCAGGCTCCCTCAAAAAAACTTCGGCAACGGGAACAAAAAAGACACCCCGGAAGTGAAGGACTTTAACTCGAAAAAACGAGCGCAAAAAGTGGAGGAACGGCTACAGCCGTTCCTCCACTTTTTGCGCTTCAACGCGGCACTGTCCGCTTTCAAGGTCCGAAGGTCGCCGGTGCCGCGCCGGCCTTTTGCCATCTGACGAAACTTTGAGGCGTCTTTTCGAAAACTGAAACAGGGCACCCCTCGGCGAAAGGAGCGATTTTTCTTAGAAATTCTTAAAACGACATGAAGATGCGAATTTTTCACGCCCTTTGCGGCCCATGCCCCCGGACCTGCAAAGTTTCAAGTTCCGCGCCTCGTCCCTTCCGCCGGCTCCGCTCTCCAAACCGCGAGCCAACCGACGCATGCGCGATCTTCCGTTTTTCGTCAATTCAGAAACGTTGCATGCCCCCCCGAAAGACGCGGACTTTCAAAGCCCCGTCTTTCGCTCGTGGCGCCCCCGGTGAAAAGGGCCTTTCCGAAAAAGTTTCACTGGAAACACGCTTCGAACCTTGAGCATTTTTTGCATGAAATCATAACTGTATGGTCCTTACAGAAAGTTTATCAACTTTTATTCAAAAAGCCCATATCGATTCAATGGCTTTATTTACTGACTTTTAAATACTACAAGATCTATTCGATATATTCTGATAATTTTTAACGAGACATTCATAATGAACAAAATCTGAACGATTTTAACGTAACCTTTGCGCCGTTTTTAGACTGATGTTATACTGTTTATAGCATAAAAAAAGCTTCGTTCCTTTTCACGGTTCGCTGTTGTTTTCATAAATACGCAGAAAAAAGCTTTTTTCGCCGACGGCACCGGGTTTTTCTTCCGAAAAATCCTGTACCTGAGTCACAACTTAGGGTTTTACCCGTCCGAAGCATGGGGACGGTTGCGCTTATATGGTGTCAGTTGAAGTTGGGTACATTTTTGAAGGAGGCACAAGAGCAATGAATGCAAAGCACTTTTCAGCAACTGCCTTTGCCGGCGCTGCGCTGTTTTTGAGCGCGGCCGCTTCCATGGCCTGCACTCCCATGGGCGTCGGTGCGAAGGCTTCGGCCGACGGCTCCGTTATGGTGAGCCATACCTGTGACGGCTGGTACGACAACCGCATCAAGATTATCCCCGGCGGCGACCACAAAGACGGCGAGACCGTTGACATTTACAATGTCATGTGCGCCGCCACGCGCCCCAACAAGCCTCTGCGCAAGGTGGGAGAAATTCCTCAGGCCGCTCATACCTACACCTACTTCCAGATCGGCTATCCCTTCATGAACGATCAGCAGGTCATGATGGGCGAGTTCACCTGGAGCGGCCGCGACGAACTGGCCTCCACCGAAGGCCTCTTCTACATCGAAAACCTTGAAGCCCTCGGCCTTGCCCGCGCGAAGACGGCTCGCGAAGCCATCAAGGTTATGGGCAGCCTGGCCGAGAAATACGGCTATGCCGACGGCGGTGAAACGTTGATCGTCGGCGATCCTCATGAAGTTTGGGTCTTCGAGATCTGCGGCGGCGGTCTCTGGAACAAGGACTCGGGCAATCCCGGCGCTCATTGGGCGGCCAAACGCATTCCCGACGACGAAGTGTTCGTGGGTGCCAACCGCTCGCGCCTGGGCGTCATTGACTTGAAGGATACTGAAAACACCATGCATTCCACCGACATCACCAAGCTTCCCGAGGCCATGGGCTGGTGGAAACAGGGCAAGCCCTTCGACTTCTCCTCCATCTTCAACCCCGAGCCCTACGGCTATCCTTACTACGCGGCGCGCCGCGAGTGGAGAGCGCTCAATCTCGTCGCGCCTTCGCAGAAGTTCCCCGTGCTGGCCAAATGGGCGATGTACCCCTTCTCCGTCAAGCCTGACAAAAAACTGGCCGTCAAAGACATCATGCACGTTTACAGCGACCACCTTGAGGGCACCGACTACGATCTGACCAAAGGCTTGGCCGCCGGCCCCTTCGGCTGCCCCAGCCGCTGGCAGACGCCTTCCGCCGTCCGTCCCGAAGGTCGCAAGGGCAACGACTGGGAACGTCCCATCTCTCTGTTCCGTTGCTCCTATAGCTTCGTGTCCCAGAGCCGCGCCGATATGCCCAATCCCGTCGGCGGCGTGCTGTGGTTCGGTGAAGACTCTCCCGACACCACGGTCTACGTGCCCATCTACTGCGGCATCACGTCGGTTCCCAAGGCATGGAGCGAAACGAAACGCCACGTTTTCGACCGCGACAGCGCCTGGTGGGCGTTCAACCTGGTCAACAACTGGGCGACCATCCGCTGGGACGCCATGTATCCCGAGATTCGCGCCAAAAAGGCTGCCTATGAGGACAAGTTCTTCGCCGATCAGAAAGCCATTGAAGACCACGCCGTAGCGCTGTATGCCAAGGATCCTCAGAAGGCCGTGGAATATCTGACGGCTTACACCACCAAGGCCATGAACGACGTCTGCGACGGCTGGTGGAACTTCGCCTTCGAGTTAATCGGCAAATACTGCGACGGCGGCATTATGCAGCCCGACGGATCGCAGAAGACGCCGGGCTATCCCACGGAATGGCTCAAGGCCGTGGGCTTCGGCGATATGACTGAGCGCGATTTGAAGGCCACCAACAGCAAGTAGTTTCTCCGCGCATTGCTCCACGCAAAAAAAAACGGCGGAGCTCCAATCCACCGCGAAGCGAGAGTTTTCCGCCGTTTTTTGATGCACAATCATTTGCAACGCCAAAAACTCAAAGGAGGCCATGAAATATGCACGCGAAAAACACCCTCATTTCCGGAGTCCTGGGCGCTCTGCTCATTGCCGGTGCCGCATCGGCCTGCACCGACGTCGTCGTCGGCGCGAAAGCTTCGGCAGACGGTTCCGTCATCACTTCCCACACCGCCGACGGCGCCTTCTACGACGCGCAGGTGCGCTTCATTCCCGGCGGGAAACACGCCAAGGGAGAGATGATGCCCGTCTTCTGGAACATCACCAACGACGAGTCGCCCGACGTCACAAAAATCGGCGAGATCCCCCAGGCGGAGGAAACCTACGGCTACTTCCACGTGGGCTATCCCTTCATGAACGAATACGGTCTGGCCATCGGCGAAAGCACCTTCGCCCAGAAGATTGAGATGAAAACCTTCCGTCCCGATGCGCGCGCCATTCTGACGGTGGAGCAGCTGGAGATCCTGGCGCTGCAGCGCACCAAAACCGCCCGCGAGGCCATCGCCCTCATCGGTTCATTGGCCGAGAAGTACGGATTTTTGGGTTCCTGCGATTTCGAGGGCGAAAGCCTGACCATCGCCGACGGCAAGGAAGCCTGGCTTATGGAGCTGCGCTCCGCCGGCATGATGTGGACTCCCGACAGCGGCAAGCCCGGCGCTTACTGGGTGGCTCAGCGCGTTCCCGACGACATGGTGCTGATCACCTGCAACGTGGCGCGAATTCAGGAAGTCCATCCCGAAGACACCGACAATTTCATGGCTTCCAAGGATTACCGGCAGTTCGCCATCGACATGGGCTGGTGGGATCCCGCAAGCGGCGTGCCCTTTAACTGGGCCAAGGCCTACGCTCCCTACACCGGAGGCTGGGCACTGTCATCGGACTGGGTTCGCAACCGTCTCTACTCGCTGTATCGCCGCCTCGATCCCGACCGCGAGTGGGATCCTCTGGCGGAGGCCACGTCCTATCCGTTCGCCGTCAAGCCCAGCAAAAAGCTCACCGTCCAGGAAGTGCAGGCCATGCTGCGCAGCCATCACGACGGTACGGAGTTCGACATGTACGATGCCGACGAGTGGTACATCCGCAAGGACGATAAGCTCGTCAAGAGCCCTCTGGCCTCTCCCTTCCCCACCCGCGACATGCGCGCTCTGCTGAAGATGAAGTACAGCCGTCCCGTGTCGGTCATCAACTGCGCTTACAGTTTCGTCGCCCAAGCCCGCGACGGCATGCCCAAACCCCTGAGCACCATCCTGTGGTTCGGCTTCGATGCGCCCCACACCACCTGCTACGTTCCCATCTACTGCGGCGCCACCGATACCAAGGCCAGCTGGCGCAAGTTCGACCGCGACAGCTACACCCCCGAATCGGCTCAGTGGACCTTTATGCTGGCCGACGACCTGGTTTTGAAACGCTATGCCGAGTCCATGGCCGACCTTGAAGCCCTCCGCGCGCCCTTGGAAAAGAGCTTCTTCGACGAAACGGCGCGCATCGACAGGGAAGGCTCCAAACTTTACGCCAAAGACCCCGAGGCCGTCACCAAAATGGTCACCGAGTTCACCATCGACTGCATGGACAAAGCGGAAAAGACCTGGCATCAGCTCAACAGAACGCTGATCACCAAGTACATCAACAACAAGAAGAGTTAACGTCAAAAATGCCTGAACGATTGAGATCCGCTTCCTTCGGGGACGTGCCTTGATCGTTCAGTTTCTTCAACCACTTCAGCCATTCAATCTTTACAGGAGGTTTTCTTACACATGAAAAAATTCACCGCTCTTTTCGTCGCACTGATAGCTCTCGGCATCTTCTCGAGTTTCGCCTTTGCCGTGGAAGTGCCCACGCTGAACGCTCCCTTCATTGTCACCACCTGCGGTCAGAGCCCCGGCGCCGTCATGATTCACATGTCGGCCATGCAGGCCAAGGTCGCAGCCAATCATGACAACAAACTGACCGCTTCCAAGCTGGCCGACACGGGCGCCAAAACGCTCATCGTCACGTCGGGAACCAGCATGAAGGGAATGGGCGCCGCCGGCACCAACGTTGAAAACGAGATCGCCCGCTGCACCGAGCTCATCGCCGAAGCCAAAAAGCTCGGCATGGCTGTGGTGGGCGCCCACATCGAAGGTATGGCCCGTCGCACCGACAACTCCGACGCCGCTTCCATCGAAGCCGTCATGAAGGGCGCCGACGTGATTCTGGTGGTCAATGACAGCGACAGCGACGGCTTTTTCACCAAGTACGCCGCCGATCACAACAAACCCCTTATTGTCGTAAAAGACGCCCTTGCCGTCGGTCAGGCTCTGAAGGCCGCCACTGAAAAATAAGAAGACTGAAAATTCCCGCAGCCGCAGCTACGGGAATTTTCACTGAAGATCTGTCACCGATTCTATTCATTCTTTGAAAGGACGTATTCTGATGACTATGTTTCTTCATTCTTCGCTGGTGCTCGCGGCAGTGGTCGTCGCTTTTGCCATCAGCAAGAAATACAGGATGAGCACCGAGCTTTCCATGTTCATCTCCGCGCTCATCGGTCTGGCGGCCCACGTTCTGCTTCCCAAGGGCGTGGATCCCCGCTCGCCCCTGCCCTTCATGGAGATGATCCGTCACATCGTCGAGGGCTCCTTCACCTACTTCGACGTCTGTCTGACCTTCCTGACGGCCACGTTCTTCATGATGCTCTACAAGGAATCGGGCGGAGTGGCCTACATCGTGCGCTGCATTGTGCGCAGTTTTCACTCCCGCCGTCTGGTGTGTCTGCTGTTTTTGACGCTGCTCATGCTGGTTCCCGGCGCCATTACCGGTTCGGGGGCCACGACGGTGCTCACCGTCGGCTCTCTCGTCGGTTCCGTCCTGATGGCCATGGGCGTCGAAGAGGATCGGCGCGTGGCGCTGATCTTCCTTCTGGCGGCCATGAGCGCGGCTTGCCCTCCCATCAATTTGTGGGCCATGATGGCTGCCGCCGGCGCCAATATGCCCTACGTGGGATTTGCGGCGCCTCTCGCCTTGATGTCCATTGCCGGTGCCTTGTTTTCCACCTTCTGGCTGGCGGGACGGGGAAAGCCCATTGACCTCGACAGGGCCATGTCCGAACTGCCCGAAGCCCCCGAAGGCTGGAGCTGGCTCAAGGCCGTCCTTCCCTTTGCGGTGCTCATCGGCCTCATTCTCGCGGGACGCCTTTTCCCCTTCAACTTCCCCATCCTCGGTCTGCCCCTGGTGTTCATGATCGCCGCCTTGACGGTCATTCTGCTCAGCCCCGTCAAGCTCCGCGTGCTCAGCGTGGCCTGTCAGACTGTGGAGAACCTTCTGGGACTCGTGGGCGCCATGGTGGTCGTGGGCGTTCTGATCCAAATTCTGGCGCTCAGCGGTGCCCGCGGTCTGCTGTCGCTCATGGTGGTCACTCTGCCTCTGACAGTGCTCTATGCCACGCTGTGGCTCATTCTGCCTCTTTCCGAAGGCGTTCTTCAGTACGCCGTGGCTCCGCTTTTCGGCGTGCCGCTCATCATGCTGTTCAACATGCTGGGACTTGATCCCGTGGTCTCTCTGGCGACCTGGTCGGTGATGTGGCCCGTGGGCGATTTCCTGCCTCCCACAGCCGTGGTGGGACGCGCCGCCGTCATGGAGCTGGACTACAAGGGCGACTACTGGCGCGGTTTCGTCAAGGCCGCCGTCGTTCCCATGGTCTTCATTCTCGCCCTCTGCACCGTCTGCATGATCTACAGCAAAGAACTTGCCGCTGTAATTGGAGGTTAAGCCCGATGATTATGCTCAATACTGTCGTAATGTGGCTGTACTACGCGATCGCAGCGTTTTTCCTGATTGCGGTCGTCGTGAATTTCGTCAGAACGAAGGATGCCCAGAAGGCCGTGCTCTACAGCATCATTATGATGCCCTTCGTTCTGAGACTTCTGCGCCTCAAGTAAAAAGGAGGAGCGCATTATGAATCTGAAAGGTGTCAAAGTTCTGACTCTTCTCATGGCCGGAGCCGCTGCGGCGACGGCGGGAATGCTCTTTAAAGAGCACCGCGAATACAAAGAAGCCGTGGTTCCCAGTGCGGCTCTGACGCAGGTGAAAAAACTCAGCGATTACTTCCCCGAAGGCAAAATCAAGGGCACCATCAACGACGCCAACGTTTATTTCTTCGACAGCGGCGTTCCCGGCGGCACGGCGCTCATTATCGGCGGAACCCATCCCGAAGAGCCGGTGGCGGTCATGGCGGCCACGGCTTTCACCGAAAACGTGAAGGTCACTCAGGGACGTGTCATCATTATTGACCGAATCAACACCAGCGGCTCCACCGTGACGCGACTGGGCGAAGCTTATCCGCGGTTTTTCCACGTGAAAACCGATTGGGGCGTCAAAAAATGGCGCTACGGCGACCGCTCTGGCAACCCTCTTGACTCCTGGCCCGATCCCGAAGTGTACATTCACTACCCCAGCGGCCAGAATTTGGCCTACATGGACATCCGCAACGCCAACCGCAACTGGCCGGGGCGTCCCAACGGCCTGCTGACGGAGCGCACGGCCTATGCCGCCATGGAACTGATCCGCAAGGAAAAAGTCAATCTCACCATGGACTTCCACGAGGCTGAACTGGAGTACCCCGTGGAGAACACCATGGTGGTGCACGAAAAAGGACAGGACGTGGGCGCCATGACGTCCATGACCCTGACGTCCACGATGTTCGACGTGCCCATCGGCATGGAGTTCTCACCCAAGGCGCTGCACGGTCTTTCTCACCGCGAGATCGGAGATTTTTCCGACGCCGCGTCCTATCTGTGCGAAGTGGCCGAGCCCATGCTTGACCGCATCCGCGGCATCACCGACGAAGAGCTGCTCATGTCCGGCAAGGATCGTTTCGTCATGAAAGCCGGCGAGCACCATCTTCTCTATTCGCCCATCGACGAAAACGGCTGGCCTGCCAAAAAGCGCGTGGGACGCCACGTTCAGACCTTGCTCACGCTGCTGGAAGTCAATAATATGGTCCATCCCGAACAGACCATTCTTATTGAGGGCATGCCGGGCTATCAGGAAATTATGGAAAAAGACCTGGGGCTCCTGTATCACGACCCCTCAAAGGCCCCTCAGGACAAAGTTTATTACGATTAGCGATTTCTCGCACGGCTGCGCGGTTCGTCCCGGAAAAAAGGGCGACCGGGCAGCCGCTGCCGGTTTTGCCCGTGGAAAACGGCGGAGCTTCTCCGGCACCGGGAGCCGTCCCGCCAAAGCGGTGAGCTGTGCAGCAACGGCGGTTTGGAGAAGTTGCGACATTGAGACGAAGGAGAAAAAATCAACATGAGAAAAGTTTCGGCAGTCTTTGCGGCAGCGGCGCTGTTGGCCGGCGCCACCGCGGCCGTTTCCTGCACTCCCCTGGGAGTGGGAGCGAAAGCGACCACCGACGGATCGATTTTAGTCGCTCATACCTGCGACGGCTGGTACGACGCCCGCGTCAAAGTCGTTCCCGGCGGCGCCCACAAACCCGGCGAGACGGTGGACGTGAAGATCGTCTCCTGCAAGGATTCCCGTCCCGGGCGCGAGCTCACCGTTACCGGGCAAATTCCGCAGGCGGAGCGCACCTTCACCTATTTCCATATCGGCTATCCCTTTATGAACGAGCATCAGGTCGTCATGGGCGAGCAGACCTGGACGGGACGCGACGAAGTTCAGAGCTCCGCCGGGCTGTTTTACATCGAAAACCTTGAAGCTCTGGGACTTCAACGCGCCAAAACGGCCCGCGAAGCCATCACGGTCATGGGCATTCTCGCCGAGAAATACGGCTACGGCGACGGCGGCGAAGAGCTGGTTATCGGCGACGGCAAAGAGCTGTGGGTCTTTGAGATCTGCGGTGCGGGACTGCTCTGGACCAGAGACAGCGGGAAGCCCGGCGCCATCTGGGCGGCCCGCCGTGTCCCCGAAGACCACTTCTTCGTGGGCGCCAACCGCTCCCGCCTGGGCGTCATCGACTTCAACGACAAAGAGAACTTCATGTACTCCTCCAACATTACCGAGCTTGCCGAAAAGATGGGCTGGTGGAAGAAGGGCGAGCCCTTCAACTTCTCTCACATCTTTGACAACGGCAGCTACGGCGAGAACGCCAAGAACGACTTCGGCTGCTCCCGCCGGGAGTGGAGAGCCATGAGCCTCGTGGCCCCCTCTCTTAACTTGACGCCGGGCTCCGGACTTCAGGATTACCCCTTCTCCGTCAAACCCGAGAAGAAACTCAGCGTCCGCGATTTGGAGCTTATTTACAGCGACCATCTCGAGGGCACGCCCTACGACATGACCAAAGGTCTGGCAGCCGGCCCCTTCGGATCGCCTGCCCGCTACCGCCCGCAGAAACCCAAGCATCACATGGAAGAGCGCAAGGCGTGGGCTTCATGGGAGCGCGCCATCGCCGTTCCGCAGTGCTCCTACAGCTTCATCGCCCAGACCCGCGCCGACCTGCCCGCAGCCATCGGCGGCGTGCTCTGGTTCGGCCTTGCCGCCCCCGACACCACCGTGTACGCCCCCATCTATGCCGGAGTGACCCAACTCCCCCGCAACTGGGGCGACAACGACCGCGTCAACTTCAACACCCACAACCCCTGGTGGGCTTTCAACTTCGTGCAGCAGTGGGCACAGCACCGCTGGGACATGATGTACCCCGAGATCCGCGCCAAAAAGTCCGAGTTGGAGAAAAACTATTTCGACGCCCAACCCGGCGTCGAGAAGGAAGCCGCTGCGCTTTACGCCAAAGATCCGGCCACCGCGAAGACCTTCCTGACCGACTACGTGTGCAACACGCTGAAGTCCCTCGAGAAGGACTGGTGGGGGTTCGCCGGCCATCTGGTGTCCAAATACGGTCAGCTTCCCTATTACATCGACAACGACAAGATCGTCTCTCCCGGCTACGATCCCCAGTGGCTGGAAGCCGTCGATTTCGGCGGCACCATGGCCGACGACATCAAAAACGGCCGCTGATCTTGCTCCTGCCAAAAACTCAAAGAGAAGAGGCGGAAATCCCCGCACGGGATTTCCGCCTCTTCTTTCATCGGATTCTTTAGGGCTTCGCTTTCGGCCGACTTTTGCCGATGCTGCTTTCAAGGCCCGGGAACCTCAGTGATTTTTCCGCGTCCTTGCCTTCAACGATCAGCTTCCAGGCTCTCGTTTTTTGTCGGGACAGGGCACGTGAAAGGCCATGGCCGTCGCCACGGGAATGAACAGCAACGTCAGGACGGTGCTGACCGTCAGTCCCGCCATGATGGTCACCGCCATGGGCTTAAAGAGGATGTCCCACAGCAGGGGGATCATGCCCAGAACCGTTGTCAAGGCCGACATGGACACGGGCCGCAGGCGGCTGACGCCGTTTTCCACAATGGTTTCATAGGGATCGCGGCCGGCAGCGAAGTCCGCACTGACCTGATCGAGAAGCACGATGGAGTTCTTCGCCAACATTCCCACCAGACTGAGCAGCCCGACCAGAGCCAGGAAACTGACGGACATGCGCGCAACCGTCAGGCCGAACACCATGCCGATGAGCACCAGCGGCAAAGAACAGAAGATAATCAGGGGCTGGCGGAAATCGTTGAACAAAAACACCATAATGGCAAGCACCAAAATGAGCGTCGGAATAAAGGCCACCTTCATGGCGTCGAGGGCGTCGTCGGAAAGCTCCTTTTCTCCGCCCCATTCCAACGAATATCCTCGGGGAAGTTCCAGCGCTTCAATTGCCGGCTTAACCCTCTTCCACAGAGCGTCGGCGTTTTCTCCCAGCCGAACTTCACTGGCCACCGACAGGACACGGCTGCGGTTGCGGTGCATGATAATATTGTCCTCCAACACCATATCCAGCGACGAAACGACGGTACTGAGGGGCACGGAGGCCCGCGCCGCAGGCGCCCAAATGGGGAAAGAGCCGAGGCGATCCATCTGGTGCCGCTCCGCCGGCACCAGCGATGCCAGAATGGGCAGGGAGCGGTCGCCGTCGCGGTAGGCGCCGACAGGCAACCCCGTAGTGGCCAGCAGGATGTCCCGATTGATCATGGGACGAGTCAGCCCCAGACTGCGCATCTGATCCTTCATGACCTGCGGGCAAATGACCTCCGCGGGTTCTCTCCAGTCTGTGCGCACAAAACAGCTTGCAGGGTCTCTCCTGATAATTTCCACGGCCTGATCGGCAAGACGCCTCAGAACGGACGAATCGTCGCCGTAAAACCGGGCTTCCAGCTTGGGCGCCATGCCGCTGCCCTTGGAAAAGGTTTTCACGACGCCCTCAACGCCGGGAAGGTCTTCGTCGATGTACTTCTGCGCTTTCAGCAGCGTGGGGCGAGTCTGACTTTCGTCGTGGGTCTCCACAAGGAGAAAGGAATAGGCCGTATTGGGGACCGAAGGCGAATAGGTCAGCATAAACCTCAGGCTACTGCCGCCGATAACGGACGTGACGTTTTTCACCTCCGGCAGAGATCGGAGATATTTTTCAAGCTCCACGGCCGAACGGCGCGTGGCCTGAAGCGACGACCCCTCCTCGCGCCACAGGTCGATGGTCATATATTCCGTGTTAGCGTCGGGGAAAAAGGAGTGGGTCAGTCTGCCGAAGCCGTAAAGCGACGCCGCGAAGAGCGCCGCAGTGAGACCGACGGTGAGAAGGCGGTGGTGAAGGCAGCCTTCCAGCAGCGCGCGATAGGCGCAGAACAGCGGGCGGTGATAGGGATCGTCGTCGCTCTTGCCGGGGCGTAGCAAAATTTTGCCGAACACCGGCGTCGCCGTAAGCGCCAGCGCCCAGCTGATCATCATGGAAATACCCACCACCTGAAGCAGCGATCGGCAGTACTCTCCCGTGGAGTCCGTGGACAATCCGATGGGGGCAAAGGCAACGACGGCGATAAACGTGCCGCCCAGCATCGCCCACTTGGAAGCCTCGACGGTCTGAGAAGCGGCCTCTTCGGGCTCAAGGCCGCGCTCGACGCCTACCAGCATTCCCTCGGAAACCACAATGGCATTGTCCACCAGAGAGCCCAGTGCGAGGATCAGCGCGCCTAAAGAGACGATTTGCAGAAAAATTCCGAAGTAATTCATGACCATAAACGTGGCCGCAATGGTGAGAACGAGGACAATGCCGATGGTGACGCCCGTCCGCATTCCCATAAAGATAAGAAGCACGCCCACCACAATAGCCACGGACTCCATCAAATTGACGATGAAATCGTAAATCGATGCCGTCACCTTTTGGGACTGCATGTAAATTTCGTTCAGTTCCATGCCGATGGGGCAGTGTATTTCCAGTTCGTCGAGTCGCTGAGCCACCCGACGTCCCATGGACACCACATTGCCTCCCGTCACCGTGGAAATGCCCAACCCCAAAGCGGGACGGCCGTTGAAACGCATCATCAGCGTTTGAGGATCGATAAAATCGCGGCGCACCGTGGCCACTTCGCGCAGTCGGATCAGGCGTTCGCCGACGCCGCCGATCACCAGATCGGCCACGTCGTCAACCGACGCAATGCCTCCGGTGGGCGATATTCTCACGTAACGGTCGCCCTGTATGGTGGAACCCACGGCGGAAAGTTCGTTCTGCTGGTTCAGCACCTGGAAGATGGCGCCGGGCTGAAGTCCCAGCGAAGAAAGGCGGTTCATGGAGAACTCCACGTAAATGCCTTCCTTCTGCTCGCCGATCACCTCCACGCTGGACACCTCGGGCACGAGGACAAGCTGCTTCTTTAAGAAATTGGCGTAATCCAGCAGCTGCTTCATGTTGTAGCCGTCGCCCACCAGCGCGTAGTACTGACCGTAGACGTCGCCGAAGTCGTTATTCACAAGGATGGAGCTTCCCGGCGGCATGGTAATCTGTACGTCGTAAAGTTTCTGCCGCAGGACGTCCCAAATCTGCGGAAGGTCGGAGGATTGGTATTTATCCTTGATGTCAACATAAATCACGGCCAAACCCGGCATGGAATGGGAACGAAGGGTTTTGATTTCTCCCATGGTCTGGATGGCTTCTTCCACGCGGTCGGTGACCTGACTTTCCACCTCCGGCGCCGTTGAGCCGGGATAAATCACGGTGACTACGGCGGTCTTGACGGTAAAGGAGGGATCTTCAAGCTTGCCGATCCTGAAATAGGCAAAAATTCCTCCAAGGGCGATGAGCGCGCAGAGGAACAACACGACGTTTTTTCTTTTCAGACTTGCTCCGGCAATGTTCATTTACCGTTCCCCCGATTTCATGAGTCGTACGGCCTGTCCGTCCCTGAGGAAGGAGACGCCGGCGGTAACAATGACGTCCCTTGCGTAAAGTTCAGGCGAACGGATTTTCAATGCGCCTTCATGCCAGCCCAAAACAGTTACGGGCACTCGGTTGACATGGCCGTTGCCGTAGCGCCAAACCCACTTCTCATCGCCTTCGTCGTTGAGCACCGCCGACTCGGGAACTTCCCAGGTGTCGTCAAAATCCCCGCCGCGATAATCCACGGTGACGGTGACGGCCATGCCCGGCAGCACTCGCAGCCCCTCGGGCTGAGCCATCACGGCCGTCACGGGATAGGTGCGGGTGCCGGCATCGGCCTGCGCGCCGAATTCTTTCAGCTTAAGGGTGAATTCGCGCCCGGGAACGACGTCGAAGGCCGCTGTTATTTTAAAGTTCTTTCCGGCGCGTTCAATTACCTCACGAACGTCGTCTCCGGCAGGCACGGGAGCCAGCAGCACATCTTTGTCCGGCATATTGAACACAATTTCCAGAGTGTCGATATTCTGAAAGTTGATGACGGGCTGTTTGGGCAGCACGTCCTGATATTTTTCAGCCATACGGTCCACCACGATGCCGTCGAAGGGAGCGCGAAGCTCCGTGTCGCGCAGAGCGTCGGCGGCGGCTGTCACCTGACTCTGCGCCTGCCTCACCGCCGAGCGCGTCACTTCGAGCTGCGTCTTGTAGGCATCATACGCCGCCTCGGCAATGACTTTTTGGCGGTAGAGCTCTTCGTAGCGCGTAAAGTTGCCCATGGCGTCGTTATAGGCGGCGCGTGCCTGAGCCAGAACGCCCTGGGCCTGGTCGAGCCGGATCTTGAAATCGCGGGGGTCGATGCGCGCCAGAAGGTCACCCTGTCTGACGGCAAATCCCTTTTCGGCGGGCAGCTCTAGCAGCGGCCCCGAAACGCGAAAACTCAGATTGGCGCGACGTGCTCCCTGCACGGCGCCGAAATACCGCCGCCCTCCGTCACGCGCTCTGCCCTGCAACGTGACGGTGCGCACGGGGCGAATGACTTCCTTTTCCGCCGTCGGCGTTCGGTATTTTTTAAACTCCTCAAGTCCGCGCACAGCGGCGGCAATGAGCAGCATTCCCACGCCCAGTCTCAGGATGAAATGCAGCCTCGGTCTTCTCATCGTCATTCCTCCGAATTTTTTGCTTTCGCATTTAAGGCAAAGAGCCCACATCTCTCAGCCATTCTATCACAGCGACGCCGAGGAAGTCGCCCGCATGAAAGAGCCTGCGCGCTCCTCGGAAACGACGGGATATGGGGAAAAACCTGCGCCCTCGCGGACGCTTTCAAGATCACGGCAAAAGCGTTACAATATAATTGCATACAAAATAACATCTCAAGGAGAATTTGTCTCATGGAGCTCTCTGTCATTCTCATGATGCTTGCCACCACCGTCGCCGGCGGCGTGCTTTCCAGCGTGTGCGGCTTCGGCTTCGGTGCTGTGGCCATGGCGGCGTGGCCCTACGTTTTGCCCTACGCGCAATCCACGGCGGTGACGGCGTTGTGCGGCGCCAGCACGGCGGTTTTTATCGCGCTGCCGCACTGGCGCAGCATCAACTTCAAAATCCTGTTGCCCTGTGCGCTGTCGGGGCTTGCGGCGTCGGCCCTGTCGGTGCAGATTTCGGTAGGCGCCGCCGAAAAGCTCATGGTCCGCGCCCTCGGGGCAATGCTCATGGCCGCCAGCTTCTACTCTCTTTTCCTCGGAGGCCGATTCCACATTCAGGGCACCCCCCGCAACGGCATCATCGCCGGGCTCATCGGCGGCGCCTGCGCCGGACTTTTTGCCGTGGGCGGACCTCCCGTGGCCATTTATCTTCTGTCCTCGGCAAAGTCCAATCAGGAATATCGATCGACGCTCAACGCCCACTTCTGCTTCACATCGGGCATCGCCACGCTGGTGCGCTGGAAAAACGGCATCATCACGCCCACAACAATCCGGCTGTGGCTTCTGGTTCTCGCGGCGCTGGCGGCGGGAATTTTTCTGGGCAATAAAATATTCAACCGTCTCGACGCCAAAAAGCTTCGCCGTTGCGTTTACACCTATATGGCGGTCTCGGGGGCCGCCATGCTGTTGAAGTGATCTTCCGCGGCGCCTTGCCGAATGCGGTGACGAAGGAACTTCGAACGCCCTTTCGCCCCGCTCGAAAAAAAGAAGGCGCGGCGGGCGCCGAACTTGCTTTCCCGCTTCACTGAGGCCTTTATTCAGCGACTTCTCCGAAGTTGAGCAATGAGCGGTGAATTTTCACCACCGCTTTTTTGATGCGCCCCGCTTCACCGGATGCCGCGGAACAACAGGGCTGATGGCCGTCCTCGGGGAAAAACAGGGCGAACATGCCGCTGCAGTTCAGCGCCGTGCCCTCTCCGCTGAAGTACCGGATGTCCTCGTCATCGTCGTAGGGGCCCTGAGGCACAAGACGGGACAGGGGAGCGAAACCGATTCGCTCGGTGCCCTTCAGAGTCGTCTGAATGTCTACAAACTTCCGGTGAGCCTCAAAGGGAACCTCTTCAGCTGCACGGGTGCGGGGTTCTTCGATGGACAGCCACAGTTTTCCGGGGATCAGCACTTTTTTCCCCGCCGGCCGGTCGCTTAAGTCGGGACGCGTCAACTCGGCCATGGCACGGACAAAGGCTTCGCCGAGGGCGCTGTAATTCTTCCAGTCGCTGATTTGCGCGTAAATCACCCTTTTTTGCCTCCCTATGCGTTCTACTTAAAGCAGTCAAAGAGGCTCTTGGCCTCATAACCGCCCACCACCCGTCCGGCATAGGAATCGGCAAGCCGCATGGCCGCTTCTTCGAGCTGAACGGGGCAGATGCCCAGTTTGATGGACTCCTTGGCTTCGATGTAGGCCGACAGTTTGTCGCACACCTCAATGATCCGGCCGTCTACGGGATCCATGTCGTCGCGCCCTTGCTCCGCGGACAGGTCGCCGTCGACGATTTTCACCGCACCGTCGATGCGAAGGCGGTTTTCAAATTCGTCCATCACCATGTACATCATGTCGTCGCGCCAGCGATGGGGCAGCAGCGGGAAGAAATTTTCCTCCATGACCTGCCGTTCCAGGTTCTTGATCAGCTCTTCCAGACCTTTGACGGAACGCTTGACGGGAGAGATGATGTCCCGCGTCAGCACTTCGGGCACGTCATGGAACAGCCCGCCGTAAAAGTCGTTGCGGCGGCGGCGCTCGCCCGCGCCGATCTCGATGGAAATGAGCCAGCTCAGCACGGCCACCATCAGCAGATGCCCCAGGACCGACGTGGGCGGCAGGCGTTGCACCTGCGCCCAGCGTTTCTGAAACCGCAGCTGCCCCACCAGGCTGAACAGGGCGTTGAAACCGCGCTCAGGCGGCATCGACAGGATTTGCTCCACCACGGCGAGGTCACGGTATTTTTCAATCTCTCCCATAATTTCGGCGCGAGTTCTCTCAATGCCGTAAACCGGTTTGCTCCAAAAGTAAATAAAACCGAACTCCCAGCGCGTGGCAATGTAGTGCGCCGCGCCGATGATCCGATCTTCGAAGCTGTCCTGCCCCGAAGAGAGATACTCCCGGCATTGGGCGCACAGGTCGCCTTTCAGGGGCTTCAACAGCGGTTCCAGCTGATGGTAAACCCAGCCGTTCAGCTGTTTCTGCTGCACGGGATCGGCCATCAGCCGGTGAAAGACGGGCGGTTTGATGTCGGTCACCAGCACGCGGTGAAGAAAGCTGAAGACGCCGTTTCGAATGAGCCGTTGCCAGTTCACGGACTTGCCTCGATCTTCTTCGGCTCTGGCGATGAAATAGGCGATCATGGCCTTGTGCGCCTGTTTGTCCATTTCGCTGAACTGGGCCGTGCGCGGATGGTCATTCCAGCGCTCAATGCTGAAGGCCGAAAATATCAGCTCCATGAGACCCTTTGAAATCATGGCTCTCATCTCCTTCCGCTGCTTCGTATTATATACGATTCTCCGCAAATGTGCCTGCCGGCGCCCTTCACAGCCCTCCGTCCGAAAGGTTATAATAGTGGACGGCGCGCTGAGCCTGAGGTTCCGTCCTTTTCAGGAACGTCGGCGGCGAAAGCGCGCGGAATTTTTCGCACAGGGAGGTTTTTCATGCACTGTACTGTAAAATGTCTTGCCGCCGCACTGACCCTCCGCTTTTTTGCACAGGCTGCCGTTGCGGCGCCTGCCGACGCCTCGGCGGATGAATTTTTCGCCCGCCGCGATTGGAAAAGTCTCAACGCCCTGGTCGCTTCGGAACAGAAGCTCTCGCCGCGCACTCTGTCGCTGGCGGCCAACGGTCTGTGGTACCAGTCGCGATGGGGTGAAGCGCTGGATCTTATGAAAAAAATTGAAGGGGACTATCCCGCCGACGTTGCCCCCTACGCGCGCCTGCTCATGGCGCTGGCGCTGGAACGCACCGGCAAACCCCGGGAGGCTTACAACGCGGGATTGGAGCTTTACCGCTGCTCCGCGAAGACTCCCACAGTTCGCTACTTCGCCATGTATCTCCTCGAACGCCTGTCCTCCGACGTCAACGAAAAGGAAAAATGGCTGCGCCGCATGATTGCGGCGGACCGTTCGCCTTCGAGGCAGGCTGCGGCAAGAAACGAGCTGGCCCGAATTGAAAGGATGACACCCGACGACGCTTTGGAGCTGCTTCGATACGAGCCTTTCAACTCCGAGGCGCTGAAGATCGCCGAAAAGGCGGCGCCGTCGCCGCAAAAAAATTTTCGCCTCGGCTATGTCGCCTACCTGCGCGGCAAGCACGGGACGGCGGTAAAACTGCTGAGCCGCCTGAACTTCACCGGCGCCTGCGGTGAGAGCGGCACCTACTACCTGGCTCTGGCCCTTCAGAAGCTGGGACGCGGCGCCGAAGCCGAGCCGCTGCTGAAAAAACTGATCTTTCGAAAAAACGGCCGCTACATCCGGCGCGCCGTCGCGCGTCTCAGAATAATGCTGGGAGGAACATCGGCCTCGGCCGCTCTGGCCGATCTGCTTCAAATGGCAAAAAGCGACGACCCCGCCGTGGCGTCGGCGGCGCTCTTCGCTTTGGCACAAAGTCACGGCGCGCACGCGGAAGCCGCGCAGGAGAAATTTTTGAAACGCTTTCCCGAAGGCTCCCGCGCTGACGAACTGCGCTGGCGGCGCGGATGGGAGAACTATCTGGAAGGCCGGTTCGACGAAGCCCTGAAAAACTGGCGGATTACCGGTCAAAACGCCGAAGAGCGGCTCTATTGGCGGGCAAAAGCCCTTGAATCCCAAGGAAAGAGCGACGAAGCGGCGGAAAACGTCGGCAGATTGCTCGCGACCGGTCCTCTGACGCTTTACAGCTTCATGGCTCAGGAAGGCGGATCGCTTGAAATCACCGACGAACCGCTGCCGGCGGAATTGACCGCCGCGCCGCCGTCGGAGCTTGAGCGCTGGGGTTTTATGACTCACGCCCGCATGGCTCTTGAGGGGAAAACGGACCTTCCGTCGCTGGTGGCCCGGGCGCGGCTGTCCCGCTGGCTGGGGCGCCAGTGGGAAGCCTACGAAGCTCTGCGCGCTCCGCTGAATCGGCGGTTCACTGGAACGAAGGTTCCGCGCCAGGCCCTTGAGATCCTCTATCCCCGTCCCTTTCGCGGCGACGTGGAATTCTTCGCAAAAAAATACGGCATCGATCCGCTCTTCGTTTGGGCTGTAATGAAGCAGGAAAGCGGATTTAACCCCGCCGCCATGAGCTGGGTGGGCGCCGCGGGCCTCATGCAGCTCATGGCCGCCACGGCGGCCGCAGAAGCGAAACTCCTCGGAATGAAAACATTCAACGTTTACGACGTGAAAAACAACATCCGCCTGGGAACTTCCCACCTCGCCCGACTGTCAGCCCGCTACAAGCGCCCTGAATGGGCGGCGGCGGCTTACAACGCCGGCAGCGGCAGCGTCAACAAATGGAACACCCGGCGCGCCGATTGGGCGACCGACGCGTGGATTGAGGATATTCCTTTCGACGAGACCAGAGGCTACGTGAAAAAGGTTCTGCGCAACTATGCCGTCTATAAAAAACTCTACGGTCAGAAAACCGACGCCCTGTCGCCGGCGCCTCCGCAGGGAGCCGACGAAGCGGAAATCGATCCCGCCCTTGAGGCGCCGACGGCGGCCGACGCGGAGGATGGGTCATGACGGACGAGCCCGTCTGCTGGATTGTGGGTGCCGGTGAATTCTGCGCTCCCGACTTTCGCCCGCGCGCCCGCGACTTCGTCATCGCCGCCGATGCCGGCTACCGCACTCTGAAGAATCTCGGCGCTCCCGTTGATCTGGTCATCGGAGATTTCGACTCGCTGGGCTGCCGCCCCCATCATCCCCACGTCCTCCAGTTTCCCTCCATGAAAGACGACACCGACATGATGCTGGCCGTCAAAGAGGGGCTTTCGCGAAACTTCCGCCGCTTCGAGCTGTTGGGGGGACTGGGGGGGCGACTGGCGCACACGTTGGCCAATCTCCAGACGCTGATGTTCCTCGCACAGCGCGGCGCACGAGGCGTCCTGCGCGGAGCGCGGGAAAATGCCTGCGCCGTCAGCACCGGAAGTGCCGTCTTTCCCGCGGGATACCGCGGCTATCTGTCAGTGTTCTGTCTCAGCGGACGCGCCGAGGGCGTCACTTTGAGCGGTCTGAAATACGCCATGAACGACGGTGTCTTCGAGAGCTCCGTGCCCTTGGGCATCAGCAACGAATTCACGGGAGAACCCGCGTCGATCACCGTGAAAAAGGGTACGCTGGTGTTGCTGTGGCAAACCCAGACCGACCGGGACGTCCCTCAGGAGCCCGGTGAAGAACTGCAGCGCCTTTGACTCCGGCGCTTTTAAAATTACGTTGAAGGAAGTGTCGTCATGTCGCCCATTGTTTTTGCCGGAATGTTCGCTTTAAGCCTTTTGGGGGCTGTGCTTCAGGCGGTCTGCGGCTTCGGTTACGGCCCGGTCAACATGTCCGTTCTGCCTTACCTGCTGCCCTACTCGCAGGCCGTGGCCCTTTCGGGACTCAGCGGCTCCACCACGGCGCTCTTTGTGGCGATCGGCAGCTGGCGGCACATCAATTGGAAAATGTTACTGCCCTGCGAAATCAGCGGCCTCGCCGCAGGCGTCGCCGCCGTTCAGCTCTCGGCAGGCGCGCAGGACGTCTTCATGGTTCATTGCCTCGGCATCGCCCTCATGGCGCTGGGCGTCTATTCTCTGTTTTTCAGCGGCAAAATCCGCATCAAAGCCACCTTCGTCAACGGTCTCATCGCCGGAACGGCGGCGGGACTTTTGTCGGGGTTTTTCGCCGTGGGCGGC
>CABTYW010000019.1 GCA_902489135.1 uncultured Synergistaceae bacterium
CTGGCGCCGCAGTTACGACGTGCCGCCGCCTCCGCTGGCTCAAGATGACCCTCGATTTCCAGGAGGCGACCGTCGGTACGCCCACGTGCCGTCGTCGGAAATACCGGTGACGGAGTGTTTGAAGGACACCGTCGGGCGCGTTTTGCCCTATTGGAACGATGTGATCTGCCCCGAAATCAGGAAGGGAAAGCGGGTTATCGTCACGGCTCACGGCAACAGCCTGCGCGCACTGGTCAAATGTCTCGACGGCATTGCCGACGACGATATTGTGTCGGTCAACATCCCCACGGGCGTGCCGCTGGTCTATGAGCTGGACGAAAGTCTGAAGCCCCTTTCGCGGCGCTACCTCGGAGACGAGGACGCTGTCAGAGCGGCGGCGCAGGCTGTGGCCGATCAGGCGAAAAAACGGAGCTGAGGCTTTTTCCCGCAAATATCGCCGGTTTTGAAGAAGAACGTCGCGGTCCTCGCTGAGACGTACGGAGAATTATGACCTCAATGCAAAACTTTTATTGGTATCTCATCTGTTTTTTGAAATGGCTGTTCTGCCGTCTTCCCCACGGAGCGGCGGTGCGCTTAGGCGCGCGGCTCGGCGGGGTGATGTGGCTGATCTCGAAAAAAAAGGTCGACGGGGCGGAGCGACGCTGCGTCCGCGCGCTGCAAATCGGAATTACTCCCGCGCGCCGCATTGTGCGCGAGTCCTACCGAAACATCGGCAGGGCCGTGGCGGAGACGCTGCGTCTGCCGGTGACGGCGCGCCACATCGAACGCTATGTCTCCGCCGAGGGAATGGAGAACGTCCGGTCGGCATTGGATCGCGGCCGCGGGGTGATTCTGCTTCTGGGGCACCTGGACAACTGGGAGGCGGCCAATATTTACGTGTCGCGCTTTTTCCCGCTCAACGTCATCGGTGCCGATCAGCGCGATTCCCGGATCACCCGGCTGTTGATGCACATTCGCAGTTTGGGCGGCGCGCGCAATATCCAAAAGGGCAACGGGCTCAAGGGAGCCGTCCGCTGTCTCAGAAACGGGGAAGTCCTTTGTATTCTTCATGATCAGGACGCCCGCGACAAGGGGCTCATCGTTCCGTTTTTGGGGCAGCCGGCGAGCACGCCCGCGGGCGTGGCGAAGCTGGCGGCCAAGTTCGGCGCGGCGGTGGTGCCCACTCACATTATGCGATGCGGCGACGGTCTGACTCATAAAGTGATCTTTGAACCGGCGCTGAGCGATCCCTCCGGGAGGCCCTTCGGCGAAGACGAGGAGCTGTGCCTGCGGCTCTGTAACGACTGCATCGGCCGATGGATTCTCGAGCATCCCGAGCAATGGCTCATTTGGCTCTATCCCCGTTGGGCCAGCACGGTTGCGGGGGATCAATAAATGTATCTCGGCATTGATCCGGGACGGCAGAAATTCGGCTGGGCTCTGACTGAGGAGAACGGCCTTTTTTGCGCGTCGGGCATCGTTCCCGCGGAACTTTTGGAGGCTTTCGTTCAGAAGGCGGCTCAGGCGCCGTCGGAATTGAAGCTCTGGCTGCGGGAGGGAGACGTTCCTCCAGGCATTCGCATTCGCCGAGTTTACTGCGGCGACGGCACGGGACATCGGGAATTTCTCAAGGCGCTGGCGTTGCGGAATTTCGACGTGCAGTTGGTGAAGGAACGGAACACCACCTTGGAAGCTCGAAAGGTCTATTGGAAAATTCACCGTCCGCGCGGATGGCGACGGCTCATTCCGCTGTCTTTGCAGGTGCCTCCGCGAAGCATTGACGATCTGGCGGCCTACTGTATTTTGCAGCGCGCCCTTCTGACGGATCAGTTGTAATTTTCACTGTCGCAGGGCGCTGTTCCGCGAGAAGTCGCGGCGGCCGCGACATTGACGCGAAATTTTCGCTGACAGCCCGGTTTTTCGCGGAATTTTCTCATAAATGATCAATGAATTGATGGGGGTTGGAAGAGGTTGTTTAACGGGAGAAGAAGTCCTGTGGTGGTGCAGGAAGAGTTTGCGCTCATCTTCGCGGTGTTGAAATGGACGACTTTGGCCATTCTTTCAGGGGTGATTGTGGGCGGGGGCGTCACCATTTTCGTGGAGCTGCTGGAGTACTCCATCAAAGCGGCCTCGGGGCTGTCGCACTTTTGGACCTATGCGGGGCTACCCCTCGGTTTGACGGCCAGTGCGCTGTCGGTTCGTTATTTGGCGCCGGACGCCAGCGGGCACGGTACGGAAAAGGTGGTGGAGGCCGTTCACGAGCGCGCCGGGGATATTGAGCTGAAAGTGGTTCCCGTAAAGATGCTCTCGACGGTTTTCACCGTCGCCCTGGGCGGCTCGGCGGGCAAAGAGGGGCCGGCGACGCAGATCGCTGCGGGGCTTACGTCAACGCTGGCGCGCTGGCTGAAATTCAACGATTACGATAAGAAAAAATTGGTGGTCTGCGGCGTGTCGGCGGGGTTTGCCGCAGTTTTCGGAACGCCTGTGGCCGGAGCGGTCTTTGCCCTTGAAGTGCTCTATATCGGAAAAATTTTCTACGACGTGCTCTTTCCTTCCTTCATCAGCGGCGTTGTGGCCTGGCGCACGGCCCTGTGGCTGGGCTTGAGGTACGGCTCCTTTCCCATCGACGCGGCGGCCATTCCCTATACGCTGTCAAATTTCGGCTGGGCCATGTTGGCTGGATGTTTCTTCGGCCTTGTGGCGTTGTGCTTCATCGAGCTGATGAATTTCTGCGACAACTTCTTCAACAGGCTGAGATGGCCTCTGGTGACCAAGGCCTTGCTGGGAGCTGCACTCATTGCCCTTCTGACCTGGCAGGTGGGGCCCGAGTACCTCGGATTGAGCGACGGGGCCATGGCTGAAATTCTGCGCGGCCGCGGCGTGCCTTTCTTCGCCTGGCTGTGGAAAACCGCCGCGACGGTGCTGACGCTGGCCTGTGGTGGAAGCGGCGGCGTGGGGACGCCCATCTTTTACATCGGCGCGGCCGCCGGTTCGGCTTTTGCCGCTCTCTGCGGCCTCAATTCCGCGGTTTACGCCTCGTGGGGCATGGTGGGCGTTCTGGCGGGCTGTGCCAATGCGCCCTTATCGTCCACCATTATGGCGGTGGAGCTTTTCGGCAGCGCGGCCATTCCCTTTGCCGCGGTGCTGTGCGTCACCTCCTTTATCATCGTCGGCCATCGAAGCGTCTATCCCAGCCAGCTGCTGGAGCGCACAAAATCTTCCCTTCTGGTGTTTCCCCAGCCCGGGCGGCGCATCGACCAGGTGCAAATTCAAGTGGATCTGTTCCGCTCGCCGCTTTTACACCATCTTCACCTTCGCCGCAAAAAGAAACAGCAGAAGGTTTAGCGCCTCTGTGCAAAAAAATCACGGCGTCCCCGCTTCAAAGATCAGCGCGGGGACGCCGTGATTTTTCATTGCGACAACCGAAAGGGAGCGGAAGAACGCCGGGCGTTCAAAAGTTCCGGACAAAATCGCCCGGCGAAAAAGGTCGCCCAACGGCACGGTTTCAATGCCGTCGGATTTTGCCGCAAAAGCGCATCGGACAGGAAAAACTCTTTTGTCCGTGCTTTTTCGTCGCGTTACCGTCGGGCGATGATAACAGCCCCTTCGGGCAAAAAGGAAGCCGCAGTCGCGGTGCCCGCGCTGCAAATGGCCTTGCCCGGCAGAAAGGGGACGGAGAGGTTGAGGTCTTTGGTGCAGCCCGGCACGTCCAGCCGCGCGTAATAGTCCAGCCGATCGCCTTCAAAGAGATACCGGGTGATGGTGACGGGCAGCCCGTTGTCCGCGGTGCCCAGCGTGAGGTTTTCGGGACGGACGATGAGGTAGGCGGCTTCGCCGACGCGCGGCGGCGTCTGCCGCCCCAGACGCGCTTTGACCTGACAGTCCGCGGTTTCAAAGACGCCGTATTCTCCGTCGGCGGCTTTGAGAACTCCGGCGATTAGATTGGCCTGGCCGATAAAGTCCGCCACAAAGGGCGTGGCGGGATCGGCGTAGAGCTCCATGGGCGTGCCGATCTGTTCAATTCGGCCGCGGTTCATCACCATAATCCGGTCAGACATGGTCAGCGCTTCTTTCTGATCGTGGGTGACATAGAGGCACGTCAGCGAGAGTTCCTGCTGTATGCTGCGTATTTCGGTGCGCATGTGAAGGCGCAGTTTGGCGTCGAGATTGGACAGCGGTTCGTCCATGAGCAACAGCGCCGGACGAAGCACCAGGACGCGGGCAAGGGCCACGCGCTGCTGTTCGCCGCCCGACAGCTGGTTGGGATAGAGCTGCTCCGCTTTTTCCAGCCCCACCAAAGCCAGACCTTCGCGGACCTTCCAGGCGATTTCCGTGCGGTTGAAGCCCCGCACTTTCAAACCGTAGGCCACGTTGTCAAAAATTTTCATGTGAGGAAACAGAGCGTAATTCTGGAAGACGAAACCGATGTTTCGCTCATTGGCCGGCGTCATGGTAATATCCCGGCCGCCCATGAGGATCTTGCCCGCGCTGGGCATTTCAAAGCCGGCGACCATGCGCAGCGTGGTGGTTTTTCCGCAGCCCGATGGGCCCAGAAACGTCAAAAATTCGCCGGTTCTGACTTCGAGGCTGACGTCTTTGACCGCATAAAAATCGGCGCCGTCCTTCATGAAAATTTTATCGACGTGACTGAGACTGAGAGAAACGGACATTTACTGAATTCCTCCTTCGGCGCCGCCGGTGCGTCCGACAAACCGCGCCAGCAATTCCATGACGCCGCTGGCGACGAAGACCAGAGCGATGAGTACCATGGAGAACGCGCAGGCCTGGGCAAATTGAAGTTCGGTCATACACTCGAGAATACGCGTGGTGATCAGGCTCCAGCGCACGGAAACCAGGAAAATGGTGGCGCTGATGGCCGTCATGGAATGGATAAAGAGATATTTCATGCCTGCCAGCACGGCGGGCATGACCAGCGGCAGCGTGATCTTGCGGAAAGTCACGGCCGATGAGGCCCCGAGGCTGGAAGAAGCCTCTTCAATGGACGGTTCGATTTGCTGCAGCGCCGCGATGACGTTTCTGATGCCCGCCGAGGAATATCGGAACACATAGGACGAAATGAGAATCCACAACGTGCCCGTAAGGATCAGCGGTTTGCTGTTGAAGGCCACCACGTAAGCGATGCCCACCACCGTACCCGGCAGAGCGAAGTTGAGCAGAGAGAGCAGTTCAAGAACCTTGTGTCCCCGAACTTTGAGGCGTTCGGCGGCATAGCCGGTCACGACGGCCACCAGTCCGCCCAGGGGCGTGCTGATGCAGGCAATGATCAGAGTGTCTTTGATGGCTTGCCGGCCGAAATTGAAAACGTATTTATAATTGTCCAGCGTCAGCGTGTTGTTGATGCCCAGGACTTTGACCAGCGAACCGATAAAAATCAGCGCATAGATGTAAACGATGAAAAGAAGGATGAAGCCGATGAAGGCAAGGACGGCGAAGACCGCCGCAGGCCCCGGTCCCTTGACGGCGCTTTTCCCTCCCGCTTTTCCGGAAATGGTGATGAAACTCTTTTTGCCGAGCCAGCAATACTGAAGCGCGTAAACCAGCAGCGCCGGAACCAGCAGCATAAAAGAAAGCGCCGCGCCGCCCTTGAGGTCGTACATGCCCGTGATCTGCAGGTACGCCTGAGTGGGTAGAACGGGAAAATTGTGCCCGGCCAGCACGAGCGGCGTCGCAAAGTCAGCCAGCGAGCAGGCGAAGACCAAAAGAAAAGCGTTGGCGATGCCCGGCGCGGCAAGGGGCAACGTCACCGTCCCGAAGACCCGCAGCGGCGAGGCGCCCATGGAGTACGCGGCATCCTCGAGGTTGCAGTCCATGCGGCTTAAAATGGTGGTGAGCGTCATAAAGGCGATGGGATAAAAGGTGAGCGTTTCAGAGAAGAACGTTCCCCAGAAGCCGTAAAAGTTGAAGTTTTCCAGACCGAAGAGTTTGATGAGAATGCCGTTCGGCCCCAGGGAAAGCGCCAGAGCGATGCTGCTGGTGAAAGGCGGAGAGATGAGAGGCAGCATGGAAATGGCGGAGACGGTCAGCCTGAACCAGCGGGGCAGAGAGAGGCGGGTGACGGCGTAGGCAAAGACAAAGCCGATAAAAGTACCGGTGACGGCGACACTGCAGCTCAGCGTCAAACTGTTGAAAAGCGCCAGACGGTCATACCAATTGGTGATGACCGGCGCAAAATTTTCAAGTGTGAGACCGCCGTCGCCCCAGAAAGTTTTGGCAAAAAGTTTCACCGCGGGATAGAGCACAAACACGCCCAGAAAAATCCAGAGGGCGGCGAGGGCAAAACGCGTTGCGGCATCAAGGCGCGGACGTTGAGACATACTTTTATGCACGGAAGTTCACCTGCTTTGCGAGTGAGTTTGCCACGTGGAAACGTTGGCGGAAAGGCCGAAAGGGGACGCCGTAAGCTCAACTTCTCAAAGAAAAGCGGCGAATGAAGCGTCCGCCTTCCAGTCCGGGAGTTTCACAGGCACACAAACGCACCGCCTCGAAATGAAAGGCGGCGAGCCGGGCAGCGCGTCGCAGCAGACAAAATCGCCGCAAGTCCCCGTCAGTCCTTCCCGGAAGATAAAAAAGAGGCCCCGTGAAGGGCCTCCTCCGGCCGAAAAATTATCGAATGACTTCGTTAATCCAGCGCTGCACGAAATCGGCGCGCTTGGCGCCCTTCCAGGCCACATCGGTCTCAACGAGGTTGATGCTCTTGAGGTCGAGCAGCGGCAAATCGGTTTTCACGTCAGTGCGCGTGGGCACGTAGTTGATGTGATTGGCAACGATGAACTCGGCCAGTCCTTTGCCGGTCATCCAGTCGGCGAATTTGCGGGCCGCTTCGGTGTTTTTGCAGCCCTTGACGATGCCGCAGGCCTCGATCCCGTAGGAAACGCCTTCCTGAGGGTAGGTGATGACCACGGGATATCCCTGCTGCATAATATCCAGAGCGTCAACAATGTAGAAGATGCCCGAAGCGCACTGCCCCGTAGCGATGGGCATGGCTCCGCCGGCGCCGCTTTTGGTGTACATCTGAATGTTGTCGTTGAGCTTTTTCTGATATTTGAAGGCTTCGTCCTCTCCCATGACCTTGACGAGAGTGAAAATGCGCTCCGTTGCCGTGCCCGAAGTCCGCGCGTCGGCCATCTGAAGGCCGTTTTTGTAGCGGGGATCCAACAGATCGTTCCAGGCTTCGGGAGCCTTCATGCCGTTCTTTTTCAGAAAGTTCTCATTGGTCATGAAGCACAGAGGAATGATGCCGAAGCCCGTCCAGTAGCCGTCGGAACTGCGGAACTTTTCAGGTATGGCGTCGGCGCCCTGGGGAACGTACTTTTCAAAGACGCCGGCCTTTACGGCCGCTTCATAGGTGTCGGCGGGACCGCCGATAAGGAAATCCACCTGCGGATTGTCCTTCTCGGCAACCAGACGCGAAAGCGCCTCGCCCGAGGAAAAGCGCATGTAGTTCACCTTGATGCCCGTCTCCTCCGTAAAGGCCTGAGTGACCTTGGAGACGTACTTGTCGGGCATGATGGAGTAGGCGTTGAGCTCCATAGCGGCGGCCGGCAGCGCCAGCAGACCGGTCAGCAACATCACTGCACACAATTTTTTCATTTTTTAAAAACGTCCTTTCTCTTAAAAGATAAAAACTGAATCTATTATAAAACATAAATCGCCCATATGGTTCACTGCTCACAATAAAAATGTCGACTTTTTTCCCGGTAGCAGGGAGAACCGCCCATAAATGACAGGCCGTGTCGCTGCCGCGTAAAGCCCGCGTTGAAAGGCGGCGCGACGCATCAATGACAAAAGAGCGGAAAGCCGTTTTCGCGGCTTTCCGCTCTTTTCAGTGGGAACGGTTGAACCTAGAGGTAAACTCCGCGCATTTCGGTGGCATCGGCGACGCGTTTGATGGCGGCAAGGAAGGCCGCACGGCGCATTCTTACGTGATGCTCCTGAGCGTAATCCCATACCTTCTTGAAGTTTTCTTTCATGATGGAGAGCAGGCGATTGTTGTAGTCCTCCTCGGACCAGAAAAATCCGCCCAGATCCTGGCACCACTCGAAGTAGGAGCCGATAACGCCGCCGGAATTGGCGAGGAAATCGGGAACGACGGGGATGCCTCTCTGCTCCAGGATCTTGTCGCCTTCGGGCGTGGTGGGGCCGTTGGCGCCCTCGACGATGTATTTGGCCTTGATGCTGCCGGCGTTCTTTTCGGTGATGACGCCTTCAAGGGCGCAGGGAAGGAAGATGTCGCAGTCGCAGGACTGAATGTCGTCGATCATTTTGGTGCCGGCCTGCTTCTCAAGGCCGGTGAGCAGTTTCTTGGGGTTGCTACCGCTGAGTTTGAAGGCCAGAGAAATGTCGATGCCCTTTTCGTTGTAGTAGACGCCCGTAATGTCGCTGACGCACACGACGATGGCGCCGGCCTCGGCCAGAGTCTTGGCGCAGAAGGATCCCACGTTGCCGAAGCCCATGACGGCGCACTTCATGCCCTTGATATCCTTGCCGAGAGCCTTCATGAACTCAATGGCGCAGGTGGCGACGCCCAGTCCCGTGGCGGCGTTGCGGCCCTTGGAGCCCCAAAGCGGAATGGGCTTGCCCGTGAAAATTGCGGGCTCGAGGCGTCCGCGCATACGGCTGATGGTATCCATGAACCAGGTCATAACCTGTCCGTTGGTGTTGACGTCGGGAGCGGGAATGTCGGTCCAGGCGCCGACGACGGGCTCGATGCGCGCGGCATAGGTGCGGCTCAGGCGCTCCAGCTCTTTCTTTGAGAGTTTGAGGGCGTCGACGCGCACGCCGCCCTTGCCGCCGCCGTAGGGGATGCCGGCCAGCGAGCATTTCCAGGTCATCATGAAAGCGAGAGCTTCACACTCGTCGAGGCACACGTCCTGATGGAAGCGCACGCCGCCCTTGGCGGGGCCCACGGCGCTGTTGTGAGCGACGCGGAACCCTTCAAAAACCTGAATGGAACCGTCGTCCATCTCCACGGGGACGGAAACGCAGGTTTTGCGCTCGGAGTGGGCGAGGATGTTGGTGATCCCCTCGTCAAGCCCCATTTCTTCCGCAGCGCCGTAGAAATTCTCAAGCGCGGTGTGAAGGAGTACGTTATCTGACTTGCGTTTTACCAAAGCCATTTTTAATGCACCTCCTGAAAGTTAAGCGGCGCTTCGCCGCTTTGTACCTACAGACAAAAAACGCTACTTCCTGTTTATTCTAACACTCTTTATTTTTTAGTCCAGCGGAGGCCGTGTATACACGGCGCGGCAACCCGGCGAAACAACGACGGAAAAATGGCTGATTGAAGGCCTTTGTCCGCTGTAAATATATGGAGGCGTTTTTTTATATTTCCTTGAATGCGGAATTTCGCCCCGCGCCGCTTTGACGGCGGCAAAAAAGTTCCTCCGCCGTCAAGGCAGCGTCAGGGACTGGATGGACTCATCGGGAGCGCGGCGGCACGTGCTGGTCGTAAAAACGATTGAGCGCCCGCGGGGCGTCCTGTCCGGGCATCCGGCAGTCATAGACGAAAGCCGGCGGCACGTTGCGCAGCACAAAGGAAATCTTCACCGATTGAAACAGCTCTTTAAAAAGACGGTACATCTGCCAGGAGTACTGAAAGGCGATAAACTGTCCGTCGGGACGAAGGCACTGAAGAATTCCGCGCAGGATATTAAAGGAACAACGACGGGGAAGGGTGGTCCAGGGCAGACTGGACAGGATAATATCCACGGAGTGCGGTTCCAGAAAACGGGGCAGATCTTCGGCGTTTTCGCAGACGTCGATGTGCAGTGATGATTTCAGTTCGTCACGCAGCTTCTTGTCCAGTTCAAACACCGTCAGTGATTTCTTTTGGTCCAGCCTCCGCAAAATCTGCGCCGTCAGCACGCCGGTACCGGCGCCCAGTTCGACGGCACGCCGGACCTGTGACCAGTCGGTCCGGCTCAGCATTTCTTCCACAAGGTAATGTGAGCTGGGCGTGACACTTCCGATTTGCCCGGGTTTTGCCATAAACTGTTTAAAAAAAACGAGGCAGCTGCGGCCGGGAAGGGATGTTCTGCGGCAATTTTTCACGTAAACCCGCTCCTTCAGAGAAAATCGGTTCAATAAGGGGATCTCTGTACCTTGTGCACGACGCGGCACGAACATTTTAACATAACTTCAACATCCCATGCCACGAATTTTCATCTTTGGTGCCGTGCCCCCGCCTTCGGCGGCGCGAAAAACGTTGCGCGCGTTTTTTAGTTTGCTTCTCCCGCCGCTGCGGCAAAACCCGGCAGGGCCAACTTCTCCGTGAATCCCGGCGGGGCGGCGGACTGGTCCCGATGCTGAAAAAACGGCAAACTGTTGAAGAGCGCCTGATCAACTTTTTACACATCTCTTCTCCTATTTTGTTGTGAAGTGCCGAGGTGAAGGTGAAGCCGTCAGTTTCTTTCTGCGTCTCCACCGCGACGGTCCGCGAGGGGTGGGCGCCCCTCTCTCCGTTGCGCCTGCGAAGTTCCCGGAACATAGAGTGCGCCGTCTTTTCGTTTCAGCCGCGGAAAACGAGGCGCCCATAAAACGCAGTGTAGGACACCGACGGTTTGCTGTCTGAAATTCATAAAAAATCATACGCCCGAACCGAAAAACAGTCATGGAAGAAATATACAATCCCCGTCGAAGTTGCCTTGTCTTTTGAAAAAATTGCGCTATACTGCTGTTGTATTGTCCGAAAAGGCGCCCGTTCACGGTACGGAGGCGCCTTGCGGATGCCACGAGTTCGGCTGATGAAAGAAGCGGAGGAGTAGAATGGATATCAGGGCATGGTCTGCGCTACTTATTTTCGCAGGCGTCATTATTCTGATCGCCTCGGGAAAAATCAGATCGACGACAGCCACATTGCTGGGCGCCTCGCTGATGTCCATTACCGGCCTGGTGTCGGGCGATCAGATTGTCGCATCTATAGATCACAACACGGTGGGCCTTCTGGTCGGCATGATGATTGTGGTCGGCATTCTGTCGAAGTGCGGTCTCTTTCAGTACGTGGCCGTCAAAGCCGTGAAAATCACCCGGGGAAGGGGCGTATTCATTCTCTGGTCCATTTCGCTGATCACCCTTCTTCTGTCGGCGCTTCTCGATAACGTCACCACCATTCTTCTGGTGACTCCCGTTATTCTGTCGCTGTGCGATCTCATCGGCCTCTCGCCTCTGCCGCTTCTCATGACTGAAAGTTTTGCTTCGACCATCGGTGGCACGGGCACGCTCATCGGCGATCCTCCCAACATGATTATCGGATCCATCGCCGGGCTGTCCTTCAACGATTTCCTGAAGGTCATGACGCCTACAGCTCTGGCGGTCTGGATTTTGGTGACTTTATTTCTCAGCCGCATCTACCGCGGCGAACTGAAGCGCGTCAACAGCGACGCGACGAGCCGCCTGAATGACGTTGACGAGACGAAGCTCATCACCGACCGTCCGCTCATGTACAAAGCCTTGACGGTTGTTTTCTTCGTGCTCCTTGCCTTCGTGCTGCAGCGTCAGCTTCACATCGAACCCTCGGTCTCCGCCTTGACGGCGGCGGCCGTGCTGCTGTTCATTACGGGCATTGACGACAACCTGATCATTCGCGACGAAGTGGGATGGCCCACCATCATTTACTTTATCTGCCTGTTCGTCATGGGCGGCGGACTGCGCGAAACGGGAGTCATCTCCGCTGTGGCACAGGGCATGACCCGCCTTTTTGCCGGTCAGCACCTTCTCATGGCCCTGGGAGTTCTGTGGGTGTCGGGCATCGCCTGCATTTTCATCAACAGCGCCGCCTTTGCGGCCATTTTTGTGTACGTCGTGGCTGAAATGGTGCAGGCCACGGGCATGTCGCCCCATCCGCTTTATTGGGCGCTGGCTTTGGGAACCTGCCTCGGAGGCAACGGCACGTTCCTCGGCGCGGCCGCCAACGCCGTGATGGCCGGTTTGGCCAGGAAAAATCAAATCGACATTTCCTTTGGATATTTTATGGGCGTGGGACTTCGCGTCGTGCTCATTTCCATGGCCGTGTCATCGGTGGCGGTCTGCCTGATCTGGATGTACGCCTAAAGTTCCGTTGTCAAAAACAATCCCGGCGCTGCCCAAACCGGCGCGCCGACGATACAGGAGGGAAGGGTCATGAAAATCGGCGATCTGATGGATCGCGACTTGACGGCGCTGGCGGAAGAGGATACTGTTGAAGATGCCATTGAAATTCTGCTGCACCATCGCATGACGGGCCTGCCCGTCACCGATGAAGAGGGACGGGTCATCGGCTTTGTAAGTGAAGAAGACATCATCAAGGCCGCTTTGCCCGCTTACATATCCAATCTGTCGTCCTCGGCCTTTCTGCCCGATTACGGGCAGTTCTCCCGACGGCTGGCCCGAATTGCGCACAAACCCGTCTCGGAGGTCATGCAGCGCCACTGCGTCACCTTTGACGTGGGCGAGACGGACTTCGTCGTCGCATCGGAGATGATCGGCAAGCACATCAAAATCGCCCCCGTTTTGAAAGACGGCGTCATGGAAGGCTACATCAGCCGCACGTATCTGCTGAAACGCATGATGCGCACCTCTTCGGACGGCGACGCTGAACCTCGGAAAGACCGCTGAGCCGGCGATTTCGCCGGTGAGGCTTTTGGAGAAAAACGAAAACAATCCTCCGCCTGCGGATCGGTCGCAGACGGAGGATTGTTTTCATCGGAGTTCCCGGGCAGTGAGGCGGTACAGCTGCAGCCATTGAAGAGCCGTCAGCTCTTCGGCTCTGGCGGAAAGGGGCAGGTTCAAAGCGCCGAAAAGGCGCTCCTGGTTTTCGCGGGGCAGAAGGGCCGCCGGCAGGACGTTGAGAAGTTTTTTGCGGCGCCGGGCAAAAGCCGATGTGATGAAAGTGCGCCACCGCCCATCGGAGGCGAGGAAGCGATTGTCACAAATGTCGATGCACAGCAGCGTTGACCAGACCTTGGGCGCCGGGATAAAGCAATGGGGCGGAACGTTCATCAGAAAGCGCATTTTTCCCATCAGTTCCAACGTGACGCCCAGGGGACCGCGTTTTTTGGTGCGAAGAGGCGCGTTCAGCCGTTCAGCCGCTTCTTTTTGAATAAGCAGGACAATCTTTTGCACTCCCGAGGGCACCGCTTCGGCGAGGATTTTCCAGATCAGCTCGGAGGTGATGCTGTAGGGAATGTTGGCAATGATTTTGTGGGGCAGCGGAGACAGCGTGGAAAAATCGAACTTCAGGGCGTCGCCCCAGTGGAGACGGCATCGCCCCGCGAACTGCTCAGCCAACGGCTCGAGCCACGGCCGGAGTCTCTCGTCGATTTCCATGGCGTGCACGCAGGCCGCCGGACTTTCCAGAAGGCGCGCCGTTAAAGCGCCCTGGCCGCTTCCGATTTCCAGAACGGTATCGTCCGACGTCAGTGCTCCCGCCGACAGACTTGCGGAGAGCACGTGGGAGTTTCTGAGAAAATTTTGTCCGAGACTGATTTTGTGTGCAAAAAATGGCGACATGACGGCTCCATAACAAAAAAGCGGATGCCTTCGGGCATCCGCCGATATTTTCTGGTCGGGACGAGAGGATTCGAACCTCCGACCACCTGAACCCCATTCAGGTACGCTAGCCAGGCTGCGCTACGTCCCGCTGACGACATGAGGAATTATAACTTTATGCCCGTGAACTGTCAAGCGTCCAAAATTATATTTTTCGTCAGGGCATCACTTTTTCGATGAAATTACGGACAATCCGTTGTAAAATGATGCGTGGCTGCCGGTGTATTTCTTCAGCCGAAAACTTCGAAGGGCCCTTCACCGTGACAGCGAAAGGGCTCGTGCTGCGAAAAACGCTGTCCATCACCGAAATTGAAATGAGGGATTTCATTGAAACTGGGTATTGTGGGGCTGCCCAACGTCGGCAAAAGCACGCTTTTCAATGCCATCACGTCCGCCGGCGTGGAGGCGTCGAATTACCCCTTCTGCACCATTGAACCCAACGTGGGGATGGTTCAGGTGCCCGACAGACGGTTGAAGGTTCTGTCGGACATGTTTCATTCGGCAAAGATCACGCCGGCCGTCGTGGAGTTCTGCGACATCGCCGGCCTCGTGCGCGGCGCAAGCAAGGGTGAAGGGCTGGGCAATCAATTTCTGTCCAACATTCGTGAGGCCAGCGCCGTGGTGCAGGTGGTGCGCTGCTTCGACGATCCCAACATCGTGCACGTCGACGGCGGCGTCAATCCCGCCCGGGACATTGAGACCATCGAACTGGAGCTCATCCTGGCCGATCTGGAGATGGTGGAACGCAATCTGGCCAAAGCGGAAAAACTGGCAAAAACCGACAGGAAACTGGCGCCTCACGTTGATCTGCTGCGCCGCGCCAAGGACGTCCTTGAATCAGGAAAGCTGGTGCGGACGCTGGCTCTCACCGACGAAGAAAAGGCGCTCCTTCGCGGCATGAATTTGCTGTCGGACAAACCCATGCTGTATGTCGCCAACATCGCCGAGAACGACATAGGAAAACCGGAGCTCAACGGCTACGCGCAAATCGTCAGCGACCATGCAAAGGCTGAAAATGCTCAGTTTGTCCCCATTTGCGCCCAGATCGAGGCGGAAATCGCCGAGCTTGACGAGAACGAAAAGGCCGAATACCTCGAGGCCCTGGGATTGAAGGAAGCCGGCCTCGACCGTATGATCTCCGCGAGTTATCGTCTGCTGGGCATGATTTCCTTCCTTACTGCCGGCGAAAAGGAATCCCGCGCGTGGCCCATCAAGGCGGGCACTCTCGCGCCTCAGGCGGCGGGCACCATCCATAGCGATTTTGAACGCGGTTTCATCCGCGCGCAGATTGTGGGCTACGATGACCTCGTCGCCTGCGGCTCCCTTGTCGAGGCCAAGGCCAGAGGCCTTCTGCGCCTTGAGGGCAAAGAATATGTCATGCGCGACGGCGACGTGGTGGAATTCCGCTTTAACGTGTGATTTCCGTCGAAGAAAATCCCAACGTGAATTAAAATTCAGAAAGGAATGTATTAACGATGGCAATGCAAATCAGTCTTGACGAGATTTTGTCCATGCTTCTTTCCCGAGTGGACGCCATGTCCATGGCCAGCGAAAATATGAAAAGCAAGTTCAACATTTTGGCACGGGCGCTGTACAAAAAAGGCCTTCTGACCGACGAGGACATTGTCCGATCGGTGAAAGACGAGCACGAGCTTCTTCTGAATCTGGGAGCCATCAAAGAACTTCCCGATGATGCCGCGCTGAAGGCCGTTGCCGACAACATGATCATGTGGCTGAAGAACGACGCCGAAAACATCAAAAAGAGCATGAAAGACTACGAGGAAAAAATGAAAGCCATGATTGAAGAAGAACAGAAAAAGCCCCGCCTCGACGTGGCTTCGGCCGCCGACCTCGAGCGGCTGGACCGCATGACCGGCGGCAGTCAGAACAGCCGACTGATCGTTCCGTAGAGGGGTTGCGGAAGACCGGCCGCCGCGACGCGCGGGAGTACACATGCCATGCGGCGGCTGACTTTTTGTACGCGCCGTGACGGCAGACTGCATGACGATGTGCGGGGAGGTTTTTCGCAAATGACAGGCCGACAGGAGCGCTGAAACCATGTCTTTGAAAGAATTCGATTTTTTTAAAATCTGGTCCCGCCTGGGAGCGCGCAGTTTCTACGTCGCCCTCATTGACGCGGCGCTGCTGACCATTGCTCTGTATTTCAGCTACGCCCTCCGTTTTACGCTCTTTCTCCATGGAGCGCTGGACTTCGGCATGGTGCCCGTGGGATGCCTCTGGACCGCCTCCATCATGGCGTCCTTCGCGTTATTCGGAGTCTACGACGTTTACTGGCCGCAGGCCAGCATCGAAGAACTTTTTCTGCTGCTGAAAGCCTACGCCGTTCCCTGCGCCGTCCTGGGAGGAATTTACGCCCTTTTGCCGATACCCTTCGTGGTGCCCCTCAGCGTCATGGGACTGCTGTTTCTGGGCAGCTTTGCCATGATTGCCGCCGTGCGCCTGAGTTGGCGTTCGGCCGATAGGACGGTGCGCCGTGAACGGACTAGGAACGCCCTGATCATCGGTGCCGGCGATGCCGGATCGCAGGCTGCCCGCGATTTGCTGCGCCATGGCGGAGATGACAACATCGTCGGCTTCCTCGACGACGATCCGACGAAGCAGAGCAAGAAAATCGCCGGCATTCCCGTGCTCGGCACGCTGGCGGATCTGCACGCGGTGATTGAAAAACACCACATCGATTTGGTGCTCGTCGCTCTTCCCTCCGCTTCCCGCGCCCGCTTGAAAGCCCTTTTGAAAGAAGCCGTGCCGCTGAACATCTCGGTGCGCATCCTTCCGCCGCTTCGTGAGTTGGCCGACGGCCGCGTGACTTTACGCGAATTTCGCCCCGTCAGGCTTGAAGACCTGCTGGGACGCGACCCCGTCCGTCTCGACACCGCACGCATCGGGGATCTTCTGCGGGACAAAACCGTCCTGGTCACCGGCGCCGGCGGCTCCATCGGCAGCGAAATTGTTCGGCAGGTTCTGCCCTATGCGCCGCGAAAGCTGCTGGCGCTGGGGCACGGAGAGTTCTCGATTTACACCCTTCTGGAAGAGCTGAGGGACAAAAAGTTCAGCACGCCCGTCGTGCCCATCATTGCCGACGTTGCCGACTTCCGTGCCATGAAGGAAGTTTTCTTTCGCGAAAAAATCGACGTGATTTTCCACGCGGCGGCGCACAAGCACGTTCCCCTCATGGAAACCAACGCCAGAGAAGCGGTGCGCGTCAACTGCCTCGGCACGTGGACGCTGGCCCATCTGGCGGGGGAGTGCGGCGTCGGCCGCATGGTCATGATTTCCACCGACAAGGCCGTTCACCCCGGCAGCGTCATGGGGGCCAGCAAGCGCCTTGCCGAGATGACCCTGGTGGACCTCCAGCGCCATTATCCCGGAACGGCCTATATGTCCGTGCGCTTCGGCAATGTTCTGGGCAGCCGCGGCAGCGTCATTCCCAAGTTCGAGAGACAGATCGCCGCCGGCGGCCCCGTGACGGTGACCCACCCCGCGATGACGCGATATTTTATGCTGATTCCCGAGGCGGCGGGGCTGGTGCTTCAGACCGCCTCTCTGGGCACGCCGGGCTGCATCTACGTGCTGGACATGGGCAGCCCCGTAAAAATCACCGATCTGGCGGAGACGCTGATTCGTCTCAAGGGCTTCGAGCCCGGCAGAGACATAAAAATCACGTACACGGGCATTCGCCCGGGAGAAAAGCTCTTCGAAGAACTGTTTTATGACCGCGCTCACGTGACGGGCACGTCTCATCCGAAAATTTTCTGCGCAAAAATCGACGAAAATCACGGCGACGAAGCCAGGGACATGTATGATAAAATTAATGCGGTCCTTAGCTCCGACGATCCCGTAAAAACCGTCGCTCGAGTGCTTCACGAGTACAGCCCTCTTCAGGGCGAAAAAACATGAAAAGCGGCAGAGCGAAAGCGTTTACGCTCATAGAGCTTTTGATCGCCCTGAGCCTTTTTGCCGTCCTCGCCGGAGGAATTTTGCTGTCCGGCGGCGGCGGAGCGACCCGTCTTGCGGCGGCGCGCTCCATGGATGAGCTTAAAAGCTGGCTGAGCGGCGCCTTCAAAAGGGCCGACCGCTGGAACGTGAGTTTTCAGCTGCGCATATATCCGGCGGCGGGTTTCGGCAGACCGTCGTTTATGCTGCTCAACTGGCTTGACGGAACCGCTTCTCCCGCCGAAAAGTTTACGGCATCTCCCCGGGTTCGCTGGAAGGTGCGCGGCGGAGCGATTACATCTCTTTATCGCTGGGAAACTCACACCGTCTCACCGGCCTTTACCGTAGAGGCTCTTGACAGTTCAAGCGGCGCGCTGACCGGCGAAAAGCTGGTGGTTTCCCTTCGCGGTCTGACGACGCGCGTCAGAAAGGCGCCCTGAAGTCGGCGCGAAACGGCACCACCGAAAGGCTAAAATTTTGAGGAGGCGGCTCAATGTCCATTAAAGGTTGGTGGGAGAATTTGACGGCTCCCGCCGTAAGAATTTGGGAAAAAATTGTGCCCTGGGCGTGGCTTCGTGAAACTCTTGAGACGGTGATTTGGGCGGTTGTCCTCGCCCTGCTTCTTCGGACGTTCATCGTTCAGGCCTTCTGGATCCCCAGCGGCTCCATGTTGCCCACGCTTCTCGAGGGAGACCGCGTCTTGGTGTGCAAATTCGAATATTGCCTTCGCCCGCCGAAACGGGGTGACGTCTTCGTTTTCAAGTATCCAGAGGACCCTTCGGTGGATTACGTCAAACGGCTCATCGCTTTGCCGGGCGACAAATTTGAAGTGCGCAGCGGCGTGGTTTGGATCAACGATCGGCAGGTTGACGAGCCCTACGTGAAATTTCACGACACTTACAACCACGCGCCGCTCTACGTGCCCGAAAAGTCCTACGTGGCCCTGGGCGACAACCGCCCCAACTCGGCGGACAGCCGCTACTGGGGCTTTGTCCCCGAGAAAAACATCCGCGGCCCCGTGTTCTTCCGCTACTGGCCGCTGAACAGAATCGGCACGGTGAAATAATGGCCGGCAGAACAGCCTGGTTTCCCGGCCACATGGCCAAGGGAACTCGACAGCTCTCTGAACTGACGGCCAGGCTTGACGTCATTTTAGAGGTCAGAGATGCCCGCGCGCCCCATTTGACGGCTTCGCCCTTTATCAAAAAGATCGCGGGGCGCAAACCCGTCTGGATCGTCCTCACAAAGAAGGACATGGCCGACGACGACGTCACCTCGCAATGGATCGGCGCGTACAAAAAAAGAGGCCGTCTCATTTGGGCCTTCGACCTGCTTTCCGGGCGCATTTCGCCCCTTCTGGAGGCCTTTAAGCGCAATAAACCCCCTTCCCGCGAACTTCGCGTAGCCGTCGTCGGCGTTCCCAACGTGGGAAAATCGGCGTTGCTCAACCTTTTGGTGGGAAAAAAATCGGCGCCCGTCGGCGGAATTCCGGGAGTGACCCGCGGCGTGGCGTGGTACCGCGGCGGCGACTGCCTTGTGGTGGATTCCCCGGGCATTCTCGACCCCCGCTCCGGTGCCGCCGCTCAAAAGGCCATGGCGTGGCTGGGATGTTCCAGGGCCGACGTGATCGGCGGCTACGATACCGTGGCCTGCACGCTCATCGATTTTTTGCAGAACACCGGCCTGTGGCATTATGCGGAGGAGAAGTGGCACATTCCGTCCGTCCCCGACGATGCCGTGGCCGTGCTTGAGGCCGTGGGGCGCCGGCTGGGCTGTCTGACTTCGGGCGCTCGGGTGGATTTCACTCTGGCGGGGCGGCGTTTTCTCGAGTCCTTTTCCACAGGGAAGCTGGGACGCATCTCCCTTGAGACGCCCGGTTGCCGCATTATGGACCGTTTGGAACCGGCGGAGGCCGACGATCAATGACCGTCGCCGGCGTTGACGAGGCGGGCCGCGGACCGCTAGCCGGTCCCGTCATGGCCGCCGCCGTTGTCCTGACGGAGGAACAGAAAGAAATTCTCCTTTCCATGGGGCTGCGCGACTCCAAAAAGATGACGGCGCTGCGCCGCCGAAAGGTCTTCGACAAAATGCTGGAGCTGGGCGTCATATGGCGCGTCGCTTCGGCGACGGCATCGCGCATTGACCGCTGCAACATCCTTCAGGCCACTTTATGGGCCATGCGCCGTGCCGTTGAGCGCCTGCCCGTGCCCGTCGACGGCGTGGTGGTGGACGGCAGCAGCGAAATTCCCGGTCTGACCGTCTATCAGCAGGCCGTTGTGGGCGGCGACGACATCTACCCTCAGATCTCTGCGGCATCGGTGGCGGCGAAGGTACTTCGTGACCGCGTCATGGCCGCTTACGATGTGATTTACCCCGGCTACGGCTTCGCCGCGCACAAAGGTTACGGCACGGCACGGCACTTCACCGCCCTGGCGCGACTGGGGCCTACGCCCATTCACCGAAGGAGCTTCAAGTGGAAATGACGACGGCACCATACTGAAGGAGCCTTTCTGCCATGAAACAGATCCTGCCGGGATTTTTTTCCTTTCGAACTTTAAAGCCTGCATCATCTGACGTTACCGACCTTCAAGGCGATCTAACGCAGTCTGAGCGGGCTTTTTTTATAGCCCGCAGCAGACAGCTCATCGGCCGCTGGGCCGAGGATCTCGCGGCGGATTTTCTTGTGTCTCGCGGACTGGTGCTGCTGGAGCGCAACGTGAGAGAACGCTTTTCGGAATTGGATCTTGTGTGCCGGTCCCGAAACGAACTGGTCTTTGTGGAGGTGCGCTGCCGCCGCTACAACGGCATTATGTCGGCCGAAGAAAGCGTCGGGCGGCAAAAACTGCTGAAGCTCCGGCGCGGAGCCGAACTCTACACCTTAAAGGCCCGCTGGCAGGACAGCTGGCGCCTTGACCTGGTGTCCATCGACGTTGACGCCTCGCGCTGGCACCTGAAATGGATCAAATATCTTGAGTTGGAGGAATAAACATGGCTGCGGCAATCCTGGGAGTCACGCTGCGCGGCATCGACGCGCTGCCTGTGGAAGTTGAATCGGAAATCACGTCGGGCATGTTTTCCTTCACCGTCGTCGGCCTGCCCGACGCCGCCATTCGGGAATCCCGCGAGAGAGTGCGCGCCGCGCTGCGCGAATTGGGCATTTCCATTTACGGGCGCATCGCCGTCAATTTGGCGCCCGCCGACCTCCCCAAAGAGGGCAGTCTCTTGGACGTCCCCATCGCCGTAGCCCTGGCCGCCGAAAAAAAACTTTTCCGCCTCGACCGTCCCGCTCTGTACATGGGCGAACTGGCGCTGGACGGACGGGTTCGCGCCGTCCGCGGCGCAGTGCCCGCGGCCATGCTGGCGCGTTCCATGAACGTGCCGCTCTACTGCCCCGCCGAAAATGCCGCCGAGGTCGCTTTGGTCAGCAACGTGGAAGCCTACGGCGTGGAGAGCCTGAGTCAGCTCTTCGAAGCTCTCAAGGGTGAAAAAAGCCTCCCTCGGGTTTCCAAGGACATGCCGCCCGATTACCTCGGGTCCGTTGAGCCCGATTTCGCCGACGTGAAGGGTCAGATGACGGCGCGGCGTGCCCTTGAAATCGCCGCGGCGGGACATCACAACATTCTGCTCGTCGGTTCGCCCGGCAGCGGGAAAACCATGATGGTCCGCGCCCTTCGGGGAATTTTGCCGCCGCTTTCCGACGACGAATTCCTCGAAACGCTTCTGATCCGCAGCGCCGTGGGAATGCCGGCGCCGCCCGATCGCCGCCGTCCCTTCCGGCAGGTCCATCACACGGCCAGCACCGTGTCGGTGACGGGCGGAGGCAGCGACGTCAGACCCGGTGAAGTGAGTTTGGCTCACCGCGGCGTGCTGTTTCTCGACGAATACACCGAATTCAGGCGTGATCTCATCGAAGCGCTGCGCCAGCCCCTTGAGGACGGCTTTATTACTGTCAACCGCGCCGCCGGCAGCGTGAGGTACCCCAGCCGCGTCCTTCTGGTGCTGGCCGCCAATCCCTGTGCCTGCGGATGGCGCGGCGATCCTGTGGAGCACTGCCGGTGCAGCTCCGGCGAACTGGAACGCTATAAAAGAAAATTCTCGGGCCCCATGATGGACCGCGTGGACCTTTACGTTTCGGCGCCGCGGCTCACGCCTCGGGAACTCCTTGAGCTCAGCTCATCAAAAGCGGAGAGCAGCGAGGTCATCCGCGGCCGCGTCATGGCCGCCCGCCGCATCCAATGGCAAAGAAAAAATCTTACGGGCGTTGAGTGCAACGCCGAACTCTCTGAACGAACGTTGAAGAAAATTCTGCATCTTTCCGTCGACGCAAAAAAATATCTGATGTCCATGGCGGAGCGGCTCCACCTGTCGGGACGGGGGCTTACCCGCGTGCTTCGCCTCTCACGGACCATTGCCGACCTGGCGGGACAGGAGAACGTCGATACCCAGTTCATCGCCGAGGCTTTGGTTTACCGCGACGGAGGAGTGCTCCCATGAGTCCGCTGGAGCTCTGTGTCTGGTTGAACGGTAGCGAGAGCCTGTCGGCGGCGGTTTTACCCTGCATCGGCGAGAACGACGGGCCCGAAGAAATTCTTGAAAAGTTTCTAAAATTGAAACTTATCAGACCTCCCGCCGCCGAAAAATTGCGGAAGCTCATGGCGGAACAGTGGCCTCGAAAAGAAATCGAACGGTCGGAAACGGCTGGTATTTTTTTGATTTCATGGTACGATAATAATTATCCAGAAAGATTAAGACATATTAAAGATCCGCCGCTGATACTTTACATAAAGGGAAAAATGCCCGATTTCGAGACCAGCTGTTCCGTCGTGGGAACGCGGCGCTGTACGCCCTACGGCTTTAAAACGGCGGAACGGCTGGGAGCGGCTCTCGCCGAGGCGGGCATGACCGTCGTCAGCGGCGGGGCCCGGGGCATCGACGGCGCCGCACACGGCGGCGCGCTGAGCCGGGGCGGAATTACGACGGCAGTGCTGGGCACCGGCGTCGATGTCGTTTGGCCGCCGGAGCACGACCAACTTTTCGACAACATTCTCAAGGCGGGCGCGCTGATCAGCGAATACCCGCTGGGACGTCCGGGGCTGCCCTGGCGTTTTCCGCGGAGAAACAGGATCATTGCCGCCCTTTCAAAGACGCTGATCGTCGTCGAATCTCCCATGAAAGGCGGCTCTATGATTACGGCGCGACTCGCCATGGAGATGGGGCGCGATCTTTGGGCTGTGCCCGGGCGCATTGACGAGAAAGTCAGCGAGGGAAGCAATCGTCTGATCCTTGACGGCGCGACACCGCTGGTGAGCATTGTCGACTTCATTGACGCCGTCGGCACGCTGGGACAGTTGCCGCTGTTTACGCCCCTTCAGCTGGACGCGGAACAGCACAGCGTCCTCCAGTGCCTTCAAAGGGAAGGCGACCTGACAGCCGATCAGATCGCCGCAAGAACCGGCATCCAGCCGGTAAAGCTTTTAAGTCTCTTAACTGATCTCCAAATCCGGACGTTGATCTATTCGTCGGGGGCCGGCCGCTGGAGAGCGTCGCCGAGTTGATATTTTGGGACGGAGGATGAAGAGATGGGCGCATCAGCAACCTATGAGGTGTTTTCTTCAGCTGCGGAACGGAACGAACCTAAGCTTGAAATCTTCATTGTCTCCGACTTTACAGGAGAAACGGCTGAAACGGTGACTCGCGCCGCCCTGCGTCAGTTCGACGCCCGCGACGTGGTGGCCATGCGCCGTTTCCGGTCAGTGGACACCGTGGACAAGCTGATCAACATCTGCTGGCAGGCCAAAGGACGAAAAGCCGTGATCGTCTGCACGTTGGTTTCGCAGGACGTCAGAGAGGCTCTGATGCACTACGCCGGAGAGATGAACTTGAAGGTCATCGATCTCATGGGACCGACCCTTGACATCATCTCCCAACGACTCGACCAGCGGCCCAGAGGCACGCCGGGACCGCAGCACATCCTTGACGAGGAGTACTACCGCCGCGTCAAGGCGCTGGAGTTTTCCAGCACCTGCGACGACGGCGCCAACCCCAACCTGCTCCCGGAAGCCGAACTGGTCATCATCGGCGTGTCCAGAACGTGCAAAACGCCGCTGTCCATGTACCTTGCCAACAAGGGAATTCGAACGGCCAACGTTCCCCTCGTCCCCGAACTGGCGCCGCCGGAAGAACTGTTCACTCTGCCGGGCGGCCGAATCATCGGTTTAATGATTCAAAAGGACTATCTGTGCAAAATCAGGCGCGACCGCCTCAACGTCATCGGCCTTGACCCCTGCAAAGCGCAGTACGCCCAGGAAGCCCGGGTGAACGAAGAGCTTTCCTACGCCCGCGGCATCATGAACAGCCTGAAGGTCAAAGTCATCGACGTGACGGGACGCGCACTGGAGGAAACGGCGCAGGAAGTGCTCAATTACCTTCACGTCAGGGGCTATTCCTTCGCAGGCAATTGAGAGTAGCCCGCGAAAAAGCGGTTTTTTCAAAAAAATTATGGAGGCGCAGCATGGAAAAATTCAACGCAATCAAGTGGTTCGAGGAGATACGAAAAACCGACATTCCCTTGGTGGGCGGCAAAGGGGCCAACCTCGGAGAGCTCACGTCCACCGGCGCGCCGGTGCCCCCCGGATTTTGCGTCATCGCCGAGACCTATGCGCGTTTCATCAAGATCAACAACCTCAACGTCAAGATCATGGAGCTGCTCAACAGTCTCGACTTTGAGGACACCGAGCAGCTTCAGAAAAGAACTGAAACCATCAGGAACCTCATCCGCAATGCGCCCATCCCTGCCGACATCGAAAAAGCCATCGTTGACGCCTACCATAAATTAGCCGGGAAAACGGGACTGAAGGATCCCGACGTGGCCGTGAGAAGTTCCGCCACGGCCGAGGATTTGCCCGACGCCTCCTTTGCGGGACAGCAGGACACCTACCTTCACGTCATCGGCGCGCAGTCCGTGGTCGATCACGTGCGTCAGTGCTGGGCTTCATTGTGGACGGCACGGGCGACCTATTACCGCCAGAAGCAGAATTACGACCATTTCAACGTGTCGCTCTGCGCCGTGGTGCAGAAAATGGTGGCCAGCGAGAAATCGGGCGTCATGTTTACCGCCAATCCCATCAATAACGACCGCAGCCAGATCATGATCAACGCCAGCTGGGGACTTGGCGAGGCGGTGGTGTCGGGAACCGTTTCCCCCGACGAGTTCATCCTCGACAAAGAATCGCTGACGGAAGTGGAAACCACCATTGCCGACAAGAAAACCATGATCGTGGACAAAGGTTCCGAGGGCGGAACAGCCACCATCGCCGTGGCCGATTATCTCGGTCCGAAGGCCGTGAGCCAGCGCTGCATGAGCGAGGAAGAAGTTCGCAGCCTGGCCGCCGCGGGAAGAGCCATCGAAAACCATTACGGCGCCCCCATGGACATTGAATGGGGACTGGATCGCGAGACGAAAAAGATTTATATCCTGCAGGCGCGCCCCATTACCACGTTAAAGGACGCTCCGCAAAAAGCGCAGAAGGAGAATACCGTCATGGACAAAAAAGCTCTTACCGTGTTGGTGCGCGGTCTGGCCGCTTCACCGGGAATTGCCCACGGGACCGTCGTCCGCATCGACTCTCTGAAGGAAATTGCGCGGGTCAAGAACGGCGACGTGCTGGTGACGGGCATGACCAACCCCGACATGGTGCCCGCGATGAAAAAGGCCTGCGCCGTGGTCACCGACGAAGGCGGGCGCACCTGCCACGCCGCCATCGTCTCCCGCGAGCTGGGCATTCCCTGTATCGTGGGAAGCAAGAATGGCACCGAGATCCTCACGGAAGGCATGGAAATCACCGTCGACGCCACCCGCGGCGTGGTGTACAGCGGCGTCGTCAACCTGTCCTCCGATCAGGACATTCATTCGCCCGTGGGGTCCGCCGCGGCGCCGCACGGCAAACCCGCGGCCGTCGCCGAATATGCTCCCGTCACCGGCACGAAGATTTATATGAACCTCGGCGACGCTTCCATTATCGGAAAATACAGCCACCTGCCCTTTGACGGCATCGGTCTGATGCGCACGGAATTCATCTTCTCCCATATCGGCGTCCATCCCATGTATTTGCTGCGCACAGGACGCGGCGACGTGCTCATCAACGACATCTGCAGCGCCGTAACCGCCGTGGCCCAGGCCATTTATCCCCGTCCGCTGGTGGTCAGGCTCAGCGACTTCCGAACCAACGAGTTCAGAGGCCTTGAGGGCGGCGCCGAGGTGGAGCCCGAGGAGAATAACCCCATGATCGGCTGGCGCGGCGTCTCCCGCTACATTTCGCCGGCCTATGAAGAGGGCTTCCGTCTGGAGTGCAAAGCCATCAAGAAAGTTCGCGACGAGTTCGGCCTCATCAACGTGTGGGTCATGCTGCCCTTTGTGCGCACCACCTGGGAGCTGGAGAAAGTCAAGCAGATTATGGCCTCGGAGGGACTCATTCGGAACAAATCCTTCAAGATCTGGATTATGGCGGAAGTGCCGGCCGTGGTCTTCCAGGCCGATACCTTCGCCGGAATGGTTGACGGCTTCAGCATCGGAAGCAACGACCTGACTCAGCTCGTCATGGGCGTTGACCGCGATTCCGGCATTCTCAACACCATGGGCTATTTCGACGAAAGAGATCCCTCCGTGCAGAACGCCATCAAAATATTGATCCGCGCCGCACACAGACAGGGCATTACCTGTTCCATTTGCGGTCAGGGGCCGTCACTCTATCCCGACTTTGCCGAATTTCTCGTTCGGGAGGGCATTGACAGCATGAGCGTCAATCCCGACACGGTGTCCTACACCCGGCGGCTTGTGGCCGGCGTCGAACAGCGCATGCTCCTCGCAAACATGAGAAAACTTACAGGAGCTCAGCAATAAAAACCAGGCGCCTGCCTCTTCGCGGTTCTTTGCGAAAGGCAGGTTCCTTTTTGTCAAAAAATGGGAAGATACGTTTGAAAACAGCGTAAAAGCCCCCGATGAAAAACTTTGCCGTTCAACCTCGTTTGGCGGGGGCGCGATGTTTTTCCATTATAAATTTCACTATAAATTTCGCTTTCATTTGACAATAAAAAATTGAACGGTAAAATGTGCGAAGCTGTATATATTTTCAATTTCACGAAAGGGAGTGCCTGCCTTGCAAAGAGTGTTGACTCCGGCGGAACAGCGCTGCATGACCGAAGACGCGCAGGCGTTAATCTATAAATACAGCAGTCGACAATGGCTTTCGCCCACTCAGCTGGAAGATCTCATCACGGAAATCGTCATTGTCTCCACGATGCGGCAGTTTCGTGCCGATGCCGATCTGGTCAATACCATCCTGGAGCACCTCGGCGACCCCGATCCGCTGTATATCGCCCCCGAAGCCCCCGTCTCGTTGCAAAACGCATCCCGTCTCCCCAGTTAACATGGCACAGTGAAAGGACTCTGCAATGGCCATAAAAAGCAAAACTGCAAAAACATCGGAAAAAGCGGCGGCGCCCCGCGAAAAAAAAGCCGCCTCGTCCGCCGCGAAGCCTCGGACCGCAAAAAAAGAAACGGCGGCGGGTCGTAAAAAGTCAACTGCATCTCAAACCGCCGCGACGGTGAAAAAAGCCGCCGCGACAAAAACGGAAACCGCAAAAAAAACGGCGACACGACATTCCATGACGAAGAAAAAATCCGACAGCGCCAAAAAGACGGCCACCGCAAAAAAATCCCCATCCCGGAGAACGAAAGTTTCTTCGCCTCAACCTTTCGTGCCCCAAAAGGGCGGAAAAACGCTGATTGTCGTGGAGTCTCCCACCAAGGCGAAAACGCTGACGAAAATTCTCGGATCGGCGTACGTCGTCAAGGCCAGCGTGGGACACATTGCCGATCTGCCGAAAAGCCGCCTCGGCATCGACATCGACGACGGCTTCAAGCCCGAATACATCCTTGTCCAGGGAAAAGCGCCCGTAAAAAAAGAACTGCTCACAGCCTCCCAAAAGGCATCGCGCGTTCTTTTGGCCGCCGACCCCGACCGTGAAGGAGAGGCCATTGCGTGGCACGTGGCGCGTCTGCTGGGCGTGGATCCCGCGGAAGACTGCCGCATCCGTTTTCACGAGATCACCTCCGAAGCCGTCAAAAGCGCCGTCAAGACGCCCGGCCCCATCGACATGAAACGCGTCAACGCACAGCAGGCGCGGCGCGTCCTTGACCGGCTGGTGGGCTATAAACTCAGTCCGCTGCTCTGGCAGAAAATCAAGAGAGGCCTTTCGGCGGGGCGCGTCCAGTCGGTGGCGCTGGCCATTATCTGCCGGCGCGAAAAGGAAATCGAAGCTTTCAAGCCTCAGACGTATTGGGACGTCTTTGTGGAAGCCAGCGCCGACGGCGCCCGCAACTACAGACTTCACCTGGAAAAAGAAAACGGCCGGAGTCTCCTCAAAAACGGCAAAACATTGGCGATTGACACCGCCGAAAAAGTGCGGACCATCGAGAAAGATCTCAAGACCCAGGCCGTGATCGTCGACAGCTTTATGGAGAAGAAAACTTCAACGAAAGCGCCGGCGCCCTTTAAAACCAGCACGCTGCAGCAGATGGCGGCCAGCCGTCTGGGCTTTGCCCCACGGCACACCATGAGCGTCGCCCAAAGCCTCTTTGAAGGCGTTTCCATTCCGGGACACGGCACCGTGGGATTGATCACGTACATGAGGACCGACAGCCTCCGCATGGCGCCCGAAGCGCTGGCGCAGGCGCGTCGGCTCATCGAAGCGAAGTGGGGGAAAAAATATCTGCCCCCCAAAGCCGCCGTCTACCGCGCGGGAGCCAACGCCCAGGACGCCCACGAGGCCATCAGGCCCACCGACTTTTCGCTGATCCCCGATGAAATCAAAGCCGCGCTGACCCCGCAGCAGTACAGGCTTTACGACATGATCTGGCGCCGCAGCGTCGCTTCACAGATGAGCAGCGCCGTAGTCAACGCTTCCGTGCTGGAGTGTTCCTGCGGCCGCTGGGGGCTTCGCGCTCAAGGCTCGACGGTGGACTTCGACGGCTGGGGAGCGGTCTGGAAGTTGGACGCCAAATCCGCCGTCCTGCCGCCCGCTGAAAAAGGCGAAAAATTGGATGTCTCCGGCGTCAGCTCCGAGGAGAAACAGACCACGCCGCCGGCGCGCTACACCGAGTCCAGCCTCATCAGGACCCTTGAAGACGACGGCATAGGCCGTCCTTCCACCTATGCGACCATCGTGGAAACGCTTTACGACCGATTTTACGTTACCCGCGAGGAAGGCCGCAAGCTCAAGCCCACTGAGCTGGGCATGACGGTCAACGGCTTTCTGCTGGAGCACTTTGACGGCAAATCGCCTTCGCCCATTGTAGACGCCGGATTTACTTCATCCATGGAAAATGCCCTCGATGAGGTGGAATCGGGCAACACCGACTGGGTCAGTTTGATCGCGCAGTTCTGGACTCCCTTTATGAAAGCCGTGGCGCAGGCCGAGAAAGCTCCCGCCCTTCCTCCGCCCGCGCCGGAGCTGACGGGGGAGAACTGTCCGGAATGCGGAAAGCCCCTGGTGAAAAAACACGGCCGTTTCGGAGAGTTTATCGGCTGTTCGGGATTTCCGGAATGTCATTACATCAAACCCGTTCAGAAGAAAATCGGCGTACCTTGTCCCAAGTGCGGCGCCGAACAGGGCGGAGAAGTGGTGCAGCGCCGCACGAAAAAAGGCCGTACCTTTTACGGCTGTTCGCGCTATCCCGACTGCGACTACGTTTCATGGAACAAACCCGCGGCGGAAAAATGTCCGCTTTGCGGCGGCCTCATGGAGTACCGCGGCAAATCCCATGAGGCGGTCTGCACAAAGTGCGGGCATCGCGAGAACTCCTGATGGAGCCCGTGAAGATTATCGGCGGCGGCCTCGCCGGCGCCGAGGCGGCGTGGCAGATGCTCAGACGGGGCATTCCCGTCCGTCTTTTCGAGATGCGCCCCGCCGTCTCCACCGAGGTGCACCGCACAGACCGGCTGGCGGAACTGGTATGCAGCAACTCTCTGGGGTCAATGGCTTCCGATTCCGCAGCCGGCCTTTTAAAGGAAGAACTGCGCCGACTGGACAGCCTGATTATGAAGGCGGCCCTTCGATTTCCCGTGCCCGCGGGCAAACCTCTGACCGTCGACGGCGGGACGTTTTCTCACCCATTCCCCGACACGTGGACGCAAAATCCTCTGTTTACGC
>CABTYW010000020.1 GCA_902489135.1 uncultured Synergistaceae bacterium
ACATAATTTATAAAGTACGTCACAACAGTAATAAAATTAAAAATAATAAAAAACTATAGAATTAAAATTTTAACGGTTCAGATGTAAAAGTCTGTTTTGCTGAACCGCAAAGGACCGCCTCACGATGGCCCGAACCGACGTTTTGCGCCGGCGAAATGGCCTGAACGGAGTCATTTTTTCGTGAAGTAAAAGAAAATGGAAAGAGTCACGCTGTGACACGGCACTGCCCGCGCGGCAAATTTTAAGCAGCGTCGGGCGGGCGAAGAAGAGCAGTTGCAATGAAGCGCGTCTATGGTATAATGGACGGGTTCAAAACACACACTGCGTGAGGGCTGAGGGCGGTGCCTTGAAAGCGAAAAGGTCCCAGGCCCGGCGAGCGCAGTGGAGGATAAACTGAGGAGGAATTTTTATGGCAGTAGTGAGCATGAAACAGCTTCTTGAGTGCGGCGTCCATTTCGGACATCAGACGCGCCGCTGGAACCCGAAGATGAAACCTTACATCTTCACGGAGCGCAACGGCGTGTACATCATTGACCTTCAGAAGACCGTCAAGGGACTGGATAAGGCCTACGATTTCGTCCGTTCAACCGCCAAGGAAGGCGGCTCCGTCCTTTTTGTGGGCACCAAGCGCCAGGCCCAGGACACCATCCGCGAAGAAGCTCAGCGCTGCGGCATGTTTTACATCAACCAGCGGTGGCTCGGCGGCCTGATGACCAACTTCACCACCATCCGCAAGCGCGTCCAGCGCATGGTGGAGCTTCAGAAGCATGAAGCCGACAATGACTGGGGCGATTACACCAAGAAGGAGATCTCCCTGTTCCGCAAAGAACTGGCAAAACTTGAGAAGTCCCTGCTGGGAATTAAAGACATGCGCGCGCTTCCCGATGCCCTGTTCGTCATTGATCCCCGCCGCGAGAACATTGCCGTCATGGAAGCCCGCAAGCTGCACGTGCCCGTTATTTCCATCGTCGATACCAACTGCGATCCCGAAGTCATTGACTATCCCATCCCCGGAAACGACGATGCCATTCGCGCCATCAAGCTCATCTGCGGCCTCATGTCCAATGCGGTTATTGAAGGCCGCGGCGGCGTAGACGGCGCCCTGCCGGAGGACAATGCCTCCGACGCCGAGGACAGCGTTGCGGCGGACAATGCTTCAATTCTCGATATGAAAGAAAAGCTGACGGAGACCTACGGCGAAGTCACGGCCGAAGGCGACGATCAATAAACATCCAGGAGGTAATGCTATGCAGATTACTGCTGCAGCTGTAAAGGAACTTCGCGACCGCACGGGCTGCGGGATGATGGATTGCAAGAAAGCTCTGACGGAATGCAACGGCGACGCCGAGAAGGCTATTGACTTCCTTCGTGAAAAAGGCCTTGCCAAGGCTGCGAAAAAAGCCGACCGCAACGCAAAGGACGGCCGTGTTTTCTCCTATATCCACAACACCGGCAAAGTGGGCGTGCTTGTGGAGATCGACTGCGAGACCGATTTCGTGGCCAAGACCGAACAGTTTCAGGAATTGGGGCACGAGATTGCCATGCATATCGCCGCGGCCAATCCTCTCTACATTTCCTCTTCCGACGTTCCCGCCGATGTGCTTGAGCGCGAGAAAGGCGTGTACCGCGAACAGCTGCTGGCCGAGGGGAAACCTGCCGACCGCATCGACATGATCCTTGAGGGAAAGGTCCGCAAGTATTACGAGCAGGTATGTTTGCTTGATCAGCCATGGATCCGCGATGGCGACAGAAAGATTAACGACCTGATCATCGAGCAGATCGCCAAAATGGGCGAAAACATCAAAATTCACCATTTTGCCCGCTTCGCCATCGGAGAATAACGAAAAGCTTTCAAAAGGCGCAGAGCTCCATGGAGACTCTGTGCCTTTTTTGTAAAAAACTTCTGAAAGTTTTCGCGTTTTTGTGATATTATTGTCTAAAGGTGTAACTTCAAGGAGGCGCTCTCATGAAGTATAAGCGAGTGTTGCTGAAACTTTCCGGCGAGGTGCTTGCCGGCGACCAGGGTTTCGGCTTGAATTTCCGTGCCATTGAGAGTATGTGCCGCCAGATTGCCCAAGTTGCCGAGGACGGCATTCAAATCGGCCTGGTGGTGGGCGGCGGAAATTTCTTCCGCGGCAGACAGGCGGTGGAGGAAGGTATTGAACGCTCTCAGGCCGACTACATGGGGATGCTGGGAACGGTGATCAACGCGCTGGCCCTGCAGGATGTTTTGGAGAGAAAAAACTGTTTGCCCACGCGGGTCCTTACGGCCATTGAAATGCGCCAGGTCGCCGAGCCCTATATTCGCCGGAGGGCTCTGCGCCACCTTGAAAAGGGACGCGTTGTCATTTTCGGGGGAGGCACGGGGTCTCCCTATTTTTCCACAGACACCACGGCAGCGCTGAGAGCGGCGGAAATCGGCGCCGAGTGCCTCGTCAAAGCGACCAAAGTGGACGGCATTTACGACAAAGACCCTTTCAAGTTTCCCGATGCCGTGAAGTTCAGCTCTCTGACCTACATGGACGCCCTTCAGCGTCGCATTGAAGTGATGGATGCCGCGTCCTTTTCGCTCTGCATGGAAAACGGCATCCCCATTGCCGTTTTAAATGTCCTTCAGGAAGGAAATCTGCGCGACTTCCTCGTTGAAGGAAAGGCCATAGGAACTCTTGTCTCAAACCACTGAAAAGGAGCTGGTGAACATGCAGGATCTCAAACTCGAAGAAAAAATGCAGAAAGCCTTGGAGCACCTTGACACCGAATTTCAGGGAATTCGCACCGGACGTGCTCATCCGGGACTTCTCGACACCGTAAAGGTTGACTATTACGGCTCCACCATGCCGGTGAAACAGCTTGCCAACATCACTGTGCCCGAAGCCCGCATCCTGGTTCTCGCGCCCTTTGACAAAGGCGCCGTCAAGGCCATTGAGAAGGCCATACTGGCGGCCAATATCGGCATGACCCCGAACGTGGACGGCAACACCATTCGCCTGATGATCCCCGAACTGACAGGTGAGCGGCGCAAAGAGTTCGTCAAGATGGCTTCAAAGCTTGCCGAAGAAGCGAAGGTGGCGTTGCGCAACATCCGCCGCGACGCCAACGATGCGTTGAAGAAAATGGAGAAAAATTCCGAGATCAGCGAGGACGAGCTGAAAAGACTGCTCGAAGAGGCACAGAAAACCACCGACAAGTTCATCGCCAAAGTTGATGAAGAGTACAAGAAAAAAGAGAGAGAAATTCTTGAAAAATAACGCCTGATGCGAAAAGGGACCGAAAGACGTTGGCGTCTTTCGGTCCCTTTTTGTTGTAAAACGAAACCCCCCGGCTGTGCCGGGGGGCAAAAAGCTTAAAGCCAGGGGAGCCGGTAAAGGACCCTTAGTGGGCCGGTGCGAGCCGCCGGTCCTGACTGTAAATCGCATTCTGTCTGAAGAGATGCCGAGGGGGCGAGGGGAGAAAAAATTTTATGCGCCCGCATGGGGGCGCTATTGCGCGAAAAGCGGCTGAGCGCCGCCCCGGGACAGATCCACATATCCCTGATCCGTCAGTTTCAGGGCAGGAATGACGGAAAGTGAGAGAAACGAGATGTGCATAAAGGGATTGGGAAGCGGCGTCCCCAGCGATTTTGCGGCTTTCAGCACAGCATGGTGCTCTGCGACGACTTCCGCGGCGGGGAGGTCGCTCATCAGTCCGGCGATGGGAAGAGGCATGTGATAAATAATTCTGTCGCCATCGGCTACGACCAGGCCGCCGCTTTCACGCAGCGCTTTAAATGCCGTGATCATGGATCGGTCGTCCATGCCCGCCACACTGAAGTTGTGGGCGTCGTGAGCCACCGATGAACCCAGAGCTCCGCGCCGGAGCCCCAAGCCTTTGACAAAACCCAAGCCGACGCGCTTTTCCGAAGTGTTGCGGTTGACGACGGCCATCTTCGCCATATCCCCTTCGACGGAAGCGCAGGTCTCACCGTTGCGGACGCAGGGAGTGCACAGCAGGTGTTCAGTGATGACTTCGTTGGGCACGATGCCGATGACGTGAATTTTCGCTCCCGCGGCTTTTATTTTCAGGTCGTCGGCGGTCAGAGAGGCATCGTTGAAGCTCAGCCCCGGCCAGTCGTGAAAGCGTTTAAATCCCGATGGGGGAATGTCAATGATTTTCCCGTTCTTCCAGACTTTCAGCACCGTGAAATTCGTCAAGTCATCCACCAAAACGAGGTCAGCGTTGTATCGCGGCGCTACGGCTCCCCGATCGTAAAGGCGATTGAACTCGGCGGGGTTCAGCGTAACCATGCGAATGGCCGAAAAAGGCGAAATGCCCCGTTCAACGGCTTGACGCAGGAGCCGATCCATGTGGCCGTCCTCAGCGAGAACGGAAGCTGAAAGATCGTCACTGGCCAGCATGCATCGGGCGGCTCTTCGTTCGTCTTCGGCGATCAGGCGGGCGAGGGTTTGGAGGTTGTGCTCCGTGACTCCGCCGCGCATCATAATCCACATGCCCCGGCGCAGCTTGTTGAGGGCTTCGTCGTAGGTGCTGCACTCGTGGTCGGAGTTGCAGCCCGACAACAGATAGGCGTTGAGCGCCTTGCCGGTCAAAAGAGGCGCATGTCCGTTGCGCGGCTGATCCTGCGATGAATTGATCCTCTCCCAACAGTCCTTTTCCCCGGAAATCACGGCGGGGTAATTCATCATTTCGCCCAGAGCGTAACACGTCTTTTCAGCAAAAAGTTCCTGAAGGGCGTCGGCGCCCAACGCCTCGTGGGGCGTCTCAAAGTCCGAAGCGGGCACGCAGGAAGGCGCGTTGAGAAAAATATCGACGGGGAGAAAACGACATGCCCGGTGCATTGAGCGAAGTCCCGTCAACGAGGAAGTGTTGGCGATTTCGTGGGGGTCGGCAAAAACCGTGGTAGTGCCGTGAGGCAGCGCCAGTTCGGCAAAGCCTTCGGGCGTCAGCATGGTGCTTTCAATGTGGCAGTGAGGCTCAATAAATCCCGGTAGAAGATACTTTTTCTGCGCGTCCCATTCCTCGCGCCCGTGATAGTCTTCGCCCACGCCGACGATGATCCCGTCGCTGACGGCTACGTCGGCCTTTTCGATTTCGCAGGAAAAAACGTTGGGGATCAGGGCATTTTTGATGACCATGTCGGCGGTCTCGGCGCCGCGTGCCTGGGCGGTGAGTTTTTTGTAATTCACGGAACAGTCCTCCTTAAGGCTCTCGGTGGACGAGAGAATCAACTCAAGTTTTTTTAATAGTATCACAAAAGCGAGATTTTTTGCCTGTGGGATCTCTCGTGGATTGCGCGTTTACGGGGTGAAATGCCCATGGGAAAAATGTCCTATAATGTATTTAACATGAGCAGAGAATAAAAAGATTCCGCCCCTCGCAGAGAGGCGGAGCGAAAAGACCGAAGTCGCAAAGGCATGCGCGGCCGCGTTCGTGCCGGGCTTTTTTCGCGCCTGATGAGAGTTTCGGTTTTTATTTGATTTCGGAGACGTACTCGGCGAAACGGCGAAGGCCTTCGCGAATGTCATTCTCGGAGTTGGCGTAGGCAATGCGCATGGTGCCGTCGGCAAAAAAGGCGCTGCCGGGAGTGGCGGCCACATACTTTGTTTTCAGCAGGTCGGAGCAGAACGCCGCGTCGTCAGCAAGAACGGTGCCGTTGTGGGATTTGCCCAGCAGTCCCTTGAGGTTGATCAGAACGTAAAAGGCGCCGTCGGGTCTGGTGTATGAAATGCCGGGAATTTTGTCAAGAAGGCTGAACACCAGGTCTCTGCGTTTGCTGAAGGCCTGTCTCATGGTTTCCACGTCAGTATCGTCCGCGTTTTTCAGTCCGCCCAGAGCGGCATACTGTGAGATGGAGCAGGGGTTGGACGTGAGGTGCCCCTGAATGCTTCCCATGGACTTGATGTATTTCGAGGGGCCGAGAGCGTAGCCGATTCTCCAGCCCGTCATGGCAAAGGCCTTGCTGACGCCGTTGACGATAATGGTTCGATCTTTGACGGCGGGGCACAGCGTGACGATTTCGTTGAACTTGGCGTCGCCATAGACCAGACGCTCGTAAATTTCGTCGTTGACGATGATCAGGTCATGATCGAGGGCGAGCTGAGCGATGCCCTTCATGGTTTCGGCATCGTAGACCGCGCCGGTGGGATTGTTGGGACTGTTGAGAAGAATGCATTTGGTTTTAGGGGTGATCGCGGCTTTCATGCGCTCCAGGGAGGGAACGTTGTGCGTGTCGGCGCACTCCACGAGCACTTCTTTGCCGCCGCAGAGGCGGACCTGCTCCACGTAGCTGACCCACGCGGGCGTCGGGATAATGACCTCGTCGCCTTCGTCGAGAATGGCCGCCATGGCACAGTAAAGGACGGGCTTGGCCCCCGATCCCACCAGAACGTCGGCGGGAGCGTATTCAAGGTTGAAGTGCTTTTTGTAGTACGCGCAGACAGCCTCGCGAAGCTCGGCAATTCCGGTACTGGCCGTATAATGAGTGTAGCCTTTGTCGATGGCGTCGTGTCCGGCGTCAAGGACGGCCTTGGGCGACGTAAAATCCGGCTCGCCCATGCTGAAAGAGATGACCGGTTTGCCGGCGCGCTTCATTTCCTTGGCAAGAGCGCCTACGGCGAGAGTGGCGGAGGGATGAAGATTTTGTGCTTTCCTGGACAGACAGAGAGACATGAAAAACACCCCTTATTCTTTGATAGAAAAATCTGAACTGATGCTTTCTCAATATAGCAGGTCACGGCTGAAAAATCCAGTGAAAAATATCACATCTTCGTTGTTTTGAAAATGTTGCGAAAGAGCGGTTTACGTGATATTATAAGTTTGTAACAGACCAATGGAGGTTCGGAAGGAGGTACTACTATGGAGGTTCGTTTCTACACGAAAAACGTAACAGTTCCCGACGACCTGAAGCAGTATATGGAAAGAAAACTTTCGCGCATGGAAAAATTTTTCTCGCGCATCGTCGAAAGCCAAATTTCGGTCAAAATGGTGCGCAATCTTTTCATCACCGAAGTGACGGCCGATGCCAACGGACTTCTGCTGCGGGGCGAGGAGCGTGACCCCGATCTGCGTAAGTCCTTCGATCTGGCTCTCAAGAACCTTGAGCGCCGCATCCGCCGTCATAAAGAATATCTTGTGGATCGGGCGCACCTCAAGTCCCGCGAGTTCACCTTCGAAATCGAACCCGAGGTCGAGGCGGCCCCCGTGGTCGAGATCGTCAAGGAAAAACATTTCGATCTGGCTCCCATGACCCCTGAAGAAGCGGTGATGCAGATGGAGCTTCTTGAACACACGTTCTATATGTTCCTCAACGGCGAAACGGGCAAGATCAATGTGGTTTACAAGCGCGAAGCCGGCGGTTACGGCATTTTGATGCCCAACTGACGCGCCTTTCACGCCGCAACCTTCCAAGGAGACCGAAAGGTCTCCTTTTTTCGCTGTTGACGAATGAGTGAAAGGCAGATAAAATAGCCCTGTTATGCCGCATGGTTCGGGTTTAAATCTCTTCCGAGTGCCCGGAACCAGCGAGAGGAGGAAAAAACTATGTATGCAATCATTGAAACTGGCGGAAAACAGTACCGAGTCGCTCCCGGCGATAAGGTGACCGTCGAAAAGCTCAACCTCGAAGACGGTGCGGCCGTTACCTTCGACAAAGTGCTCCTGATCAGCGATGAAGCCAACGTCACCGTCGGTTCGCCTCTGATTTCCGGCGCAACGGTTACCGGCAAAGTGGAGGAAACCGGAAAGGCGAAAAAGGTCATTGTTTTCAAGTACAAGAATAAGACGAATTATCGTCGTTTCCGTGGTCATCGTCAGCCTTTTACGGTGGTGACGATCGACAGCATCAACGCTGAGTGACGGTTATTGAGTTTTACCGCCGCGGCGGAAAGATCTGCGGCGTCAAAGCTCAGGGACACAGCGGCTTCGCTCAGTCAAACAGCGATATTGTCTGCGCGGCGGTGAGCGTTCTCCTGCAGACGCTGGAGCTGGGATTGACCGATGTGCTGGGCCTCAACGTGAAAACTTGCGTCGACAAGAAAAACGCGTTAATGGAACTTCATTGGGACGTTTGTGGCGAGTCCCCTGAAGCCGATGTTCTCTCGGAGACGATTTTCAGATCGCTCAGGGAAACTGCGCGTTCTTACGGAAACTACGTTAAATTTGTGGAGGTGGCTTTGTAATGCTCTTTAACAGAATGGATTTGCAGTTCTTCGCTCATAAAAAGGGACAGGGCAACAGCACCAACGGCCGTGATTCCAACCCTCAGTACCGCGGACTTAAAAAGACGGACGGCTGCGTTGTCAAGGCGGGCAACATCCTCGTACGTCAGTGCGGCACCAAATATCATCCCGGCGCCAATGTGGGACTGGGCAAGGATTATACGCTCTTTGCCCTGAAAGACGGCGTCGTCAGATTTGCCACAAAGGGTACTCGAAAACTCGTGGTGGTCGAGTAAATCCCTGAGCACGTCGATTTATCGCGGACCCCTTGTACGAACGGGGGTCCGTTTTTTATAATGGTTACGGGGAGCTTTGAAAAAATTCAGGACGCCCCGTTCTTCGATGAATTTTTCCGCACCCGCTTCGGTTATGAATGGAGCCGCCGGGTGCGGAAAAGGATACCGCGAGCACTTTGAGTTCCTGTAAAGGCAGGTGTTTTTCCTGAAATTTGTAGACCTTGTGAGAATTCACGTGAAAGCGGGCAGCGGCGGTGACGGCTGTGTCAGCTTCCGGCGCGAAAAATATGTCCCGAAAGGCGGTCCCGACGGCGGCAACGGCGGCAACGGCGGAAGCGTTATCGTCGAAGCGGCGCAGAATCTTCTGACGCTGGCGGACTTTCAATACAACCGTCGCTTTGTCGCCGAGAGAGGCGTCTCCGGCAGCGGGTCACAGTGTTACGGCGCCCACGGCAAAGACACGGTGATTTCCGTGCCCTGCGGCACTGTCATTTATGACGCCGATACCGACGCTCCCATGGCCGATCTGGTTGAACCCGGCGATCGATGCGTCGTGGCGCGCGGCGGGAGAGGCGGCAAGGGAAACGCCCATTTTATGAGTTCTACCCGCAGAGCGCCGCGTTTTTCCGAAAAGGGCGAAGTCGGCGAAGAGCGCGACATCAAGCTCGAGCTGAAAATGATCGCCGACGTGGCTCTGGTGGGGCTTCCCAACGCCGGGAAAAGCAGCCTTCTGAAGGCCATTTCCAACGCCAATCCCAAAATTGCGGGGTATCCCTTTACGACGCTGACGCCCAATCTGGGAGTGTTGGCCGTGGACGATCAAAAAATCATCATCGCCGACGTTCCCGGCCTCATTGAAGGCGCCCATGAAAACAAAGGCCTGGGCATTTATTTCCTGCGTCACATTGAGCGCACTCGCGTAAACCTTCACGTGCTCGACCTGTCTGACGGAAATTTTGACGCCGTCGTCAACCAATGGAACATCGTCCTTGACGAATTCAAACATTATGATGCATCGCTGGCGGAACGTCCGGGGCTGGTGGTGCTGAATAAAGTCGACCTTCTGAGCGACGGGACGCTGCTCTCGCGGCTTCAGGAGTTCTTTGAAGGAAAAGGACTTCGCCTTGTGGTCACCAGTGCCGTGAGGGGAGACGGTATCTCCCGGCTGATAGACGAGATCGTCGCCATTGTGAGAGCCCATCCGCGCCCCAAGGGATCGTACCGCCTGTATGAAATGCCCGTCGACGTGGAAACCCTTGTGTCGGCCAAACCGCGCATCATCAAAGAGGCCGAAGGTGTCTACCGTGTCATCCACTCACGCATCGAAAGAGCCACGGCACGTTACGATTTCAGCCAGGAAGAGGCGCCTGTCAGGCTTCAGAGGCTGCTGCGCCAGTTTAAAGTGGAAGAGCTTCTTGAAAGCGCGGGAGCCGTTGAAGGCGATACGGTCAACATCGGCGCGGTTTCCTTCACCTTCGAGCCCGAGCAGGTCAGATAAATGGAGGGCCAAAACGGACAGCGCCGCATCGGCATCATGGGCGGAACCTTCGATCCCATCCATTACGGTCACCTGCTGGCCGCGCAGGAAGTGCTGGTACATCTTTCCCTCGAAGAAGTGATCTTCGTTCCTACGGGAAATTCCTACCAAAAAAGCTATCGCCACGTGACGCCCGCCGAGGAGCGTTACATGATGACCTTTTTGGCGACGCTTGACAATTCAAGGTTTTCGGTGTCCCGCGTTGAAATTGACCGCGAAGAGGCCAGCCATACAATTGACACCCTGCGGGAAATGCGCTATTGGTATGCCGGTCAGGACGTGGAATTTTTCTTTATCACGGGTATTGACGCGCTGATGTCCATGCACACCTGGGCGGAATACGAGAAGATCCCCGAACTTTGCACCATTGTGGCGGCCAATCGTCCGGGGTACGACAGCGAGCATTACAACCTGGAAAATCTGTCGGAAAAAATCCGTTCAAAGGTGCTGCGCCTTGAAATCCCTCTGCTTTCCATTTCGAGCACGGAGATTCGCCATCGTGCCGCCGCAGGCGAGAATTTGAGATACCTGCTTCCTCATTCTGTGGAGCAGTACATCTACAAGCGCGGCCTGTACAGAAAAGAAAACGAAAAGAAAGGGTGTGCGACACAATGAGGCGCGGCGGTGTCCTTCTCAGCGTGCTGCTTGCTCTTTCAGCCTTTGCGATCGGCGTTGCATTGAGACTTTACACGCTGGTCAATACCAATGTTGACGAGATCAAAAAGACCCTGAATTACGATGAGCAGCACGGCACGGTCAATGTCCTCGTGCTGGGCATCGACGACGTCGAAGCCGTCCATCGATCGGATACGCTCATCCTCTTTCGGGTCGACCTCGACAGGAAAACGGCTTCCGCCATGTCCATTCCTCGCGACACCAGAGTATCCATCAAGGGATATAAAAAGTCTCAGAAGGTGAACCATGCTTATGCGTTCGGCGGCATTGAGCTTTTGCGTGACACCGTCGTGAACCTGACGGGCATTCCCGTCAACTATTATGTGATCGTCAATTACGGATCCTTCCCCAAAATTGTCGATGCCATCGGCGGCATCGACATCAACGTAGCCAAAAGCATGAAGTACACCGACAAAGCTCAAGGGCTTTACATCAATTTCAACCCCGGAATGCAGCACATGGACGGAGAAGCGGCTTTACGATACGTGCGCTTCCGCTATGATGCCATGGGCGACATGGGACGCATGAAGAGGCAGCAGGAATTTACGCGCATTTTTGTCAACAAGCTGGCATCGCCTGCGGTGCTGCCGCGAGTGCCGGAGCTGATCCAGTTTGCGCTGTCGGAAATCAAGACGGATATTCCCGTGAAAACGGCGCTTCAGCTGGCCGGGCAGCTGAAGGACATGAAACCTGCGCAGGTGAGATTTTTTACCATGCCGGGAAGCCCTGCCTACATCGGCGGCATCAGCTATTTTGTGGCCGATCTTCAGAAAGCCTCGACGTTGATGGACCCCAACTATTCTCCCGATGCTGCGCAACAGAGCGAACTTTCGCAGCAGCCTCCCGGTGACGGGCAGCCTGACGCTTCCCCATCGGGCGGAGAACTCTCGGCGGATCTTCCGGCAAAGTCGGAACAGCCGCGCGACGAGAGCCTTGACGCTCTCGTTTCGAGCTTCAAAAAGCCCATAGCCGTACTGAACGGCACGGGACGTGCCGGTTTGGGCAAGGCTTTTACCGAACTTTTTGAAAAAGCGGGCATTGAGGTGGCTTTTACGGGCAATGCCAGGCATCACGACTTTCGCTATTGCCTTGTTCATTATTCCGCGCCGGAAAATCTCCCGTTGGCTCGTAATTTGGCGGAGCTGTGCGGAATTTCGCAGGGGCTGGTGAAAAAAGCCGATATTTCATATCCTGCGGCCCTGATCTTGGGAAAGAACAACAGCCCAAAGGTGATGGAGCGCCTGAAAGCATTGACGGAGAAGGCGCGCTGATTTTACAAGGAGCTCTCTCGATGAACGAACAGACTCAGAAATTACAGAATGCGCTGATTCAAGCCCTGTTGGACAAGCGCGCTCTCGACGTGGTCTCAATGGCAGTCACTGAAGTGACTCCGCTGGCCGACAGCTTTATTCTGGCCTCGGGAAATTCCGACGTCCACATGAATGCATTGGTCAACGCGGTTACGGATTGCCTTGACGCTTCCGGCGAAAGCTATAAGCTTGAAGGAGCTGCAAGCACGCAGTGGACGCTCATTGACGCCGGTAATGTTGTCATCCATGTTTTCAGCGTCAAAGCCCGCGAGTTCTACAATCTTGAGCGCATTTGGGGCGACGTGGCGCTGACGCACTACGAAAATCGCGACTGATGGAAACTGCCGCCGCATCCTCCCGGAAGCGGCGGCTGTTTTTTCTAAAATAAGGAAAGAGAACATGGATAAAACTTATCGTGCGGCTGTGACGGGCAGCCGCGGCAAAAGCGGCGTGGTGCGCCTCATCCATGCGGGATTTTGCGCCTGCGGTCTCAAGGCCTACGGCCGGATCACCGGCGTTCTCCCGCGCGAGCTGAACCCCGTGGGGGAACGCCCCATTTTACGGCCGGGCGGCGCCAACGTCTCAGAGATGAAGTGGTGGCTTAAAACCCTCCCCGACGATGCTGAAGCCATCGTCATGGAAAACAGCGCGGTTTCGCCGGAGCTTCAGGAACTTTGTCCGCTTTGGCTCTGTCCGCAGGTCACCGTTCTGACCAATATTCGTCCCGATCATGAAGCTTTTTGGGGCAAAGGGGAGAGCAATGTTCTTCGCGCTTTATCCGGTGGGCTCATCCCGGAAAGTCGCGTCGTGATGCCCGAGGCTCTTGCTTCGCTGCCGGCCGTGAATGCTCTGGCTGAACGGAAAGGGCTGAAAATTCTGCCGGCGGCGCCCGTACCGGGACTTCCCGTCTTTTTGAGCATCAACGTGGGGCTGGCCCTTGAAGTCTGCGCGGCCTTCGGCCTTGACAGAGAGCGATGCTTAAGCGCGATGCGCGCACTTCCGCCCGATTTCGCCGATTTTACCGTTCTCAAAATCGGCGAGGGGAAGCTGGCTTTCGCGTTTTCCGCCAATGACGTCACGACGACGGAGGACTTGTTTCAGTCCACGGGCTGGAACAGAGCGGAAGCGGCAGTTCTCTTCAATCATCGGTCCGATCGGATTGACCGATTTCGCACCTTTGAAAGCTGGATGGCCCGGCATGAGTGGCGCGAAGTGCTGATCATCGGCGATGAGCCGCCGCGTACCGCTTTGAAATGCAGCTATTTCCGTTGTAATTCAGTCATTCAGCTGGCCCGGCGAATCAGCACGGGGCTGTGGATGGGCTGCGGAAACGCCGTTTTCGGACTGCCGCTTCCTCTTAAGTTGGCTTGCGAAGAAGGAGAGCTGAACCTGTGAACGAATTTGCCTTGATAACCCTCGGAATCGGCATCGTTTTTTCTCTGATTTATGACTGGCGCACCGGCTTGGGGACGGGCGGCCTCGTGTCGGCGGGAATGCTGGCGCTGTCACTTTACAGTCCCCATCGCGTCCTTTTGTGCCTCGTGACGGCTCTGCTGATCCGCCCGGTGCTGTCCGTCGCGGTGAAACGCATGGGAATTCACGGCAGGGCGCGCATCGGCATCGCCATGCTACTGGCGCTGGCGTTTCGCCTTTTCTTCGGCAGTTTTATGCAGCCCGTCCCGTGGGTGGGCTGGGTTATTCCCGGTTTGATCGCCGCCGACATGCAGCGCCAGGGGGGTCTTGAGACCTGCTGTGCCCTTGTGAGCGTTGCGGTTCTGACGGCCTTGACCTCTCAGTGGGCGGCCGGATGGGAGGGGATGCTGTGATGACAAGGACGGAGTACGAAGATTACCGCCGCAGACAGCGACAAAGTCTGCTGAAAAACCGTCTGCTCCTCGCGGGGCTCGCGCTGATCATGCTGGCTCTTTGGCTTTGGTGCGGCGGCGGGCTTTCCGCCGAAGAGCGCCGCACGGTGAAGTCGGTGCGCGAAGCTCAAGGTTTTCTGTACAACCTGCGAACTCAATGGGGCAGCCAATTTGAGCGTTCCGACGACCCCTGGAGAACGGGCTTTATCGGCCTCGAATGGAGCGCGCTGAGCACCACTCTCGGAGCCCTTTCCGCCAAGCGGACGGCCTGCGATCCCCGATGGTGCGTCGTCGTCAGGCGCTGGATGCAATCGTTGAAACTCGCTCCCGGCGATCGAGTCGCCGTCTATACGTCGTCATCCTTTCCGGGAATGGCCTTTAACGTTTTAAGAGCTTTGGAATCCTTAAAGATTGAGCCTTTCCTCATTGTTTCTCTGGGAGCCTCCACCTGGGGCGCCAATGATCCGATCTCTCCGTGGCCCGTCATTGAAAAAAATCTGAGAGAAGCGGGGTATCTGAGGACCAAAGCCGATTTTTATACGCTGGGCGGCGGCGGCGAAAGAGGCGAGGGAATGCCCGACGAGGCGATCACTTGCCTGAGCAGAGCCGCAGAAGAAAACGACGTTCCCCTCGTCAAAAAGGACTCCCTGGAAGAAATGATCCGGTGGAAGTTCGATCTGCTGAAAGAGCGCGGCGTGAAGGCTCTGATCAGCATCGGAGGCTCAGAGGCCAACATGGGGCCGGGCAACGAAATTCTTCTGCTGAGCCCGGGGCTCCACATGAAAGGGAAGGGCGGAAGCGCCGTGATCGGCAGAGCACTTGACGCCGGCTATCCGGTGGTGCATTTGCTCAACATCAAAGCGCTGTGCGCGAAAACGGGCGTGCCCTTCGACGCGCCGCCCGGCGAAGTCTTTTACGGAAACCGGACAAAAATCGCGCTGGTGACGGGGCTTTTGATTTTCGCCGTCGTGATGGCGCTTTATCGACGCTGGTCATTCTAATTCCGAAAGGAGCCGTGCAAAAAATTGCCCATCGGGCGGAAGGCCTTATTCGCAGAGAACTTTGAAAAAGGCGGCCGCTGGGCCGGCAGGTAATTGGTGCGGGGAGTAAAAAAAAGACGACCTCAGGATTTCTGAGGTCGTCTTTGCGTTCCGTGAAAATAAAGTGGAGCCGGTGTCCAGATTCGGACTGGAGACCTGCGCATTACGAGTGCGCTGCTCTACCAACTGAGCTACACCGGCATAAAAAATGGCGGTCCCACGGAGATTCGAACTCCGGTACTCGCCTTGAAAGGGCGATGTCCTAGGCCGCTAGACTATGGGACCGCGTAGGTTGGTGGGTCGTGAGGGGGTCGAACCCTCGACCCACGGATTAAAAGTCCGTTGCTCTGCCAACTGAGCTAACGACCCGATATGACTTGAGAAGTATAGCATCTCCCCCGGTGCCTGACAAGGGGGTATTTTTCAAATTACGCCGACGATGCAAAAAGAAAAAATATTCTGTTAATTTACCGTTCCGCTGTTCGGTCCAGAGGCAAAACCCCGGAGCGCAGGGTTCAACGGTTCATTGCCGCTCTGTCACGATTCCGGCATCAAAAAATTTCTTCGGGAAAATGGCCGATGACGCCTGAAAATTATCGGCAATTCATATTTTCCGTCAGAGAAACATGGGACTTCATGCAGGTGGTTGGTGAGAGCGGCGAAAGAAAATTCGCTCGGCAGCCGCAATGCAGAAGCCGCGAAGGTCTGTGCAAAATTGAATTTCCAAGCGCCATTTTTGAGCCAATGTTCGAGATTTTTACGGAGCGCGGCGGCCATAAAACGTGGTATGATGAATACCATTGAAAGCGGTGAAAACACCGGCTGTAAGGAGCTGAAGTCTCTTTTTCCGGCTCCAACCCCCTGGGGAGGCGGCTTGAAATGATTGTGACGGTGACACTGGATCCGGCAGTGGATGAACAGTACCTTGTGGATGCTTTGGTGCCCGGCAAATGGACCTGCGCTCGAAAGACGCTGAGGATGCCGGGAGGGCGCGGCATCAATGTTGCTCTGATGCTGACTCAGCTGGGCTACAGCGCCGTAGCCATGGGATTTCTCGCGGGATTTAACGGCGAGTACATTCGCGATGCCCTTCGGCGAGCCAACGTGTCAACGTATTTCGTGAACATTCAGGGAGAATCTCGAACCAACGTCTATATTTCCACCGCGAAAAGTCTTGAAGGCACCAGCGTCTACGAAGAGGGACCCATGGTGGATGAAAAGGCGCTGCAGCGCTTTATGGTCAACTACAGACGAATGCTGAAGCGCGCCTCGGCGGTGGTCCTGGGAGGCGCTTTGCCGCCCGGCGTTCCCCGTGAAATATACCGGGATCTCTCCGCTCTGGCACGACAGGCGGGACTGCCTGTCTACATCGATGCTTACGGCTCGGCGTTTCTGATGGCGCTGGAAACGCAGCCGCGTCTGGCGAAAATTCCCGATACCCGCATCGAGGAAATTGCCGGCGTCCCTCTGGTGTCCATGGATGCCTACGTGAAGGCGGCAAAAAAAGTTTTTGACATGGGCATCCACTGGAGCGTGTTGGCCTACAGAGATTACTGTACCATCTTTGCCACGCCGCAGGGCATTTACGCCGCCACCATTCCTCATGAGGAGAGCGCGGCGTCCTTCTTCAACACGCGAGACGCGAGAATGGCCGGCCTGATTGTGGCCGATGCGGAAAATATGCCCACGGAAACCGCCATTCGTTTTGCCATGGCCTGTGCCGCTTTGAACAGCACCCACCTCGATAAAAACATTATAGGACGCGAAGCGGTAAACACCTACTTCCCGCAGGTCACCATAGAAAAACTGGACTGAGCTGTCAAAGATGCGGCCTTTTTCTTGTAAGTCTCCGCTCAAAGCGAAAAAAGGAATTGCTCTCGTCCTGATGCTCTGTGTCCTGTGCGGCCTGGGCACCGAAACATCACCGGCCCGGCAGAAAGGGCATGAAAGCGGCACGGACAGGCTGGCGCAGTCGGTGAAGCGGGAATGCAAAATCGGTGGAAAGATTGCCGACGAAATTGCGGAACACATGGATTTTGTGGAGGATCCATTGATCACGGCGCGCGTGCGCGGCATTTTCAACAAGCTTGTACCCTGGGTTACCCGCCCTTTGCCCTATCGGGTCTCCATTGTCAGGGAAAAAGCTCCCAACGCCTTCTGCATTCCCGGCGGGTATGTGTACGTGACCACGGGGCTGCTGGAGTTCGTCAGATCCGATGCCGAACTTGCCTTCGTCCTGGCTCACGAGCTGTGTCACGCCGCGGGAAAGCACGGAATTATCCAAATGGAGCGCAACCAGAAACTTTCACTGGCGGCGCTTGCCGTGGCTGTCGCTTCAAAAGGGGCCGCGGCGGCTATGGTGCTTTCCAACGCGGCCGCCATTGCCATTTCCAACGCCTACAGTCGCGATCTGGAACAGGAAGCCGACCTCGGAGCCGTGGATGTGGCGGAAAAGGCGGGCTACGATCTCACGGCCGGCATCACCGTCATGGAGGGCCTTGCTGCCGAAGAGCTGAAAATGCCGTGGATCGATCCCACCCTTCCTCTCGATCATCCCAAAATCGGAGCGCGCATTCAGTGTATCGCCGCAGAAGTGCAGCGCCGAGGGCATGTCATTCGCCGAAAGCGCGTGCTGAAACTGCTGCGTCCGGCGGTAATGGAGGAGCAGGGCACGGTGATTTTTAAGGTGGACGAGACTGAAATTTTGCGCGGCAGAGCCACGCCGGCCCTGAAAAAATTTTGTGAAGACGCATCGCAGATCATTGACTCGGCGCTTCAAATGGAGACGCCGGCCTATGACATCACTTGCGTCAGAAAAAGGGGAACGGAGTTGCTGTGCATCGGCATAACCGAACTGATGAGAGCGCCGATTCCTGACTGTTCCGTGACGCTGGAAACGGTGCGACTGCGACTGGTTGACGCACTTGATGCAGCCCGGAAAAAACACCCCATGACGAACTACACTCTCTAATTGACGCGCCGCAGCTTTTTCCGCTGTCGGCGATGAATTACGGCGGAGGTTTTCAACGTGTATGTTTCACTCTACAGGAGATACAGGCCGCAACGTTTCTCTGAAGTGATAGGTCAGGGAGCGGCTGTCGGCGTGGTGATGCGCGCCATAGAGACGAACAGCGTCGGGCACGCCTATCTTTTTTCGGGGCCCCGCGGCTGCGGAAAGACCACGGTGGCGCGGCTTTTTGCCAAAGCCGTGAATTGTCCGCAGCGGCAAGGCGCCGAGCCCTGCAATGAATGCGACACCTGTCGATCCATCGTGGAGGGCAGCTGTCTTGACGTCATTGAGATCGACGGCGCGTCGAACAACGGAGTCGATGAGATACGGGATCTGAAAGAACATGTGGCGCTTGCCACCTTTACCTGTCCCTATAAAGTTTATATTATCGACGAAGTTCACATGCTTTCGGCGGGCGCCTTCAATGCGCTGCTCAAAACCCTGGAAGAGCCGCCGGAACGGGTGGTGTTCATTCTTGCCACCACGGCGCCTCACAAAGTGCCTGTCACCATTCGTTCGCGCTGTCAGCACATTCCTTTTCACGGCATCTCGTCGGAGCAGATCGTGGAGCGCCTGCTTCAGGTCATTGAGGCGGAAAAGCTCGGCGCCGAAGACGAGGCGCTCTGGGAAATCGCCAGAAACTCCGAGGGCGGAATGCGCGATGCCCTTTCTCTGCTGGAACAGGCCATCGCCTTCAGCGGCAGCCGAATTACCCGCGATTCCGTCGACAAGCTGTTGGGCGGCGGTAGCGCCTCGTCGGTGAGAAAGTGGATTACAAGCTGCCGCCTGGAGCCTGAAAAAGCGCTGCCTAACCTTGAAGGCCTTTTCAGATCGGGAGCCGTGCCGGAACGATTTGTCTCCATCTTTTTTGCCGGCATCAGAAATCTCTGGCTGACGAAACGGTGGGGGACAGCCGTCCTGAAAGGTCTGTCGCTTTCTGAAGAGGAGCGGCGCTGGCTCGAACAGGAAGGCGACTTCCTGTCGGAAGCCCACCTGGAAAGGCTGATGGCTCAGTCGGCTTCGTTGCTGCCGCAAATTCGGCGTGGCCTGTCCAATGACGTGCTGTCCGGTCTGCTGGTCAGCTGGATCATGACCGATGACGTTCCCGCCGCCACGTTGCCGCAGAACGAGCGGGAGGAGTCATTGCCTCCCGTTATGCCCCGTCCTTCACCGGCGCCTTCGCAAGAGAAAAAAGTCCCCGGCGAAAAAGCCGCATCAGCCTCCAGTTCTCAGCCAGCGTCCGCCGGAGAACCGATTTTACCTGAAAAAACGCCACCTGTTCCGTCTGCGAGCAGCGCACCCGACGCCGCGGGGCTTGCCCCCGTCAGCGACGAGCCGGCGAAAATCCTCACCCGTCAGCTCATATCGCAGCCTCAAAACGCCGTACCGCTGCGGCTGGCCCACATCCTCTGGGAAAGGGAAGAGCGACGACTTTCCGTTATTTTCGACCCCGATGACCGCCTCGGCTATGAGGGGATCAAGACTCAGCGTGCGGCACAGGCCCTTCGCGAGATGTTCAAAGAGCAGAATTACCATGCGGAGGCCGTGTGTTTTTATTGTGGCGGCGAGAGCGAGTGCTTCAACGACCTGGAAGACGTTCCCGCAAAAGATCCGAGCCGGGAGGGCGCCCCTGAGCCCGAACCCGCTCACAGCGGCGGCGAAAAACTGCCTGACGGCGTCGGTGAAAGCGAAGAGGACCCTTCTTCCCATGCCAAACCGTCTTCGCCGTCTCAGCGCGCCGAGGCGCCCATTGAAGAAGGTCATTCGCTGGCTCAATACCTGAGAGGATTTATGGACGGAGATCTGCTCTACTGCCGTCCCAACGAAAAGCCGGAAGAGACCGATGAGGATGAGGTCAACTGAGCTCTGCAAAGGAGTTTTTTCATGTCAGTGGAAAAAAATTTTGTACATCTTCATGTACATACGGAATACAGCCTTCTTGACGGTGCCATCCGATGCTCCCAGTTGGCGTCCCGTTGCCGGGAGTGGGGGATGCCCGCCGTCGCCATGACCGATCACGGCGTCATGTACGGAGCCGTGGAGTTTTACCAGCAGTGCAAAGCCGCCGGCGTCAAACCCATTATCGGCTGCGAGATGTACGTCAGTCCCGACGGAATCGACAGCCGTCAGAAAAAAAATCACCATCTTCTGCTTCTCGCCGAAAACGACGAAGGCTATCACAATCTGATCAAACTGGTATCCATCGCCAACACTCGCGGGTTCTACTATAAACCTCGCGTGGATCATCAACTGCTGGCTCAGTACAGCAAAGGCATTATTGCGTCGTCGGCCTGCCTCGCCGGGGAAATTCCCGCACTTTTACTCGAAGGGAAAGAACAGGAGGCTCTGGCGCGGGCGGAAATGTATCGCGACATCTTCGGCCCCGAAAATTTCTTCCTCGAGATCATGCCCAACCGCATCCCCGAGCAGGCCATTGTGAACAAACGCCTCGTGGGCATGGCGCGGCAGCATGGGTTCCCCCTCATTGCCACCAACGACGCCCATTATCTGAACGAAGCGGATTACGACTGGCACGAACTGCTTTTGTGCGTCGGCACGAAGAAACTCATTACCGATCCTGACCGGATGTCCTTTAAAGTCAACGATTTTTATTTCCGTTCCGCTCAGGAGATGTGGAACTTTTTCGGCGCCGAAGTTCCCGACGCCCTGGAAAATACCCTGAAAATTGCCGAACGGTGCAACTTCAACTTCGTCCTCAACTCAGAACAGAAGGAAAAGACCTATCTGTTGCCCCGCTTCGACATTCCCGAAGGCATGACCCTTGACAGTTATCTGGAAAAGATGGCCTGGGAAGGACTGAAGGAGCGTCTCGGGACGGAGGACGTCCCCGAGGAGTACAGCCAACGCCTGAAATATGAGCTGGGAATTATCAAGCAGATGAAATTTCCCGGGTACTTTCTGATTATTGCCGACGTGATCCGCGCCTGCAAATCCCGGGGCATCCCCATCGGCCCCGGACGCGGCTCCGCCGCAGGATCGCTGGTGGCTTACTCCATGAGAATTACGGAACTTGATCCGCTGAAATTCGGCCTGATTTTCGAGCGGTTTCTCAATCCCGAGCGAATTTCCATGCCCGATATTGATACCGACGTGTCCGACAAAGGCCGGGATCAACTCATCAAGTACGTGGTCGACAAATATGGCGTGGAGAACGTCTCCCAAATCATCACTTTCGGCCGGATGAAATCCAAGCAGGCCATAAAAGACGTGGGACGCGCCATGGGCATGCCCTACGCGGAAGTGAACGACGTGGCCAACTTCGTTCCCGACGGCGTCAAAAGCATTCAGGAAGCCGTGGATCAGATGTCCGATCTCCGGGAGCTGGAGAAGAACAACACGCAGGTGGCGGAACTGCTCAGCTCGGCAAGCAGCATGGAAGGACTGGCGCGTCACTGTTCGCAGCACGCCGCCGGTGTTGTCATCACGCCCAAGCCTCTCTCCGATCTCGTCCCTGTCAGGCAGATTGAAGAAGGTCAGGTGGCCACGCAGTATTCCATGGATCCCGTGGCGGATCTCGGCTTGGTAAAAATGGATTTTCTGGGGCTTCAGACCCTTTCCATTCTTGAAGATGCCGTCAACAACGTAAAGCGCAACGGTTCCGAGGTGGGGGATCTCAATCAGCTGCCGCTGGACGACCCGGAAGTCTATAAACTGCTTCAAAAGGCCGACACCTTGGGCATTTTTCAGCTAGAATCGCCGGGAATGAGACGCCTGCTTAAAAAAATGGTGCCCGATCGCTTCGACGACCTTGTGGCCATCCTGGCTCTTTACCGTCCGGGGCCTCTTGAAAGCGGCATGGTCGACCAATACGTCAACTGCAAGCACGGAGAGGAAGTGCACTATCTTCATCCCTTGCTGGAACCCGTCCTGAAAGAGACCTACGGCGTCGTTCTGTACCAGGAGCAAGTCATGAAATGCGCTTCCACTCTGGCGGGGTATACCCTTGGCGGCGCCGACATTCTGCGCCGTAACATGGGAAAGAAGAAAAAGGACAAAATGGCCGCCGAGCGCATCAAGTTCGTCGACGGAGCCGTGAAAAAAGGCATTCAGGCCGCCAAAGCCGAAGAGATCTTCGACATCATCGAAAAATTCGCCGGATACGGCTTCAACAAATCGCACAGCGCCGCATACGCTCTGGTGACCTACCAGACGGCATGGCTCAAGGTCCATTATCCCAAGGAGTTTATGGCGGCCTACCTGTCAAGCAAAATCGGCGCAAAGAAAGACGTCATGGCTGAATACGTGCGCGAAGTCCGCGCATCGGGCATCGACGTCCTTGCGCCCGACATCAACCAGTCCTACGCCGACTTCACCGCCACCAAAAGCGTCATCCGTTTCGGCTTGGGCGGCGTTTCGAAGGTGGGCGAAGCGGCGTTGACGTCCATTTTTAAAGTGCGCGATGAAGGTGGCCCCTTTAAGGACTTCTGGGATTTTATCCTGCGCGTTGACAAACACAGCGTGGGAAAAAGCGTCATCGAAAGCCTGATTAAAGCCGGCGCCTTCGACAGCATGAATTCCAACAGAAATCAACTGCTCCTGTCGCTTTCCGACATGTTTGACTACGCATCCAAGCAGGACTCCATGGGCGATCAGGCTTCGCTGTTCGGCGACCTGACCGTGCAGGATCATCCCGATCTGGTACCGGCCGAAGAACTTGACCCCGCCAGGCAGCTGGAGATGGAAAAAGAAGCGGTGGGAATGTACATCTCAGGACATCCCTTCGACCGGTACCGCCCCGCGGCTCTCAAGAAGACCAACGCCCAGATCAGGGACATTCCCTATTGGCGCAGCAAGAACTACGCTCCCACCTTTGCCGGACTTCTGACGGGCTTTCAGGAGAAAATCACCAAGCGCGGCGACCAAATGGGCATCTTGACCCTTGACGACGGAGAAAGCGAAGTGAAAGTCATCTGCTTCCCCAGAGCCCGAAACGGCAGACCCTGGCTAGAAATCAAGCCCACGTTGGCCGTGGGGAAGCCCTACATCGTCTCGGGCAGACCTGACGACCGCGGCGACGGCACCATTATCGCCTCTGCGGTGACGCCGCTTGAAGACGGCGACGCCGAAAAGTCCTACGTGACCATTTCTGTTACCGCAGAAGCCCTGCGTGAGGTTCCGCACAAGAAATTCATTTCCACTCTCAAGGAGCATCGCGGCCGCAGAACGGTGATTCTCAAAGTCATGGGCGACGCGGAAACCGCCGCGCTCATTCTCGACAGCGTCCAGGTAGCACCCTGCAGCGAGCTTGAGGCGGATCTCGATGAGCTTTTCGGCCGCGGTGAAGCGCAGCTGACGGCCTGACCGAGACAAAGGAGCTGATTATCGTGGAACACAAGGTAAAAATTGTCTGCACCCTGGGACCGGCAAGCCTGAAAAAAGACGTCCTCAGCGCCATGATCGACGCCGGCATGAACGTCGCCCGGCTGAATTTCAGTCACGGAACTCACGAAAGCCATCTCGAGGCGTTGCGCCTGGTGAGAGAGCTGTCTGCCGACAAAAAACGCCACATTGCCGTGATGCTGGACACCAAGGGGCCGGAAATTCGTACGGCGACGCTCGAAAGAGACGAGCCGGTACAGCTGCAACAGGGGAAACTCTTTGAACTGCGCCCCGACGACGGAAGGCCGGGCTGCGGCGCCTGGGTGGGCGTCACCTATCCGCGGCTTGCCGAGGAATGCCGGGCGGGGCAGGACGTTTTTATTGATGACGGCACCATCCATCTGAAAATCAAAGAGATTCGCGGTTCATCGCTGATCTGCGAGGTAGTGGTGGGAGGAACGCTTTCCAATCACAAGGGCATCAACATTCCCGATGCTGAAATCCGTATGCCCACGCTTTCCGATAAAGACCGCGAGGATATTTTGTGGGGCGTCAAAAACGACGTGGATTCCATTGCCATTTCCTTTGTGCGAAGCAAAGAGGACGTCCTGGCCGTGCGCCGCATCGTTGAGGATGCCGGCGGAGATATTAAGCTGATTTCGAAAATTGAAAGCCGCAAGGCCATTGAGCGTCTGCGTGAGATCGCCGACGTTTCCGACGGCATGATGGTGGCGCGCGGCGATCTCGGCGTCGAAATTCCCACGGAAGACGTTCCTCTGGTCCAAAAACAGATCATCGACGTCTGTCGCGTGCGGGGAAAACAGACCATTGTCGCCACGCAGATGCTGGATTCCATGATCCGCAATCCCCGTCCGACCCGCGCCGAATCCAACGACGTGGCCAACGCCGTGCTTGACGGCGCCGATGCCGTCATGCTTTCGGGGGAGTCGGCGGCGGGACGTTACCCCGTCATGGCCGTGGAAACCATGGTCAAAATCGTCAGCAAGGCGGAGACGGGGCTCGAAAAATGGCAGCGTCCGTTCTCGGTTCCCACGGCGGAAAACAGCGTGCCCGACGGCGTCAGCATGGCCGCCGTGGAAATCGCCAAAAAGCTGAAGGCGCGTGCCATCGTCACTCTCACCATGAGCGGTCTGACCGCGCGCATGGTCAGTAAATATCGCCCCGTCTGTCCCATTGTCGCCGTGACCTACTCCGAAAAAACGTGTCGAAGCCTGTGTCTTGACTGGGGCGTTTTTCCCGTGCTTTCGTCGAAGACGGCGACGGAAGAGAAGGCCGTCAGCGGCGCCGTGGAAGCAATTCTTCAAGAAGGGTACGCCGAGGAGGGCGACCTTCTGGTGATTACGGCGGGATTGCCCTTGGCCGTCAGCGGAACTACCAACATGATTCGGGTATATACCATCGGCAGTATTGTCGCGCGGGGACTGCCGGTCATCCCCGGCGTCGTCACGGGACGTGTGGCGGTGGCCAAATGCGCCGAGGATCTTGCCCACCTCCAGAAAGGAGACATCCTCGTGGCGCCCCGTACCGACAAAAGCTACATTTCTTCTTTCGATAAAGTCTCCGCTGTGCTGACCGAGCAGGGCGGCTTAACGAGTCATGCCGCCATCGTTTGCCTTGAACTGGGTATTCCCTGTATTGTCGGTGCCAGGGGCGCCACGGAGACGCTGAGCAGCGGCATGATCGTCACGGCCGACTGCAAGGCGGGCGTGGTTTATAAGGGCGCGGTCAACGCCGGAGCATAGCGCCTCGAAAAGGGCGTCATGGGCGTTGAAGTCCCTGCGCCGTTCATGGTATGATACATGGACCTGCGTGTCGGGTCGGTGCACGTTTTACAGGCGGCAAAAATATTCGCCTCTGGGCGGCGGCAGGATAAAATTCAAATCCGCCGCGCCCACGTGTCATCGGTGACTTTCCCGTTGCACCGATTTCGGCGGTGAAACGCGGCCGTGCGCCACGAGCTTTTTGCCCATGATCTCTGGAGTTCGGAAAGAAGGAGTGCCGTCTGTGCTCATAAACATTTTGAAATTTTTCAGGTGGCAGGACATCGTCGATATCGCGCTGGTGGCCTACGTCATTTATCTGACGCTCAGCCTTCTGGTGGGAACGCGGGCCATCCAGCTTGTGCGCGGTCTTTTTCTGCTTTTTGTGCTGTCCTTCGTGGCGCGGTGGCTGAATTTAGAGACCTTTTCATGGATCATCTCTCAAGGCTTCAGCGCTCTGCTCATCGCCGTTCCCATTATCTTTCAGCCGGAACTTCGCCGCATCCTGGAGGAACTGGGGCGCGGAAGCATGTGGCGTCAGCGCATGGCGCTGAAACGGACAGAAGTGACGGCCGACGAGGTGTGCAAAGGACTGATGTATTGCTGCGCCCATAAAATCGGCGCGCTGGTGGTGCTTCAGCGCAGCACGGGGCTGAAGGATTACTGGCGAAACTCCGTCCTTATCAATGCCGACATCACTCAGGAACTGATCATCTCCATTTTTTGGCCCAACAACCCGCTGCACGACGGAGCCATGATCATGGATACGGAGAAGATCATTTCCGCCGGCTGCTACCTGCCGCTCACCGAAAATGCCGATCTCTCCCGGTGGCTGGGAACTCGCCATCGTGCCGCCATCGGCGTGACGGAAGTTTCCGATGCCGTTTCACTGATCGTCTCGGAAGAACGGGGCGAGCTCTCTTTGGCCATTAACGGCAGGATTTCCCGCAATCTGAAAGAGCAGCAGCTGAAAAAATATCTCGTCCATTATTTTTCCGGAGAAGATCAGGAACCTCAGAGCATTCTCGAGAGCGTCAAAGAAGAACTTCGTTCTTTCGGCACAAAAAACGCCGATTAGTTGAGGCACACACATGAAGATTATGAAAAATTTCTCCTTCAATCTGGATTGGCTGCTCTCTTCAAAGGGCTTCCTCATCTTTTTTTCGCTGTTTCTCTCGGTGGCGCTCTGGTTTTTTGTGGTGGGCAACCGCAATGAAGAGATCGCAAAGACCTACGAAGTTCGCCTTGAATTCCTCAATCCGCCCTCGGATTTGGCATTGTTTCCGTCGGTGAAAAACGTGGCCATTACCCTCAACGGCGAGAGAAGAGCCATTAACAGCCTTCAGCCGTCGCAGCTGACCTCGGAGGTGGATCTGAAGGGACTGAAAGAAGGCCGTCACACCGTTCCCATAAAGTTCAAAGCGCCGTCGCGCACCACGGTCACACAGATTGTCCCCAAGGACGCTGAAATCGAACTGGCGCGGCTTATCGACAAGGAACTGAAAGTGCGGGCGCTTCCGCCGGAAGATATGCCGCCGGACTATATCATGGACGGGGTAACCGTTACGCCTGATACGGTTAAGGCTCACGGGCGCCGCGACCAACTTGCGGGCATCTTCGAAGTTGTCGTGCGCCCCACAAAGGACGAGCTTTTCAGCGGCGGTTCATGGCGCATCCCCCTCAAAGCTCCTGAAGGCGTCACTTTGGATTTCTCGCCTCCCGACGTCACTGTTTCAGCCACCTACTATCAGGGAATGCCGCGCAAAGACCTTCCCGTGGAAGTGCGCACCCGCGGTGCCCTTCAATCCAGTTTAAGGCTTGTCTCAACCAAGGTTGTGCCCGAGGCGCTGCCGGTGGAAGGAAGGACGGAAGCTTTCGAGCGCGTGAAGAGCCTTCGGACGGAACCCATCAACCTTTCGCGTCTGACGAAATCGGCGGCCGTACAGACGAAAATTGCGGAGCTTCCCCCGGGGCTGACGCTGCTTTCAAGCCCGGTGGTCACCGTGAACATCGAATTGAAAACGCTCAATGACACGAGAGAATTCCTTGAAATTCCCATTGATGTCCATGGAGCCGCCGACGGCGTGCAATGGAACGTCGAGCCAGCCCGCGTCACCGTTTACGTGGAGGGCACGTCAGCTGCGGTGCGGCGGCTGACGCCCGAAGATCTCGGCCTTATGACCTATGTGGACGTGTCCAACATCGTTGCGCCTTCAATGCGCCTGCCTGTACGCCTGCAGTACAGGAAAATCGCCGGAATTGAATCGGTGGGTGTCGAGCCAGCAACCGTCAAGGTCACTCGCAAAAGCGACTGAACAACGCAGCTTTCAGGAGGAATTTTCAGTGGATTCTAAGAACGCAGAAGCTCCGCGCTGCCGTTGTCTCTTCGGCACCGACGGAGTTCGTGATATCGCCAATCGCGGTTCCATGACGCCTGAGATGGCCCTTCGTCTCGGAAGAGCCTATGTTTTGTTTCTAATTCAGCGCGGAACGCCGCGGCCGAAAATCGTCGTCGGCCGCGACACCCGCCGCTCGGGAAAAATGCTCGAGGCCGCCCTCGTGGCGGGCATGATGTCCGCCGGTGCCGATGTGCTGCTGCTGGGCGTCATTCCTACGCCGGCGGTGAGCTACGGCGTGCTTTTCTTTAAGGCGCATGGCGGAGCCGTTATCAGCGCTTCCCATAACCCGCCGGAGTACAACGGCATAAAATTCCTCAGCGCTGCCGGCCAGAAACTCCAGGACAGCGACGAACTGGCCATAGAGGATTATCTGGGCGACGACCTCATTGACGAATGGCGCCCTTCGGGCGCGTCGATCGGGGAAATGACCTCCGAAGAGGGCTTTGCCGTCATGTATGCCGATCACGTACTCCAAGTGCTTGACGCCGACCGTCTCTCGGGGCTGAAAATCGTATTCGACTGCGCCGACGGAGCGGCTTCGGCGGTGACGCCGCTCATCGCTCAAAAGCTGGAGTGCGAGAGCATTCTCATCGGTGACGAACCCGACGGTTTGAACATCAACGAGAAAAACGGCGTGATGCATATGGAAACGCTGGTGGAGGCCGTGAAGGCCCATGACGCCGACGTGGGTATCGCCTACGACGGCGATGCCGACCGCGTGCTCATGGTGGACCGCCGCGGAAAAGTCATTAACGGCGACATCGTCCTGTGGGTACTGGCGCGTTGGCTGCAGCGCGAGGGCATTCTCGGCAGCGGCGTCGTGGCGACGGTGATGAGCAACGGCGTGTTGGAAAATCACCTGCGCAAAGAGGGCATTCAGGTGTTTCGCTGCGCCGTGGGAGATCGCTACGTGCTTGACATGATGAAGAGCACCGTCTCGGGACTGGGCGGCGAACAATCGGGACACGTCATTATCGATCATTTTGTGAGAACGGGCGACGGCCTCTGTACGGGCTTCGCTTTCCTGCGTGCCTGTCGCGAATTGGGGGAGCTTCCCGAAACGCTGGTTGAACGCTTTTCGCCCTTCCCTCAAAAACTGGTCAATATCTCCGTGGCCAACCGCGATAAAGTGATGCAGGATGCCGAACTGAAAAGCATTATTGATGAAGCGAACAGCGAACTTAACGGTACGGGCAGAATATTTCTTCGTCCGTCGGGCACCGAGCCGCTGATTCGGCTTTTGGTGGAGTGCCGCGACGAAAAGAAACTCAATGAGCTGGCGGAAAAATTCACCGCCCTGGTGCATGCGGCCGCTGAATAAATAATGAATTGTGAAGAATGAGCGAAAGCGGTGCCGTTTGAATTTTTCAATTCAAACGGCACCGCTCTTATTGCTGTTAGTCGCCCCCCGGCTCTGCGAAGGTCTGGGGGGAGAGGCGGCACGACGCGTGGCGTGGATCAGGCCCCTCCCCGCGCAGGCGGGGGCAGAAAGCTTACAGCGATGGAGCACGAATTTTGCTTTTTATCGAAAAACACTCCCACAGGTTCAGATGGAGCAGGCGACACCTGCACCGCAAAAAAACTCAGCGGTGATACAGTGGCGCAACGATAAAGAAGAAAGCGATAAATATTGGCGATGAACTCAATGAGGCCCCGCTGACAGATCCGTCACGTGTGAAAGAAGCGACAGCCCCGTTGACGGGTCTTCATGTACCGACAGCCCCGTTGACGGGTATGTCGGTACATGAAGACCCGTCGATAAGCTTTTTGGGGGGCGGACGGTGATGGCTGTGCAGTTGTCGGTTTTTCAGAGCCCGCGAAGGTGGAGCGGTAAAGGGGCCTCATCGGGGCGGTACACAACATCAACTGAGCCGGTGGCCCCGACTTATACAAACGCGTCCTTCAAAGACCGCAGCGGCTCTTCTCGAAGGCTTGCGCGGAAGA
>CABTYW010000021.1 GCA_902489135.1 uncultured Synergistaceae bacterium
CGCCGTGCCATTTTTCTCATCACTTCCATGAGCATCTGGTTCTGGTCGCAGCCGCGGTTGGCTTCGCTCAGTACGGGCGCGAACTCGAACTGTCCGGGCGCGGCTTCGTTGTGACGAGTCATCAGAACCTGCCCCAGACGGTACATATCGCGCTCCACGTCCTCCATAAAGGCCAGCACGCGAGGGTGAATGGCGCCGAGGTAATGGCCTTCAACGCGCTGCGGTTGGGGCGACGGCGCACCGATAAGCGTGCGGCGGCACAGCTCGATGTCGGGACGATGGCGGGCTTTTTCCTCGTCCACAAGGAAAAATTCCTGTTCGGCGCCGATGGTCACCTCCACCGAATGAACGGTGCGGCTGCCGAAAAGCTTTAAAAGACGCATGGCCCGCTGCTGCACGGCGTCGATGCTCTTCAGCAGCGGCGTTTTCATGTCCAGGGGCGTTCCGTCCCCGGAAAGAAACACCGAGGGAATGCACAGCGTGCCGCCTTTGTGGCTCAGCACCATAAAGGCGGGGCTTGAGGGATCCCACATGCAGTAGCCGCGCGCCTCAAAGGTGTTGCGCATTCCCCCCGAGGGGAATGACGAAGCGTCGGGTTCGCTGCCCATGAGCTCTTTGCCGCTGAAGGCCTGAATGGGATGGCCTTCGTCGTCGAGGCCGAGAAAGGCCATGTGACGTTCCGCCGTCACCTCGGTTCTGGGCTGAAACCAGTGGGTATAATGAGTGGCGCCCTTGGAGAGCGCCCATTCCTTCATGGCCGCCGCCACATAGTCGGCAATGGAACTGTCCAGTTTTCCGCTGCCCTCAACGGCCTGCATCAGCCGGCGGTAAATCTCTTCGGGCAGCCGCTCCTTCATGGCCGATCGATCGAACACGTGCATGCCGAAAATTTCGGCAGGACGCGCCACCCCTTCATCCATCTTCATTTCCCCCTTGCGGTACGCCCCGAAAAGGCTGAACATTCTTTACGAAGGGCGTTTTTTTGATGAAAAAAGTATATCACCGTTTTGTAAAAATAACATGCATAAATCCTCAAAAACGATAAAAGATACAGGGGGAAAAATAAAAATGAGCGCACGATTTACGAAAAATCGCCCGCTCATTTCAAAAACACGTTAAAGCAACCAAAAGTCGTCAACAGTTGCCAAGATAAACATATTCCAAAAATTCAGATGCAATGTCAGCCATTCTTCGGAGCACTGTCAGCGGCGTAGGGACCGCCTGCGACATTTTGTACTGCGGAAAAAATCGCGTCACATGAAGGGGAATGCGACGGTCTATGGATGCCAGCCACGCCGAAAGAGCTCTCATTTCCTCCGGAAAGTCGTTTTCGCCGGGAACGATCAGCGTCGTCACCTCAACATGACACCCCGCCTCCGCTGAAATCCGAATAAAATTCTTCACCGTTTCCAAATCGCCGCCGAGCCTGCGGTAACCCTCTTCCGTAAAACCTTTGAGATCAACGTTCATGGCGTCGATGAAGGGCAAGAGCCGCCGCAGCGGCGACGGAAGCAGCGAGCCGTTGGTCACCAGCAGATTGTACAGATCGCTATGGTGAATTAACGGCGCACAGTCCATGAGGTATTCGAAAGCGATGGTCGGTTCGTTGTAGGTGTACGCCACGCCCAGATTTCCCCGGGGCTTCAGTTCGCGCGCCAGCGCCGCCAGCTGCTCGGGCAAAAGGCGTCGGATCGGCGTGCCGCTTCCGTCGGACATGGAAATTTCGCTGTTCTGGCAGAAGGGACAGCGCAGATTGCAGCCGTAACTTCCCACCGACAGCACCGGCGCTCCGGGATGAAAGCGCCGCAGCGGTTTTTTCTCGACGGGATCAAGGGCCAGCGATGTGATCATGCCGTAATTTTCGTCGATGATTTTTCCGCCGCGGCACACCCGGGCGCGGCAGAAACCGCGCTGTCCTTCACTGAGGAGGCAGCGATGAAAGCACAGCTCGCAGCGCGTCATTGATGGCGCACCACCTGAAAGCGTTCGATGGTGTAGTCCTCGTCGGGAGCGATGCCCGCTTTGTTGAGGGCGATGGCGATTTGCTGCTGCGGCGATTTCACGCCTTCGAGGTCGGGAAGCAGCACGCCGCAGCGGGAGCCGCAGCGAACCACGACGCCGTACTTGACGGCATCCAGCTGAGACCGCTGAGCGATTTCGGGCTCGGTGAGCACGTCCACGTCGTAGACCAGCCACGGCAACTCGTCACGAGTCACCGCGGGGAAGCGCGGATCGGCCGTTCCCGCCGATCGAGCGTTACGAAGAATTTCCTCGGCAACGCAGGACGCCGCGGGAAAAATCGTTCCGATGCAACCGCGAAGCCGCCCGTCCTTTTTCAGCGACACGAAGACGCCGGCGCGGCGCCGCGTCAGTTCCGGCGGAAGTCCCTCGGGCAGCGTCGCCCGCTGCCCCGTCTTCACCCAGCTTTCGAGGCTGAGACGCGCCAGGCGCACATAGACGTCTTCCTTTGACGCAATGGTGTCAAGCTCGCGGCGCTTTCTCTCGGCGTACAGCTTTCCGAAATGCCGCGATGGGTGGGCGCCGCAGGGAATAAAGCTTGCCACGGCATAGCCCACGCCGAAGGGGCCTTCGTAGCTCAGCAGACGACACTCCACGGCCTGTCCGTCCAAGGCGCCCGCCATCATGAGAAAAGACCTCAGGCCGCACTCCGCCGCAGCGTCGCAAAATTCCGGCGAAAGGTCAAGCAGCTTGCCGAAATCCCCCGACTGAAAAACGTCGGTCACGCATCGGTCAAAAACAGGCCCTTCTTCGGCGAAGCCGTAGGGACCTTCGGCTTTCAGTTTGTGCGACAAATCACCGCTGGCGATAATGACGGCGCGGCGGTTCAGCCGCTGCACGGCGCGGGCCACGGCCATGCCGAAGGTATAATGTTGAAGCGGCGAAAAGCCCGACAGCCCAATTCGCACAATGGGCACGTCGGGACAGAATTCCTGGAGGGCGCGCAGCGGGATCATCACGGCATGGTCGAGTTTTTTATTCCGCTCGCCCAGAAATCCGGCGCCGAGGCCATCGGCGGAAGCTTCCTCGGCGACGGCCCGCGCCAATTCCTCGTCGTACTCTGCCGAAACTTTCACGTCGGGGCGGCCGAAATCGCCGAAATCGCCGCAGGCCCCGCGCCCCGGCGAAATGTGAAAATAATCCGCATACAACGTGCTGTGAGGCGAAAAGACCACGAAAACGTCGGGCTTGAGCTCGGCGGCACGGCGCGCCGCGTCACGATACGCCCGCAGCGTGTCTGCAATTTTGCGCTCCTCGCCGCGACCGATTTCCGGCAGCATGATGGGCGGGTGCGGCAAGGCAAAAGCTCCAAGGACAGCCATAAAATTCAACCTCCTTCAAAACGTCACGTCTCCCCTGTCAGCTCAGGGGAGCTTTTTCTTCCTCAAAGTCTCTCAGAAAATGGAAAAAAAACGTCAGCGCCAGCATATCCGCCGCGCCGCCGGGGCTCAGGCCTTCGGCGATGAATTGCCCATCGAGGGCTTCAAGGGTTTGGGCATCGGGACAGGTCTCGACGGCCAGAGCTTGTCGAAGCCGACGCTGAATTTCTCGAAAACGCCCCATGCTGGAGCGCTTGATCATGTTGGTGTCGTCCAATCGGGCCAGCAGGTGCAAGAGCGCGGCGCCCCCCGCTGCATCCCTGGTTTTTCCTTGGCGCAGAAGACGTTCCAGCGTCGGCAGCCCGACGTTCAGCGCCGAAGAAAATCCCGCGGCAGCTTCGCCGCGCACGCCCGTCACGCCCGCCTCACGAAAAGCGCGTTGTCCCGCGGTGGCGCCGTCGGGACGAAAATCGTCGAAAATCCCCTCCGCCATGGCCTGCGCCGTTTGAGCCACCTGTTGGGGAGCCCCGTTCTCGCCCAGCCCCCAAAGGCGTCCGCGGGAGGCGCAGACCAAACCGAAGGAAAAGATGGCGCCCTTGTGGACGTTGACGCCGCCTGTGGCGGCAAACATGGCCTCTTCGCCCTCCATGCCGCAAAACCGCAGAACTTTAAAAACTTGCGCAGCCGGCCACGCGGTTTTTTGCGCTCCCAGCAGAGCGCAGCGGTGAAAGTAGGCTCTCAGCGCGCAGGCGCTGTCCAGAAAGCTGTAAAAATCCATGTCGTCGTGAGAGCCCGTGTTGAAGCGGTCCACCAGCCCGGGTTTCGGCGAAACGCAGACTTCGTAGAGCAGAGCTCGCTGTGCCGCTGCCGCGACTTTCCCGGCAAAAGCCCCCGACAGCTGTTCGTACATAAGGCGCACCGCCGCGCGGCTCAGTTCGTCGGCGGAGTGAGCGCGGCTTCGGGCGCAGCACCACACGGGGAGATCGCAAACAAGGCACCGCCGCTCGTCAAACCCCAGCTCCGACCGCGAGATTTTTCGCCCCGCGCCGTCAAGAACGTCGAAGTCGAAAAGTCGCGCGGCGGCTGAGCTTTCCTCCAACGCGCAGGTTACGGCTTTCACCTCCCTCGGATCGGCGCACAGGGCAAAAAAAGCCTCGCAGCCCGTATCCTCGTCAAGGTAACGGATCTCCTTTTCAACGATCATTGACGACCGCGCCAGCGCCGCCGCCAGGCGCTCCACGCCGCTCACAAAAAAGGCGCGCGCCAGAGGAAACTGCTTCACCGCTCCCGGCATGTTGAGCGTACAGCTTACGAGACAGCGCGCCCCCTCGGCAAGCATGGCCTTCTGGCGCTCCGCGCGGCGCTCTCGGGCCGCGAGCATCTGCTGCAGCGAGACGGGACGCGCGTTCAGTATTTTATCGACGTTCATGGCATACCCTCGAAGTGAAAAGATGGGACGTTTTTCTCCGTCTGTTCTCTAACTATACCTTCCTTTTGGCGCTCTGTAAAATGCCGTGAAGATTTTGCCCCGCCGTGAGGGCGAAATCGCCGCTTCCCTGAAGACGCCGTTCTCCTTTGAGAAAAAACGCCGTGCCTTCAAATCCATATGGATGTGAAGGCACGGCGACAGGGCTTTTTCTTTGTTCAGCGAAAATTCGCTTTGCGGCGCCACTGAAAAGGGCTCTCTGCTAATTGAGCGTCATGAAAATACTGCCTATGAAGAGAGCGATCATCAAAAGGGGCGCCCACATCAAAGACGGCTCGCGCAGAAACCCAAATAAAATCCCGAAGATCCCGAAAATCTCGGCTCGGGCCGACTTCTCTTTGAGTTTGCGTCGGCGTCCCCTTTCGTCGCGATAATAAATATAGGGATAGTCGTAAAGTTCGGCCCTTCCCCATTTCATATAATAAGCGAAGGTAACGGGCACGGCAAGAACAAGCCATCCGCCGGCCCCCATGAGGATGTCCAGTCCTTGAAAGCTGAAGCCGTTGATGAAAAAGGCGATCATTGTGGGCAAGAACAGCGCGATGAAAATGGCGACCGCCGTTTTAAGAGTTCTTTCGGCGCAGGTAAATCTGATGGTCACCGGGCAAAGGGTGCCGCCGACGTTCTCGAAAAATTGAGGCTTCAAAATTTCGCCTTCAATCTTTTTGTGGGAGACTGCCAGCTTGCCCTTGTCGTCGCGCTCATAAAGTTCTCTGGAAGTGAAAATATCCGGTAAAAGTTTCTTCCTTTCGGTTCCCTCGTAAGCGTTGTGATAGACGGTGAATACAACCAGAGCCGCCATAAACGCGATCTTGCCTCCCAAATCGAAAGCCTCGCTCCAGTCTCCCGTCAGAAGATAGGTCACCGACACTGAAAGAAGCGCGACGACCACACTGGCCACAATGGGCTTAAGCCACCAGGGCAGAGTCTTTTTCACCTTTTGGGAGCGCACGGCCACCTTGCCCGTTTGTCCGTTGACGGCTGCCGACAGTTTTCCCTTTTTAATGTAGTAGACAGGAAGCAGGACGGGCATCTTCATCAGCTTCTCCGTGTCGGGAGAGATGGTGATCGCCTTGGTCTCGAGGGTTTTCGCCACAACCGGCGTATAACCGCTTTGAACCTCTTCTTTGACTCGGGACCGCAGAGCCTCGTCGCTCACGTCGTCCACCTTGGCCTTCTGACGGGCCAGATAGGCGAAGTTGAACTCTGTCAGATCGTCGAGGTCGAAGGGTTCCATGCCGTCCAACGTCAAATTGTCAAGCTGCGACGACGTGTTGACGAAGGTGTTTTGAAGGACTCCCCGACATTTGTAACGTCTCGTCGCGCCCTCGCGCGACGCCTCGCAGTCGATGGGGCCGCGAACAAGCTCGTAGGGCAGATAATAGCCCTGCACCTCGCCGATGGACGCTTTAAGCTGCCCGGCTTCTTTTTTAGAAGAATTTTCATCGCACCACTTTTTCAGCAGATCTCTGGCCTCGCCCTCGGTGATGCGGAAGGGAACGATCAGCTCGGGAAATTCCCGAATTTTCGTGTACTTTTCAAGGACCAGTTCCCTTCGGCAGAACGGGCAGGTCTTGATGACCTCGTTCTGCGGGAACAGGATCTCCGCTCCGCAGGTGGGACATTTGGCCGACGACGCCTCAAAGCCGAGGCCTTCCTCTTTGATCCTTTTCTGTACCAGCGCTCTGAAACCGGCTTTTTCCTTCAGCGCCGTCTCCAGCCCCGTGTCCTGCCCGCAGAATTTGCAGGTGTAGGAGTGCTTCAAAATATCGTACCGCGCCGGCGCGCCGCACTTGGAGCAGTGGACGTTCAAGACTTTTTCCGCTGCCGTTTCTTTGATCTGCGCCTCATTGACGACGTTCTCAACTGTGTCGCTCATTCTCCGCCCGCCTTCCCTCTTCAATGATCTCCATAACGTTCCTAAATGAAACACGCCGCTCTCCGCGCGTTTTCGGCGCTTCCATGTTCCTGTGAAGAACGCTCGCCCTTTTCTTCATCCCCCAACGACTGCGCGTTCGAGACTTCGGCGCCGTTCCCCTTTCGCTCCATAGGCGCTTGGGCAAAACCGACGATGGAGCGAAACGCCCGCTTTTTTGCGCGGCTCAAAAGTCACAAAAACGCCTTGTACACGGCGCCTGCGGCCCGCGGCGAAACATGGCGCTTTCCCGTGGGCCGCCGCGACAGTTCTTCGTTAATTTTATACTTATACAAAAATAAAAACAATAGCCGCGTTTTTTAAATTCGCTCAACAGACAGTAAAAAACAGGAAAGCGCACCATGCGTCAATCATACGCACCGTGCGCTTTCCCCGTTGTGCGGCTTCGGGATCGTATGGGTTCAGACCGCCGGTCCAAACCCGTCGTCCCCGCAGCCCACGTTATTTTTGTTTCAGTTCAGTTGACGCGAGCTATTTGTCGGCCTTCAGCCACTGTCCGTTCTCGTACTCGTTCAGAGCCTTGGACACAACCTTGGCGAGGCCGATGAGAGCGATCAGGTTGGGGAACACCATGATGCCGTTGAAGAAGTCCGCAAGCTCCCACACCAGGTCAAGCTTCAGCACGGCGCCCACCACCACGAAAACGATGACGATCAGTCTGTACGGCGTCAGGCCGGCGTTTCCGAAGAGGTACTTGATGTTCTGCTCGGCAAAGAAGTACCAGCCGATAATGGTGGAGAAGGCGAAGAAGAACATGCAGACGGCGACGAAGGGAAGTCCGAAATCGCCCAGTCCCACGTGGAAGGCGTTCTGCGTCAGCGTGATGCCGCTGGTCTTTCCGTCAAGCACGCCCGTCACGAAGATGACGAAGGCCGTCATGTTGAGCACCACGAAGGTATCGATGAACACGCCCATAATGGCGGCGAAACCCTGCTGGGCGGGATGGTCCACCTTGGCGACGGCGTGGGCGTGAGGCGTGGAGCCCATACCGGCTTCATTGGAGAACAGGCCGCGAGCGACGCCGTAACGGACGGCTTCCTTGATGGTGGCGCCGATGAGGCCGCCGGTGGCCGCCTTGGGATCGAAGGCGCCGTCAATGATCATCCAGAACATGTGAGGGATCTGGGGGAAATCCTTGGCGAGAATGTAGAACCCGCCGATGAGATACAGCCCCGCCATAATGGGAACGATTTTCTCCGTCAGAGAGGCGATGCGTCCCATGCCGCCGAAGAAAACGTAAGCGCAAATCACGCCCACGACGACGCCCACAAGCAGGCGGTTGGTGCCGAAGGCATTATGCACGGCATCGGCGATGGAGTTTGACTGCACCATGTTGCCGATGAAGCCGAGGGCGATAATGATGGCCACCGCGAAAAAGGCGGCCAGAGGCTTGCAGTGAAGTCCTTCGGCAATGTAGTAGGCGGGGCCGCCCACCACGCTGCCCGCTTCGTCCTTGCCTTTATAGGTCTGAGCCAAAACGGCCTCGGCGAAGATGGTGGCCATTCCGAAGAAAGCGGCGATCCACATCCAGAAGATGGCGCCGGGACCGCCCATGGCGATGGCCGTGGCCGCGCCCGCCAGGTTGCCTGTGCCGACCTGAGCCGCAATGGCCGTCGCCAGAGCCTGGAATGAGCTCATGCCTTCCTTGCCGGCGCGCTCACCGAACAGCGTCAGGTTGCCGAACACCTGCTTGAACGCCTGCTTGAACTTGCGCACCTGCACGAACTTCAGCCTCAACGTGAAATAAAGGCCGGTACCGCAGAGCAGAGGAATTAAGCAATAAAGCCCCCAGAGGAAACTATTCGCACGGGTGACAAACCCCGTCAGCTGATCCATCAATTGCTCCATACCAACAACCTCCCTTGAGATAGCGTAAATCACGGACTGCACCGCATTGCTCCAGAAAACCTCATGACCTCATATTCTCAATGCACAAAACTTCGGGCAGAAAGTTGTGCAATGATTATAGATCACAAAATAATTATGCGGGCTTTTTTAAATTTCATCAATGGACATTACGCCGCAAAAAACTGACAAAATTCCATGTCTTTTTATTCATAAATACAAAAACCTCTTCGTGTCCGGCGCCAAAAGCGCTACGTGCCGCCCATGCACGTCAAGAATTATAAATTTTACGAATTTGAATAAATTTATATACGGCCCTCGGGCGGTGATTGAAGAACACATCTCTCGGACCATCATCGAATTTATTTTATTCCAAAGCAAAATTTTCGTCATAACGCTCAAAACGTTCATTCAAAATCATGGCTGTGAAAGGCGGCCGGCGCATGGGATTTTGTGAGAATTTTCCCACCAGAAGCCCGGCTTCTCCCGTAAGTTTTTCATCCAGCAAAACATCTATTCGGGAGCGAAGCTCGTCGTCATGGAAGCGGGACGTTCGAAAGGGAACAAGGGCGATGAGCCTTCCTTCACCGCACAGCTTCTCCGCAAAGTCCGGGAGAAGGGATCCTCGACGTTTCCATCTTTTTAACTCCCCGTCGAGATCGGCGCTGCGCTGCAGGACGCACCGAAAGCCGTCTTGGGCCGCGACGACGGCAAGACAATAGCCGCCGCCCCCCATGTGACGTCTGACAGTTTCAAGCTTTACGGGCAACGGTTTCACATGCGGCGAAACCGAAAGGTCGTCGTTCCATTGAAATCCCATGGGAATGATTTCCACGTGGCTCTGACATTCCATCAACGCGCGCGCAAATTCGGGATCGGTGTGCCAGTCGGGAGCGAACCATTGAGGGACCGCAGAGTTGACGGGGATCAGCAGTGCCGTTTTGATGCCGCGGCGGCTCATGGCGCAGAGGTGTCTGAGATGGCGCACCGCCCGCTTTGATGGAGCGTCGGGGAAGTAAGCGCCGCAACCCGCAAAAAGCGTGCAGCATTTGACCTCGGCGTACAGCTCCTTTCCGTCTTCCTGCAGCAGAAAGTCGAAGCGGCTCTCTCCCACCGTCACTTCGCGCCGAAGCACCCGCGCGCCGCCGTGTCCCGGCAGCAGCCCCGCATCCACAGTCGCCGCCGTCAAGTCATTGGCGCGGTGGGTGTGCAACGGCACCACCTCGCCGCGAAACGTCCGGGCCGCCAACGCCGTGTAATCGGTCTTCCCCGACGACGGCGTCAACAGCACATCGGCCCCCGGATAGATCAGTTCCCAAAGGCGTCCGGGATTGGCCAAATAACAGGAAACTTCGCGCCCCTCAACTTCGGCAATCACCACGAAGCGATTGGGGCGGTCAACAACTTTGCCCAGTACCGGCTTCCCTTCATAGGGCATCTTGTAGAGCGTTTTCATCGTTTCCTCCTGAAAAAAGTGCGCCGCACCTTCAGCGTTTCAGCACCACGGCTCAGATGGCGGCATTTCGCATCGGCACCAAAGAGTTCCTTCGCGCCTCCGCAAGCCGCCCGGGCAGAAATATGTCTCGAAAAGTCATTGGCGCGGCATCGGAAGTGCAGCCCTCCGTCGGATGTGATACAATTAAATTTCGGCAATTTCACTGAAGCTCGCCGCCGAGGGCGAATTACGCCTCAACATCATTTTATATCGAGGGATCCCCATGAGAAAACACGCCTGTGCGTTTTTTATCATTTTATGCCTTCTGACAGCCGCACCGCTTTCTTTGGGCGCGGCACCGGCCAGCGACGAAAAAACAAAAAGCGTCTCGCCCCTGGAAGAGGGGCTGACCCTCTGGTTTGAGGGGAAAAACGGCGATGCTGAAAAAATTTTCGGTGGGCTCATTCGGGACGGCTCGTCAAACCCGGTGGTCTATCACGCTCTGGCCGTCCTGATTATGGACGGCGGCAGGGATTACCCCCGCGCCGCCCGCCTCTTTAACCGTCACAGAGCGCTGCTGGCGGAACACAGCGATGATTATCGGGCGGCCCTTCCGCTGCTGGATCACTATGCCGCCTCGGGAAGCCCGCAGGCCCTGCTGATCCGCGCGCGAATCAACCAGTGGGGCCTGGCGCCCGTCTACGATTTTTCCCGCGGGATGATTTTCCTGCGACGCGCCGCTGACGGCGGATACGCTCAGGCGCTGCGCGAGCTGGGCAATCTCTACGAGGAAGGTACTGCCGTCGTCCAGGATCTGCGCAAGGCCAGAGCCTATTACAGCGCCGCGGCGCTGAAGCACGATGCGCCGGCCATGAAGGATCTGGCAATGCTGCTTCTGCGCACCGCCAAGGGAAAGGAAGCTCAAAATGCGCAAGCTCTGCGGCTCCTTCGGGCGGCCTCCGACGCGGGACTTGCCGACGCGCAGATGACCTTCGCCAAGCTGTACAGCGCGGGATTGGCTGTAAAAAAGGACGAGAACGAGGCCAGACGCTGGTGTCAAAGAGCGGCGCGCAGCGGCAGCGCCGAAGCCATGTACGCTCTGGGGCGCCTCTACGAGATGGGACAGAGCGTGAAGAAATCGCCCTCGACGGCGCTGGAGTGGTACCAACAGGCCGCTGAAAACAGCGACGCCAACGCGCTTTTCCGCTTAGGCGTCCTTTACTACGCGGGACAGGGGATCGCCAAAGATCATGCGCGCGCCTACGGCTATTTCAAACGGGCGGCCGCTCTGGGACACACCACGGCGTGGTACAACGTGGGATGGATGAACAGAGCGGGCGACGGCACCGCCCGGAACTTCGAAGAGGCCAAAAAGTGGTTTGTACGCGCAGCCATGACGGGCAGCACTGAAGCTTCCGTCAATCTGGGCATGATGTACGCCAACGGCGAAGGCGCCGGAGCCGATCTCGAAGAAGCCCTGTACTGGTTTGAACTGGCGCGCCTTTCAGGCAGCAAGGAATCCCGGCAGCACATAGAAAAAATCACGCCCCATCTGGACGCCTCAGCGCAAAGCCGCGCCCTTCGCAGGGCGCGCAGCACCTACAAAAGGTTTCTCGCCGTCTCCCCCAAAGAAAAGGCACTTTAGACAAAAAGCTTCTGCCGGCACATGTGCCGGCAGAAGCTTTTTTCAAGTCGCACTGCAGAGGGGAAGCTTCTACGGTCGGTTCTTTTCCGCCGCTGAAAGGGGCGAAGCTTCAGGTGCGGCGTTTGTCCCGGCGCTCCGTCTGTTTCGCGGAGCCGACGACGAACTGCGGCGTCGGCGGGAAGGACGCCTTTTGTCGGAATGTTCCGGGCGGTCCGAAGCGCCGCCGTTTTCCCGGGCCGACGAACTGCCGATAAGACGCACGCCCACCTTGCGCCCCGGCTCGAAGCCCACCGAATGGGTTTCCACGTTGGCGCTTTCCTTCAGCGTCAAGTGCACAATCCTCCGCTCCCATGCGGTCATGGGCTGAAGGTAGACGGTGCGGCGGGTTCTCATGGCCTCTTTCGCCGCTTCCATGGCGATGCGCTCAAGCTCTTTCTCGCGCTTGCGGCGGAAGCCTTCGCAGTCGATGCGCACGTGCGGCGTCGGGCCGTCGTTGCGGGCCATGAGATTAACAATATAATCCAGAGCTTTCAGCCCCTCGGACTGACGGCCCGCCAGCAGAAGCCGGCTGTCGGCGCCCGAAAGGTTCACCGAACCGTCGGAAAGCAAATTGACGTCAAGATCAAGCCCCGCGGCGCCGATGACGCTCTTCAGAAGCGTTACGAAGCGGCTGTCCGACGCCTCCTCTTCGGGCTGAGAAGCCTCGGGAAGGGAGGTGCGGCACATCGCGCGGCGCGCTTCGATTTTCATTTTTCTGCCGAAAAGGCCGAAAAAACTTTTTCCTTCTTCAATGACGTCGAGAAGGACTTCGTCTTCAGGAATTCCCCAATGGGCCGCGGCCTGACGGCGTGCCTCCTCTTCGGAGGAAACTTCCAGCGTGAGGACTTCATCATTCTGAGGGGCAGTACTGTTTTCCACGGACAGGAACCTCCTTACACGACAAAATTATTTGCGTTTGCGCGGGATAAACCAGTCGAAATCGTCATAGACGCCGTCCCCTCCCGCGGAGCCGCCCGAGGGAATATCGCAGTTCACTTTGCGGCGCGCAGGCGGCGTCTCTTTTTTGGCGGGACGGGGAGCATACTCCAGTTTTTCCGCCTTGGCGCCGTCACGGGGTTTCTCTTTAAACAGCGCGGGCGGTTCTTCCTTGGCCACGGATTTAACGGTGTACCACTGCTGAATCACCGCAAAAAGCGACGAAAGCATCCAGTACAGAGTCAATCCGCCGGGCATGGAAAGGCAGATAAAGCCCATGAAAATGGGCATGAACACGTTCATGGCAGCCATCTGCGCGTTGCCCTGACCGGACATACGCTGCTGCAGGAAAGTGAGAGCGATGATCATGACCAAAAGCAGCAAAATGGGCAAATAGGCGCCCACATGGGCCAGCCCGGCGGGATGCGCGGCAATGGAGCGGCACACGTCGAGGAACCCGGCCTTCAGGGGATCGCCTTCAAAGGACGTCACCTGCGCCAGCGATGACAGCACCGTTCCTTCGAGGGGAATGCCCAGGAAGGACGCCCCGTTGAACGAGGTCTTGCGCAGCACGTTGAACAGCAGAATTAAAATCGGCAACTGAATAAGCAGCGGCAGACACCCCGAGGCGGGATTCACGTGGTTCTCTTTGTACAGCGCCATGGTCTCGCGGCTGAGGGTTTCGCGGTCGTCGGCGTATTTTTCCTGCAGGACCTTCAGGCGCGGCTGAAGTCGCTGCATCTGCTGCATACTGCGCATCTGTTTGGCGTTCAGAGGGTGCAGAAGCAGGCGCACAATGACCGTCATGGCCACGATGGCCAGTCCCCAGTTGCCCGTCAGCGTGTAGAGCAGCTGAAGAAACTTATAGAGATAATCACCAGCAGCTTGCCACAAAATCAATTCACCTACCCAAGTTTATTATTTTCGGCATGAAAAAGCTTCTTTTCTTTTTTGCGCGGCACGGGATCAAATCCCCCTTCGCTCCAGGGGCCGCAGCGCAGCAGTCGCCACAGCGTCAACGCCAGCCCCTTCAGCAAACCGTGGACTTTCAGGGCCTCGAGGGCATAGCTGGAACAGGACGGATAAAATCGGCAGCAGTGGCCGAGCATGGGAGAAATACAGCGCTTATACCCCTTGATCAGAGCGATGCACAGCGCCGTGCAGAGATCACTGATACCAGACAGGCCCCGGCCAGTCATTTTTCATCAGTCCTCTTTTTTTCAGCAGGGCGCCGAGATCGGCGTAAACTTCGTCGGCTTTGGCGTTCAGTCCGTCCTCGGTAAGCATGAGGGCGAACCACCATCCCTCGCGGATCCACGGATAAAGGCGCCGCACCGATTCTTTGAGCATTCTTCTCCCGCGGTTGCGCGAATGCGCCTTGGCGATTTTTTTGCCCACAGCCATGGCGAACCGGGTTTTCCCGTCGGGCGCTTTGACAAATAATAACCGCACCAGCCTGCCTTTTAAACGACTGCCGGTGCGGAATAATGTGTCATATTCCCAGCCCTGTTTAAGCCGTAATGAAGCGGGATAAGAAAAAACCAAGGCTCTTCAGTTAAACCGCCAAACGCTTGCGGCCTTTGGCACGGCGCGCGGCCAGCACGCCGCGTCCGCCGTGGGATTTGGAACGGGCGAGAAATCCCATCGCTCTTTTGCGGGATCTGACATGAGGCTGATAGGTCTGCTTCATTCTGTACACCTCCTACATAAATAACTCCGACACAAGGCGCGTCGGATAATTTAATTCAGCCCTCGAACTATATCACATTCAGGGGGCAGTTGTAAATACGGCAGCTTGAAAAAGAAGCTTCAGCAAAAAAACGGGCGCTTGGCGGGCAGCTGGGGCAAAGGCCGGTCCCCGGGGGCCTCGGGCAGAGTTAACGGGCCAGGCGGAATTTCTTTATGGGAACGCGGGGCAGACTTTCCGGAATTCTCCAATTGGGACGTCCGATGACGCGACCGTCCAGGATGACCACTCTGCCGTGGTCGCCGGGCGCCCGAACCAGTCTGCCGGCGGCTTGGCGAAGCTGCATTTTCGCCGCGGGCAAAACGACTTTCATGAAGTTCTCTTTGCCCTCCAACTGGGCGCGGGCGGCGCCCACGGGATCGTCGGGATGGGGAAAGGGAATCCGGTCGATGATAACCTGAGTCAACGCCTCGCCGGGCACGTCAATGCCCTCGCGAAAGGACGCCATGCCGACCAGAACGCTGCGTTCCCGCTCTCTGAACAGCTCAAGGAGCTCCGAGCGCGGCAGGTCGCCTTGAACGAGAATATTCAGCCCGTCGGTGTCGGCGTTTTTTTTGAGATAATCGGAAACCGCGGCAAGCAATTTTTTCGACGAAAGCAAAATCAGCGTGGCGCCGCCGTTGTCCCGGGCGTACTTTCGACACACGCGGGCCACGGCGTCGCCGTAGCCTTCCGAAAGGGCGGTCATGCTCAAATCCACGATGTTCACTTCCATTTGATGCGCCAGATCGAAAGGCGAATCGAAAATCAGCGTCTGGTCGGGCACCATGCCCGTCTCGTTCGCCCAGTATTCAAAGGAATGATCCACCGTCAGCGTGGCCGACAGAGCGACGACTTTCACGTTCTCGTCGTCGAAGGCCTGCGGAATGAGATCGCTTCCCGCCACACAGGAGCTTTTCAGCGCCCCGCCGTCGCGCCAGTAAGCCCATTGGGGATAGTTATCGGCGCAGCTGCACCACTGCAGCGAATTTCGGTACTGAGAAAGTTCGTTGTTCCAAAGGGTGATTTTCCCGTCGTCGCGCAGCGCTCCGCCGCCGAAAACTCCCGCATTCTCAGCCGCTTCTTTCAGGTCGTCGAGACGGCTGAGCAGCGAATCGCAGCGTCCCAGCAGCTCGGCGGTTTCACCCTTCAGTGCGTCGGGATAGCGCGAAAATCCTTTGCCGTCGGGAAGGGCTGAAGCCAGATGCTCGAACAGTCCCGAAGAAATTCTTCCCAGATCGGCCACCTTGGCGGCAAAAGACGACGGATTTTCCCCCACGCTCCTCAGCAGAGAGCCCTCCACCGTGTCCAGTTTGGGGGCGCGCCGAATGAGCCTCTGCCAGTCCCGGCCGTCCACGGTGATCTGCATCACCGAGCGCGCGGCCTCCTCCATTTTATGGGCCTCGTCGCACAGGACCAGCTCGTAGGGAGCGGGAAAACTCTTTTTCTGTGCCAGCACATAGGAAAAAAACACGTGATAATTGGCCACCACAATGCGCCAATGCTGACAGTCCCGCAGCACTTTCGCGTAAAAGCAGTGGTCGCGCTGGGGACACTGCGCTCCCAGGCACGTCAGATAGGACGAGGCGATGCGTTCCTTCGCCGGATGGGAGTCCGGCAGCCCCAACTCGCTCAAATCACCGGTTTCGGTGCTGTAGAGCCACTGGCCGATGTCCCGCGACACTTGGCCGCGATCACCGCCGAAATCGAGAAAACCCTCTCGGCTGATCTCCAGGGCTTTTCTCAGACAGGCGTAGTTTCCCCGTCCCTTCAGCAGCCCGTAAGGCAGCTCCATTCCCAAAACGTCCAGAAGCACCGGAATGTCCTTGCCGATGAGCTGTTCCTGAAGGGTGATGCCCGACGTGAGGACCAGCACGGTGGAGTTGTTGGAGGTCGCCCACTCCATGGCGGGAATGAGCATGGCGTAGGTCTTGCCGATGCCCGTGGGCGCCTCGGCCGCAAGGAGATGGAGCCCCGTCCTGAGAAACTGTTCTATTTTTTCTGCCAGCGCCTGTTGTTGCGGCCGGTAGTCGAAGTGAGGAAGTCGCTGTTTGAGAATTCCGTCGGAACCAAAAAAATCTTCCATGCAATCACCGTTATTTTCTGATAGAATGGTAAAATATCGTCGGTTGTCTCCATATTTCGGCTCTGCCCCGCAAACGTCCGAGGCCGCAGCGTCTTTTTATTTTACAATTTTTCCGGCAAAATATCATTGGCCTGTTGCGATTTGTCCATGAAACGTGGTAGAATTCTTACTGTTTAATCGGAGGAGGTGAAGTACAAAAAATGCCGAACAAAAAATCTGCAATGAAGCGCGTCCGCACGGCTGAAAGAAACCGTCTTTATAACCGCTTCTGGAAGACCCGCTGCAAGACGGCTCTGAAGAAGGTTCTGGCCGACGCCGAAAAGGGCGATGCCGAAACTGCCGTCGCCAGTCTCAATGTCGCACAGTCCGTTTTCGACAAAGCCGTCGTCAAGGGCGTGATTCACCGCAACACCGCCGCCCGCAAAAAGGCGCTGATGACCGCCAAGGTGAAAGCCCTCTCCGCTTCAGCAGCCCCCGCCGAATCGAAGTAAAGCCTCTCTGAAAACGGCACAATCAAAGACGCCGTAAAAACGATCTTTGCGATCGTTTTTACGGCGTCTTTTTTCTTTTTCGCATGCCCTTCAGCGCCGCGCCCGCGACAGAACCGCACACGTCAGCGCCTCAAAGCCGTCCCATCCCGCGCCGTCGCCGGTCCGCTCGCTCCAGGAAAGGCGAAGCAGCTCAGCCAGCCACGCCGACAGAAGCGTTCTGCCGTAATGCGAGGCCATGGATCGGGCGATTTTGGTCTGATAGGGCGTCAGCGTCAGCGCCCCGGCGGCTCCCTCTCCCAAGCAGGCCACCATACAGGCGCCGCGCACGCGTTTGTGCACCGCCGAAAGCACGGGAAACACATCGCCGTCTTCGCGGAGGTCTTTCAGGGCCTTCAGTGCGCCGGAAACACTGCAGTCCGCCAGGGCGCCCAAAAGGTTGAGAAGGGCCTTGCCGCCCTCATCCATGGACAGTTCGGCCACAAGCTCCCGGGTGATGCGCCCGTTGCCTGCCGCTGCGCGCAACTTATCGGTCTCGGCCCGCAACTCCTCCTCGTCCTCGATCCACTCCACCAGCAGTTCCGCGGCGGCGAAATCCATTGCCGCTCCCTTCTCCCGGGCGATTTTCTGAAGCCATCGGGCGCGGGCGGAGGGCCAATAGGGCGCCGACTCGTAAGTGATCGCCGATGCGACAGATGCGGCATTGCCCAGCTCCTTGTGCAGCGGCTTCTCGGAAAAGATGAGAAACACGGCGTCGGCATCGCCGGATTCCACGCGCGGGAAATACTCCGGCGGCAGAGGACCCAGGGATTTTCCGTCGTCGATCTCAAAAATGCGACGCTGCGCGAAAAGCCCGGGCGTCATGGCCTCGTGAAACAGGTCGTGCCAATCTGCCGTCTCGAGACGCCGGTCGAGAACGTACCCCTTCTTCAAAAGTCTCTCCAGCGTCTCGCGGCGCAGGCGGGGCTGAGCTCCTGCAGGCGCCGTGATCAGCAGCAGCGCGGGCATTTACTTCACCACCAGGTTGACCAGCTTTCCGGGCACCACCACGGTCTTGACTACGGTGAGGCCCTCAAGGCGCCGACGGACCGCGTCGTTTTCCAGAACGGCCTTCAGCAAGGCCTCTTTATCCAACCCCGCGGGCAGCAGAAGTTTCTCGCGCACCTTTCCGTTAAACTGCACGGGAACAGTGGTCGTGGCGTCCGCAATCATATCTTCGTCGTAAACGGGCCACGAAGCCTTGGAGACGCTGGGCTCGTTGCCCAGCAGGGTCCACAGTTCTTCGCCCATGTGCGGCGCGTAGCACGAAAGCATGCGCACAAAGGGATCGGCCATGCGGCGATAACAGCAGTCATAGCCCGCAGCTTTGTTGATGAGCACCATCATCTGAGAGATGGCGGTGTTGAAACTCAGCGCTTCCGTGTCCTCCCCCACCTTTTTGACGGTCTTGTGAAGCAGCCGGTTCAGCGACGGAGGCAGCGGCGCGTCACTGAGCGGCTGAGTGCAGACCTTCCAGACTTTCTGGAGAAAACGGTGCACCCCTTGAAGCCCCTGAGTGGACCAGGGTTTGGACATCTGCAGAGGTCCCATGAACATCTCATAGAGCCGAAGCGTGTCGGCGCCGTAACGCTCAACGATCTCGTCGGGATTGATGACGTTTTTCAGCGACTTGGACATTTTAGACACGACGCGCTCAAGGCGCACCTTCGTCCCCTTCTCGATGAAAACGCCCGACGCGGGCTCTTCCACCTGATCGACGGGCACCAGCGATTTGTCGGGCCGCTGATAGGCAAAGGACGTAATCATTCCCTGATTGACCAGGCGCGCAAAGGGCTCGTCGGTGTTCACCAGCCCCAAATCGAAGAGCACTTTGTGCCAGAAACGGGCGTAGAGAAGGTGCAGGACAGCGTGTTCGGCGCCGCCCACGTAGAGGTCTACGGGCATCCAGTAGTCGATTTTGCTGCGGTCGGCGAATGCTTTGTCGTTGTGAGGATCGAGATAGCGCAGATAATACCAGCAGGATCCGGCCCACTGGGGCATGGTGTTGGTCTCGCGCCGGGCCGGGGCGCCGCAGACGGGACACGTGCAGTTCACCCAGTCCTCCACGCCCGCCAGCGGCGACTCGCCCGTTCCCGTGGGCTCGTACTTGTTTACTTCGGGAAGGCGCAGCGGCAGCTCATCTTCCGGCACGGGGACAGTGCCGCAATGGGGGCAGTGGATCAGCGGAATGGGCTCGCCCCAGTAGCGCTGGCGCGAAAAAATCCAGTCGCGCAGCTTGTAGTTTACGGCCTTTTTGCCTTTGCCGCAGGCTTCAAGGCGCTCCAGCGCGGCGGCAACGGCGTCGGAAGTGTTCAGGCCGTTCATAAAGTCGGAATTGACGTGAGGTCCGTCGCCCTCATAGGCGGCGTGCTGTACGTCGCCGCCCGAGACCACCTCGACGACGGGCAGATTGAACTTCACGGCGAACTCCCAATCCCTTGAGTCGTGGGCGGGCACGGCCATAATGGCGCCGGTGCCGTAGGAGATCAGCACATAATCGGAAATCCAGATGGGGATTTTCGCGCCGTTCAAAGGATGAACGGCGTAGGCGCCGGTGAACACGCCGGTTTTGTCTTTGTTGAGGTCGGTGCGTTCCAGATCGGATTTGAGCGCCGCCTGCTGCACGTACCGCTCAACGGCCTCGCGGCACTGCGGAGCCGTAATTTCCTTCACCAGGGGATGCTCCGGCGAAAGCACCATGTAGGTCACGCCGTACAGCGTATCGGGGCGGGTGGTGTAGACCGTCAGCTCGTCGCTGCGTCCGTCTATACCGAAATTCACTTCGGCGCCCACGCTTTTACCGATCCAGTTGCGCTGCATGATCTTTATGGGTTCGGGCCAGTTCACCTTGTCGATGTCGGCCAGCAGCCGTTCGGCATAGTCGGTGATTTTCAGAACCCACTGGCGCATATTCCGGCGGTACACCTGCGAGCCGCAGCGCTCGCAGTGGCCCTCCTTGACTTCTTCGTTGGCAAGGCCCGTCTTGCAGGAAGGACACCAGTTGATGGGGATCTGTCCCTCGTAGGCCAGACCTTTTTTGTACAGTTGCAGGAAAAACCACTGCGTCCAGCGATAATATTCGGGCGTACACGTGGAAATCTCACGATCCCAGTCATAGCTGAATCCCAAAGATTTGATCTGGCGGCGAAAGGCGTTGATGTTCTTCTCCGTGGTGATTTTGGGATGGGTCCCCGTTTTGATGGCATAGTTTTCCGCCGGCAGCCCGAAGGAATCAAATCCCATGGGATGCAGGACGTTGAAGCCCTTCATGCGCATGCAACGGGAATAGATGTCGGTGGCCGTGTAGCCTTCGGGATGACCGACATGAAGGCCGGCGCCCGAAGGATAGGGAAACATATCCAACACGTAGAGGCGTCTGTCCGGTGCATAGGCGGGGTCTTCCGTCACTTTAAAGGTCCGGTGTTCGTCCCACCAGGCCTGCCATTTCTTTTCCAGTGTCCTGAAATCGTAATCCATTGTTCACAGCGTCCTTCCGATGCAATTTTCCGCTTAGGGGAGAAACCACCTGATTATAGCAGTTTTCCGCCGTTTTCACTCATTTTTTGAAAAATTTCCATCCTTTGCCAAGGCCCGTTCCAAAGCTTCCGCCACGGAAGGCACCGCGATGAGGTGCAGTCCTCCGTCGGTCAGGGGCGGCTCTTCGCGGGAACTGATGACGGCGTGTTTAAAGCCGAGGCGGGCGGCCTCGCGCAGTCGAGGCGAAAGACCGGAGACGGGACGGACTTCTCCGGCCAACCCCACTTCGCCGATAAAGCAGGTTTCGGGCAGGGCGCTGCGTCCCGTCAGGGCCGAGGCCATGGCGGCCGTCACCGCCAAATCGCCCGCGGGATCGTGAATTTCCAGCCCCCCGGCCACGTTGCAGTACAGATCGACCCGTGAAGAGGGCACGCCGCAACGGCTTTGAAGGACGGCCAAAAGCATGCCCATCTTGTTGGTTCCAACGCCGATGCCCGCGCGCTTGGGATAGGCGAAGGCGCTCTCTCCCGCCAGAGCCTGAATTTCGGCCACCAGCGGACGGGAGCCCTCAAGGACAACGGCCATCACCACCCCCGAGACGGCGCCGTCGGAGCGGTTCCAATACAGATAGCTGGGGTCGCGCACTTCCCACAATCCGTCGCCGCGCATCTCGAAAATGCCCATTTCATCGGTACCGCCGTAGCGGTTTTTGCTGGCGCGCAGCGTGCGGTAGGCCGAGGTGCGGTCGTCGGAGAACATGACCACGGCGTCGACCATGTGCTCCAGCAGCATGGGGCCGGCGATGCGGCCTTCCTTGGTGATGTGTCCCACCAAAACCATGGGCACGCCCCGCTCCTTGGCGAAGTTGACGCAAACCTGCGCCACGGCGCGCACCTGCGTGGGCGTTCCCGGCCAGCCGTCGGCCTGATTTGTTCTCATGGCCTGCACACTGTCCACGATCACCAGACGGTGATCCTTCACAAGCGACAGAGCCTCGTCAATGACAGTATGACAGCAGACGTCGAGACCTTCCTGAAGGATGCCCAGCCGCTTGGCCCGAAGTCCCAGCTGCGAGGGCGACTCCTCGCCCGACACGTAAAGGACGCGGGAGCCCGCGCAGGTCATATGGCCGCACACCTGCAGCAGCAGCGTCGATTTTCCGATTCCCGGCTGTCCTCCCAGAAGGACGACGCCGCCGGGAACCCAGCCTCCGCCCAGAACGCGGTCAAGCTCGCCGAAACCCGACGAGAGCCTTTCGGGCGGCTTCAGCGCGCTGATGCTCTGCGAAGTGAGAATGCGCGCCTTTCCTTCGGCCGCCGCCGACGGGGCGACGGGAATTTCCTCTTCCAGCGTTCCCCAGGCGCCGCAGCGGGGACAGCGTCCCGCGGGAACCAGCGAGACGTATCCGCACTCAATGCAGCTGTAACGCTTTCCTTCCTTTTTCGCCATAACACTCCCCGGAGCCTAGCGCTTGTAGCCGATGACGTCGCTGAGCAGCGAACGACGGGCTTTGACGTCGTCGGCGTTTTCGACGCCCACGGGCGGAAAGCCGTCCACCACGCCCACGATACCCCGCCCCTGGGCGGTCTGAGCCACTATGATTTGAAGCGGATTGGCGGTAGCCGCAAAAACGCGGCACACTTCCTGGACGTTTTTGATGCGGTCAAGCACGTTGATGGGATAGGCGCCGCGCATGACGATAAAAAAGCTGTGCCCGCAGGCCAAATTCCCGGCGTTTTTCACCGCCAGATCCATCAGGGCCTTATCGTTGCCTTCGTAACGGATCTTGCAGTCGCCCGAAGCCTCGCAGAAGCCGATGCCGAAGCGAATGCCCGGACAGGCGGTGATCATCGCTTCGTACAGATCCTCCGCCGTTTTAATGAAATGGCTCTGTCCCACAATGACGTTGCAGTCCTCGGGAAACTCCGCCTGCACAATGGAAAGTGTAATGTCAGCCATGATCTCGCGCCTCCATCGAAAAATATTTATGTCCATATCTATGATACAACAAAATTACGGCGGGCTGCACCTTCAAACAAAGACAAAAAATCATAACAGCCGGCACGGGCGGCGGTTTTCGGGGTACAAAAAAACAAAAACGGGGATTCGCTTCTCGGCGATTCCCCGTTTTGCACCGTCATTGAGTTATTTCTTTTTTTTCAGCTCGGCGACCACGTCGTCGGTGATGTCCTGTCCGCCAAACATGACGGCACCGATGTCAAGCACCACGGTAATGCCCTTGTTCTTGGCGACGGTACGCACGGCGGCGCGAATTTCTTTGTAAATGGGCTCTTTCAGCTTAATCTCTTCCTGAGCCGCTTCCTGGCGCTTGCCCTGGATCATCTGGGCGCCCTGTTTTTTATCGGTCACCTTGTCAAGAGCGGTTTTCAGTTCCTGCTCCTTGGCGCGGTATACGGCCTCGATGCGCTTGGAAACATCCTTGAAACGGGGATGGTTGACCAGCACTTTCTGCATGTCGGCAACGCCGATTTTTTCTGCCGCACAGGCTGCGCCGGCAAGGGCGAAAACCACGACGGCAAGCAGGGGAACGATGCGGAAAAATTTTTTCATCTTTATGGGAACCTCCTCAAGTATTTTACTCTAGCTTACAGTGTCCGATTTTATCACAGTGAACCTCGCGCGTCCAGAGCACGGGAGGGACGGCGCATTTTTTCCGCTTTCAGTGTCGGAACCGCTTTGAGCGGGGGGCCGCATCATCGTCGGCGGCGCCCCGTTTTCAGGGCTATGATGTTCATGGAAGCCTCCCGGGGGCGGTGGGTTTTCAGCCGAAGTTATTGTATGGGGACTCGCCTTTTTCTTCGGTGGGGGAGCCGTGGGGACGATCCATGACGACGCCATGGGACGGCGTTTTTTTCGCGCCCCCGGGTATTGAGGTACAAAGGCGTCGGCCTTCATTTTTCCGTCGCTTTTCTTTATAATGGGATTTTGCGTTGCCGAAAAAAGTTTTTTGCCGCCGGCGTTTTACGGCGCTACGCATTTTTGCGGCGATGAGTTCCGGTCCGACGAGTTCGTTTGACGGAAAATCCTTTGCGGAGGCCTTTCATGAGTCTTTTTTATCTGGCTCCTTTTTTGCTGTGCATGTACGCAGGCGCCAGCGCGCTGAGGCCGCTGAAGCTGCCTCTTTGGGGCGAAGCCGCGGCGGCCGTTTTTCTGCTGGGCGCCGCCTATAAGAACGTGATCTTCCAAAAAATCGGCGGAGGAATGTACTTCGCCCCCGACCTGCCGCCCGGCGTTCTCATGGGCGGTGCGCTGGCTTTCAACTTTCTGGCGGCGGCGCTGTGGGCGCTGATGCTGAAAGATGTCCTGCACGGGCTGTGGCGGCTGGGACTGGACCGTCCCTTTCCGTCGCGGGCGGCAACGCTGTGGGCGCTGTCGGTCGCTGCCGTTCTGGCGTTGTGGGGCACATGGCGGGCCGGAAATCTCCCCCGCGTCGTGAAGTACGAGGTTGCCGTTGCCGGTCTGCCGTCTGAATTCGACGGGAAAACCGCGGTGCTGCTCAGCGATCTGCACTGCAGCCCCACCAACGCACGCCCTTTTATTCAGGCGGTGACGGACCGAACCAATGCTCAAAATCCCGACCTCGTCCTGATAACGGGAGATTTTGTGGACGGACGCGCCGACCGTCTTAAAGACCATCTTGAGCCGCTGTCGCAGCTCAAAGCGCCTTTGGGCGTTTACGGCTGTACGGGAAATCACGAATACTTTTCAGACTATGGGCGGTGGCGTCCCGTGCTGAAATCTCTGGGCATCACCGTTCTGGAAAACGAGGGGGCCATCCTCGCCTCGGGGAGCGGACCACTTGTCATTGCCGGCCTCAACGATCCTGCCGGTGCGGGCTTCGGCTTCGAAAAGCCCGACCTCGAAAAAGCCCTTCAGGGCGCGCCGGCGGGAGCTCCCGTCATCCTTCTCAGTCACCGCCCCGGCAGCGCGGCGGAGAACGCTCGCGGCGGCGCGGCGCTCCAGCTTTCGGGGCATACCCACGGCGGACAGATGCCCCTTCTCCGAAGGTTGGTGGCAAAAATGAACGGCGGCTTCGTCCGCGGCTGGTATGACGTGAAGGGCATGAAACTCTTCGTCAGTCCCGGCACTTCGCAGTGGAACGGATTTCCCATGCGTCTGCTGTGCCCTTCGGAAATCTCCGTGCTGACGCTGCGCACCGCCCCAGAGCCTCGGCGCTGAAACAGCACCGCCGCATCCGCCCGGCCGTTTCGCCGTTTCACCCGAAAGCAGCGGAAAAGGCCGCAGGTCTGAGCAAAAAAAGAGCTTTGTTCCTGTTTTTCAGCGGGAAGCGGCCGCCATTGAGCCGAAAAAATTACAGGTCCTTTTCCTGCACTGCCGGGCCGACGTACTGGTCCATCACGAGGGCGAGATAGAGGTTGAGGCACGTGCGGAAATCTTTGAGGTTCAGCCCCGATTCTTTGTCCAGTTTGTCGAGGCGGTAAATCAGCGTGTTGCGGTGAACGTGAAGGCGGCGGGCCGCCTCCACCAGAGAAAATCCGCTTTCGCACCACTGACGGATGGATTCGCGCATCTGCTCCCAATCGGGATAACGGCGGAATTTCCCCGTCACAGCCTGCACGAAGCGGTTGCGCACCGACGCGTCGATGGTGGTGATGACGTCCTCTAGGCGATAGTCCATAATGTTGTAGACGCCGGGCTGCTGTTTGAATTTTTTGCCGATGAACAGCGCTTTCCAGGCTTCCTGGTAGCTTCCCGCCAGCTCGTACATGCCCGACGCCGGAGATCCGATGCCGATGGCGGCTTTCAGCTCCAGGGCTTTCAGCTCACCGAGAATTTTCTGCGCACGGCTTTGCGCCGCGGCGATCATTTCGCTCTCGACCGCGTGCGCGTTCTCCTGTTTCGCCGCGGCGAAGAGGATGACGAAGCGGTTGTTGCCCAGCATGGCCGACAGGTCGCGCGGCTCGGAAAAGATCTTGCGGATGGAGGCCAGCACCGCTTTTTTCACGTTCAAAATCCGCGTTTCGGCGTTTTCGCTCTGGCCGCGCATCTGCTCGCGCACCTGCAGCGCAAATCGGCCGAACTGATAGAGATCCACGGCAATGGGGATGTAGTGCCAGCTCCGATCGTAACCGTATTCCTGAGCGCGTGAAAGCAGCAGCGTCTCGCTGCTCACTCCGGGCACGAAGGAACCGATGTCCTGAATGAGGTTTTGCAGGGTGCTTTCGCGGTTGACCGAATAGGCGTACAGTTCCCGCTCCCGCAGCAGCGTCTCAATCTGCTGGCGCACGATGACGGTAAAAAGCCGAACTTTTTCGGGAGCTCCCAGGATGGCCATGGCACCTACGGTTTGGCCGTTCATGGACTGGATGGGCGCCGTCACTCCCGGCGCGCCGCCCTTGACGGAACGCGCATCTTCCGCGCCGGTTTCCACGGGCTGTCCCGATGCGATGGCCTGAAGCGCCGGCTCGTGCAGCGTGCCCAGTCGGGACGCCGCGCTGGTGCCGGCCACGATGCCCTGAATGTCGGTGATCAACACGTCGCAGTTGATGGCCGAAGCGATGGAGAGCGCAATCTCTTGGGCGTTTTTGCGAAGAAGGCCGCCCCGTTCGGAATCCTGTGTGTACATTTTCATCACCTGTACTTAAAGTCTAATTATATTTTAATATTGAGCCACATTTTTCATCATTTTGCAATACTCAATTTTATCATTGCGCCATGTGCAATAATTAGCATACTTTCCGGGCTCTCGTTTTAAAATCCCCTTCTGAAAAAGGCACGGAGTGTGTTATGATAACCGGGAATGATTGAAACGCCCTTTATCCTCACGAAAGGATTTGATTTTTATGACGGAAAATGCGCTTGAGATTCTTCGCGAGCGTGGCTTTATCGATTGGACCTCCGACGACGCCGGCGTTGAAAAACTGTTCAATTCCGGCAAACGGGTCACGGCCTACGTGGGCTTCGACCCGACGGCCGACAGCCTTCACGTGGGACACCTCATCCCGCTCATGGGGTTGGCGTGGCTTCAGAAGCTGGGACACCGCCCCATTCTGCTGGCCGGCGGCGGCACCGGCATGATCGGCGATCCGTCGATGAAAAGTTCGGAGCGCAATTTGCTTTCCATGGACGTCATCGCCCACAACGTGGAGTGCGTCAAAAAGCAGCTGGCTCACTTCGTGAGCTTCGACTGCGGTCCCAACTCCGCCATTCTGGCCAACAACTACGAGTGGCTGAGTTCCATGAACTTTCTGGAATTCCTGCGCGACGTGGGCAAATACTTCACCATCAACAAAATGATCGCCAAAGAACACGTCAGAAGCCGCATTGAAGACCCCACGAAAAGTCTTTCTTTCACTGAATTCGCCTATACGCTGCTTCAGTCCTACGACTTCTACCATCTCTACACCGCCGAGGGCTGCCGCCTCCAGCTGGGCGGCAACGATCAGCAGGGCAACATCACCAGCGGCATCGACTTCATCCGCAAACACGAAGAAGGCGCTGAAGTCTACGGCGCCACCAACCCGCTGCTTCTGACCTCGGCGGGACACAAATTCGGCAAAACCGAAGGCGGCGCCGTGTGGCTCGATGCAAAGAAGACCTCGCCGTACCAGTTCTATCAGTTCTGGGTCAACAGCGAAGACGCCACGTTGGACAAAACTCTGCGCTATTTCACCTTTTTGCCCGTCGAAGAGATCAACGCCGTAATGGAGCGTCACCGCCGGGCGCCGGAAAAGCGCGAGGCTCAGCGCCTTCTGGCCTATGAAATCACCGCGCTGGTTCACGGAGCTCATGTTGCCGACAACGTTAAACACGCCAGCGAAATCCTCTTCGGCGGCGCCTACACGCCCGACGATCTGACCGACGACATGCTTCACACCCTCGCCGCCGAAACGCCCTGCGGCAAGGTGAGTTCGCTGCCCATGGCTCTGGCCGACGTGCTGGTCGAATCCGGCGCCTGCCGAAGCAAAGGCGAGGCCAAGCGGCTGATCGCAGGCGGCGGCGTGTCCGTCAACGGCATCAGAGCCGACGAAAAAACCGTTCTGGAAGAGAAAGACGTGCTGTGCGGCTAAGATCGGAAGAGCACACGTCTGAA
>CABTYW010000022.1 GCA_902489135.1 uncultured Synergistaceae bacterium
TCCGGTGCTTCTTTTTTGTCATTATGGCTTTCTATAAGCTTGGCAAATTTCAGAAATTCAGGCAGCCCTTCAATAATTTGCAGCCATTTTTCAAATTTAATAGCATTATCTTTTCGGAAAGCCGTAGAGATCGCATGTTTTACGCTGCTTATCGAAAGTTCCAGCGTCCATCCGGTATCTTGGTTGACATAATTACCGGCAATTCGATTAACAAAGGCTCTTTTATCTTCGCCGCCTTTCATACGACTTGCCTGTTCTTCATCCATAGTGGGCGTAACCACCACGCCCGTGACTTCCTGATTCAGATCCACTCCGGCGTTCATGGGCTGAGAGAAAACAGTGGAGTAAACGGCGCCCTCTCCCTTCGGGGACGAGGGCCTTTTTTTGTTTGCCTGTTCCTCGAAACGAATTTTCAGCTTTTCGTAAAAAGCCTTCGGCCCCGACGCCCCCTCTTTCAGGCGCCCCGTCTCGTCCCTGGCCGCGCTGTACGCGAGACTGTAAAAGTGGTGGCTCATGAGATCCGCGTTGGCCCGCGCCAGCTCCTCACTCTGACCGCCCTGCACAAGAGTTTCCGCCAAGTGGTCGCGCACCGCTCTGGCCTCCACGGCGAAGGGCTCGTCGCCCTCCATGGGGTCGAGGCCCAGAGCCTTGATCTTCTCCATGGCCCCAGTGCGCTCCCGCGCCGTAACACCCAGCGCCCCCGCGCGCAGGTCCATGGCCACGGCGTCGTTGAGCCCCCCGTGCTCCCCTGCGGCCTTTTCAAAGTCCTTCGCGCGGAGCAGATATTCCTTCGTGGAAATTTTGTGCAGCCCCAGAGCCTGCCCCAGCGTCTCCCGTTCAGGTTCGGGCAGCGACTGCATATAGCTATCCAGCGCATCGGCTCCGATGAAGAGCCAATCGTCGCCCGTTCCGCCTTCGTCGGCGTCCGGGGCGGTCTCGGCCGCGGCATCCCCGGCTTCCGCCGACGGCCTTTCGGCGCGCTCCGAAGCGACGTTCGTTTCAGCCTTCGCCGCGCGGTCCTCCCGTGCCGCAGAAACGACGGGAGCTTCCGCCGCCGTTTCATTTTTTGTTTCCGTCTTTGTTTCTGCGGCGGCTTTTGCTTCGGCGCCCCCCGCCTTGGCCCGTGACGCTTCCAGCTCCTTCACCGCGTTGACGCGCGCTTCTTCCTCCGCCGTCGCGAAAGAGGCGAACTGAGCGTTGCCCTTTCCCTTTTCCGCGCCTTTCACGGCCCCTTTGGCGCGGTACGTGGACGCCGCCGCCATCCCGGTATTGACCACGGCCCCCGGCAGCATCCCCAGAGCCATCTGGCCCAGAGCTTCCCGGCCTTCGTCGAGAATGCCCGACAGCGCTTCTTCCAGCGACGCGCCGTCCTGCCCCTTGGCACGCTTCGTCACCTCGACGAACAGCGTGGACACCGCCGCCTGTTCAATCTCCTCCATAGTCTCCGAGGTGACGCCCGAAGCGTAGTTCTTCAGCCCCGCCAGCAGCGTCCTCCGCACCGACGGCACCGCCAGAAGCGCCTTCGCGCCGCCTTTGGACCTGAGGATCGACGCGAACCTTTCGCCCACGGCCCCCAGCCCCGGAACCAGCGACAACACCGTGGAAAGGTTGCCCACTTCAATGGCGCCGTTGAGGGCTCCGCCCGCCCGCGCCAGCAGCGCCGCGTCCCTGCGGCTCAGCCCCTCGATTTGGAGCAGTTCGCGGTACAGCCCCGCCTGCTCGACTTTCATGCTGTTGACAAAATTACCGTGCAGCGCCGCGGCCGCCGTCGCTTCACCCAGCGCCGAAAGAACGGCGGCTCCCCCGGACAGGGGCCCCAGCGCACTCGCCATCGCCAGCGCCCCGCCGTTAACCGCCAGCGCCCCGGCGGCATACGCCGGCAGAACCGACAGCCCCTCGTTCAGACCGTAGAGCTGTTGCACGGCCAGATCCGACGTCGCCGCCGAAGTCTTTGCCGCCCAGCCCTTGTAGATCACGTTGCTCGCCGCCGCCAGCTGCTTGTCCACCTCGGCAAGCTGAGCCTGTTCCTGCGGTGACAGCTCGCCGCCCTCCAGCGCCAGTTCGACGTCTTTGTCGAGAAGGTCGGCCTGCCGCTGCATCAGCGACACCCGGTCATACGCCGCTTTAGCCGCGCCGGCGACCGTATCCACGATGCGCACCCGTTCCCCGGCGTGCCTGAACACCTCGTCGTCCAGCATGGCCGACAACGACAGCCCCAGCTTGTCCGCCACCAGCTTGCGGTCGCGCAGACGCTCCGGAGCCAGCCCCGTAGCCTTCGACAGCTCCTTCAGTTTGAACATCTCCAGCGTCTGCGACGACCAGTTCTTGCTCTCGTCGGTGCGACCGTAACGTCGGTCCAGCTGTTCCGGCATTTCGGAAAGAGAGTGCAGCATCTCATCGCGCCGCAGCTCCTCGCCGATCTCCTTGTCCGACCAGCCCGCCGCACGCGCCGCCGCAATACCCGAAGCGTGTGCCGGATAGTCCAGCGACAGCAGGTCCCCCGAGGCGATGGCCGGCAGCAGCTTTTCGTCCTTCAAAATCGGACGCGGCGCCGGAGCCGGAGAGTTGACCGCCCGATCCTCGATCTCCTGTTCCGTCATCTGCGCTTCGTCGCGCTCCATGACGTCGCTCTCCTCGCCGAAAGTAACGTTGGTAAAATCAGGCATAAAACATCAACTCCCCTAGTCCTTCAATTCCAGCGTGCCGCGCAGAGTTCCGCGCGATCTCTTTTGAACGCTCCCCGTTCGCGCCCGGTACACCGCCTCGGGCTCCCGAGGCGCGTATTCCTTCACGTCCGAGTAGTCGGCGTCGGCCAGTCGGTCACGTTCATCGCCCCAGTCCGATCGGCCCCAGAGGAACCCGTTCAGGTCCGCATCGCCCGTGTCAAGCATGCGCACCAGCGCGTCGCGCCCCAGCTCCTTCACCTGCCGGCGGTAATCCGCGGCGTTTGCGGGAAGCGCCGTCACGCGGTCGGTAAACCACTGCACCGCCCCCTCGGTGTCGAATTTCCCGCGGCCCCGGTTGTCGTAGTCTTTCAGCACCTCGTTGAGACGTCGAGTCTCCATGCGCACAAAGCTTTTCTGCGCGTCGTCAAGATCCTTCAGCGCCGTTTCCATGCGGCGCGCCTCGCTTTGCGACAGCAGAGCGCGGTCAACGCGGTCCCTCACTTCCGCCATGCCGATCTCCCCCGCCAGAAGCTGGTCATAGGTGGCCACCAGCGCCCGGCCGTGCTGTTCGTCGGTGATACCCGCACGACGACGCACCTTAGTCTCCCGCTCGTCCTCGGGAAGCATCGAGAACAGAGGATCCTGCGCCTTCAAGTCCCCTTCGATGGACCGGCGCTTCCGCTTCAGCTCCTGCTTGCCCATGAGCAAAGACACCTGGTCGGGGCGCAATCCGTCCGCCGCCAGGTCGTTTTCGGTGAAAAACTTTCCGCCTTCAATGTCCCGCCAGCGCGCCTTGTACACTTCGTTCTGAGCCCGCGTCCGCTCATCCTCGGCGGCGCGCTTTCGGGACTCCGCCTCGCCGAAGCGACGCTTCACCTCGCTCACCAGTCGGTTCTCGCGCTCACCCTCATAACGGCTTCGGACATAACTCAGCGCCGCGCTCTCGTCGGCGAAACGCCGCATAATCCCGTCTGCCGTCTCCTGCACCCGTATGGTTTCCACGCGGTCGCCCACGGCCTTTTTCAGTCTGAGCAGGTCGGTCCCCATGAACTCCCCCTCGTGACTTTTCAGGTACGCCTCGGCGGCGCGGGGATCCTCGTCCAGCAGAGCCGCCACCCGCGTACCGTGGCATTGACTGGCGAACTCCTTCAGCTTCCGGCCGACCACCTCGTCGCCGTAGGGCGCGTACTGCTGCGCCACCGCGCCGAGCCCCGTTTCCAGATTTTCGCCGAAAGCCCCGTCGTCTTTGGCACACAGCGCCGCGCCGTTCAGCGCCTCGTCGGCCATGGCCTTCCATTCCAGCTCTCGCGCAGCGTCAGTCTCCCGCCGTTCGTATCCCATCACCGACGACAGCGAAGCGTCGCGCAGCGCGTTGGTGCTGCCCATAAAAGCCTGCCGCACGCGGTCATTCATCTTGTAGCGCTTGGCGATGTCCTCCATCGTCTTCGACGAGAACCCGTCGTACTGCCGGCTGATGCCGAACACATCCTTGCCTTTTTTGGCAAAGACGCCTGTATCCTTCGCATGCAGAAATTCCGTGTTAGCCCGTCGGAACTCATTCACCGCGCTGGCCAGCTGAAACTGATCCTGCTTCTCCTGACGAAGTTCCACGCCGACACTGAGCGATTTCAGCCCTCCGGCAATCGCCTGCGCTTTCGAGGCGCCGGCGGAGTAGACCGAACTCGCAAGGTCCGGAACGGTGGTTTGCACCCGCTCCGAAGGAACGACGTCGGAGATCTGCCGGCGGTATTCAGGCACCCTCATGGCCTACCGCCTCCACTTCGGACGGAAGTCCCCGTACCACTCGCGCGACTTCAGCAGTCTTCGCTCGTCGTTGAAACGCGCCATACTTCCGTAACCGTAGAAGTTGCCATCCGTGCTATCGCCAGGATTGTTCTGCATTCCGACGATTCCGCCACCACGCGGTGCACCCAGCCGGTCACTCCACTTGCTGGCCACGAAACCGGCGCCCTGCAGCAGACCGCCCGTCATGGCGGCTCTTCCATGCGCTTCGTAGGCACGCGCACGATTTTCGCCGTCCAGCATGGCATAACGCCCCTGCGTGCCGTACTGCTGCGCCTGGTTAACCAGACTGAACTTCTTTCGCGCATAGTTCTCACGAAGCGTGGTCGCATCAGCTTCGCCCTCCTCCAACGTGGACTGGGCCACGTCAAGGGGCGACCCCGACGAGAGCGACAACCCCGCAGCGCCGTACTGCGCGTTTTGAGAGGCGAGCGCGGCATGGATCCGGTCGCGCAACTTTCCCTCTTCCTTGGCTCCGGCACGCGTCGTGGCCTCCGCTTCGTTCAGCGCCAGCGTTCGGTTCTGCCCTGCGATTCTCGAACGAGCGGCAGCTTCCTCACGCGCCTGGGCGGCCGCCGCTTTCGCCGCATTGCGCTGCATCATGCCCGAAACAATAGGCGCTGCCGCCGACAGCGCCATGCCGATCAAACTCACTCCGCCCATGCGTTCTCATCTCCGTTCAGATGAATTTCAAGCCGGCAGAACGCCAGCCCCTGCGCCCCGTAAGCCTCCGGTGCGTTAACAGTGAAGCCCAGCCATTCCAGCCATTTCAAGCTCTTCATGTAAGACGCGTCGCACCAATTGCGCACATGCGGGTATCGCCTCAGCACCAGGGGCAAAAGTTCCCGTGACTTTCGCAGAAACGTCATCCGGTGTTTCGGCACCGCGTCAGTGCCCAGCAGCCACCCCCGGTGCCAGTACCAGTTTTCGCGCCGCATCCCGAAAATACAAAGCGGCTCGCCGCCGATCAGTGCCACGCGGCAAAATTGCGAATTCAGGTAACCCCGCAGCACCGCGTCCAGCGGCGAATCGTTGGACGCCGCCCGCACCTCGACACATTCCTCGGGGCGCAGACGAGATGCCACAGCCTCGCACAGCGGGCGCGTCGGCACGACAAAACGAAGGTCAGTCACCGGGATCGGCCTCCGGAACGATGGCGTCGATGGACGCCGGCATAGGACCCGGCGCCACCACGACCAGCCTCCCCGAGTCGTAGCGCGAATCCAATGCGATGCGCCAATCTCCCGTATATAGCCGTGTCGGCGCGCCAAAAGGCTCGCCACTGCGTTCGATGTACTCCCGAAGGTGTTCCTCGTCGCTGCCTGCGAACAGATGCCGCGTGTTCTCCACGCGGAGTGTCGCCGCAACCACGCGCACCCTGCGCGTCAGCTGGGCGCCGTCGCCGCGCTGGAAGTTGAGGTCGAGCGTCTCCAGTTTCGACTGGTAGGGCAGCCCCACGTGTACCACCGACGCGGAAGGCGACACCGAAATGCGCCCGTTTTTCACCGTTTGCGAATTGCGCACCGAACCGTCGGCCACCACGGAAACCGTGCGCCCGTCGAGACGCTCAAGCTCCGTCACCTCCGAAACGTTTCCGCGCACCGTAACCCCCGAATCGACGAAAAAAGCCTCCGCGGGATCCGCCACGTGCGTCGGCACCATCGTCTCGATGCAGCGCCGGGAGCCTCGCAGTACCGACAAATACACAACGTCGCCACGGCTGCCCGGGATGACCGCCACGCTTTCCACCTTGCCTTGCGTGGGATGCCGAGACCAGGCGATGACGTCATGCTCGCGCAGGTACGTCAGCGCCAGCAACGCGCCGTCGTCTCTGACGCACCAGCAGACCGAATCGGGCTCCTGCTGGTAGGCCATGTCCACCACGGCGTGCCCCTCGAACAGATGGGACGCCATCACCGTCAAGTCGTTACCCGTGTAGGCGTCACTCTCGAAGTTGTATCCCAGATCGCGCACTCGGCTCCCCCGGTTTTGCACAAAAAGTACCGTACTGCCGATGACGATGGGCTCGAGATCCGAAATACCGCGATATCCTTGGGCCGACACGTTTATGGACGTAGGCGTCACCGCGTCGGTCTTGGCGCCTGCGGCGACCTTCCACTCGCTGCCCGACGTAAGCAGCAGAAGATCCGACAACGTCACGAAAGCCTTGACGGCGTTGACCTGCCGCGAAGAAAGCGAGAGCGATACCGCGTCATCGTCGACGACGGGCTCCGACGTGCCGAAGTCGTAATAATCCCCCGTTTTGCTCATCCAAACCGACTGAGGTTCCGCAAACGTAGCGCCGAAGACCATGCGTTCCTGGTAGAATCCGCAAACCTGTGGCCAGCCCCGCGCGTCGCTCCATGCGCTTTCTTCCCAGTTCAACGTCGCCACAGGGCCGCACAGCGGGCGCAGAACATGCCCCTTCGCCTCGCGCGACGACACGTACCCCGTCATCTTCACAAGCCCGCGGTGACGGCAAGCTTCGGCCGTCAGCACCACATAGCCCTTATCCGTTTCCTCGTTGTCCTTGGGGACGAACGGCGTGAAGTCCGTGCTGTACACCCGCAGCCGCGTCGGTTCGTCGAACTCCCCCGAGTCGGCGAAATTCTTGCCGCTTCGCGCGCTGTGCGGCGAGAAGTACGACTTTACCGTCACCCACCCGCCCTCGTCGGCGTCGTAGCGCTGAAGCAGCAACGTTCCATGCCAAAACCCGTTGGTCTCGAGTCGCCAGCTTTTATAGACCGTCAGTTCACGGCCCCACAACGTTTCGAGGTTGCCCACGAGAAAAACCACCGTCTCCTCATGAGGCACCGGAACGTGTCCCGTGGTAAACGGCGCCCCGCGCCATTCCGAGAGAAACACCCTTTTGCCGCCGCTCGCGTCGGGAACAATGGCGTCCACCATTCCCGTCATCCACGTGTGGGACAGGCCCTTTTGGTATTTCGTCAGCGTTCCCACCGACAGGCCGGTCGCTTGCTCTGCAGAGAGCAGCAGATACCCGTCGGTGTAAGTAACGTCGTAGGGCTCGTAAGCACTGTCGCCTTGACCGTGGTGAACCCAGGTTTGCCCCTGCTCCCTCCCGGTCGACACATAGCCACGGGTCCCCGTAAGAGTCAACTCGTTTTTCGCCGCCGGCTGAACGTACTTCATCTGGCGCTCGGGGACCTGAGTTGTCACCTGCCACAGCGAGCCCACATGCCCCCGCGTAAACAGCGGAAAGTCGGCGCCCATCGTCACCTGCTCCGACCCCGTCGACAGCGAAAGCCTGATCTTGTTCTGACCTTCGCCCTTCACGCAGAACGGCCCGTTTTTGAACGCAAACGCCGTCAGACGCCAGTCGTTCTCGGCGTAGCGCGTCAACTCCATGGGAACGTGGGCGCCGTGGCAGATAAACAGCACGTCGGCGCTCTGTGTGAACTTCAGATCGTTCAACTCGGCTCCCGCGTAAGGCGTCGCCACTTCAAGCAGAGCGCCTCCGTTCATGAGCGGACGCCCGTCTTTGAAAAACCTCACATATTTGTTTCCGAACTCCAGGACGTAACTCTGCTCGGCGTTGTACTGAAACGCCACCAGCCGGCACTTCCCTTTGGCCAGCGCCGCGAACCTCATGCCCGGACGCCGGCTCACGCCGCCGTGGGGGTGAACGATGAAGTTTTCCAGCCGTCTCAGCCCCACCGCATACTTGTTGAGGTCCACGCGCCCCCACAGCGACGGCGACAGTTCGCCTCCGGCAAAGGACGGCTGAATCGGATAAATGCTCATGGATCAATCCCTCGCCCTGATATAATCGTCGCCCCATTCGGGCAGCGAACTGCAGAACTCCGCCGCGTCGGCGTCAACGGCGCACCGCAGCGCTTCCATGTAGTGCGCCGCAAGATTGTCGCGCAGAGCCGCCTTCGACGTCAGCGGCGCGCAGATCTCCAGTGCCAGCCGCCACGAGAGAGCATCGCAGAACAGCGACGGGAACTCCAGCGGATCCGTCACATCGAAAATACAGCGGGCCACCGCGTCGGGCACGTCCGACACAATCGCACGCCCCGACGATAGACGCAGCACTTCAAAAGGTGCCCCGCCGCAATCGGAGTCCACAGCCCCTCCAGCTCCGAACACCGCCAGAACCCGCAGACACCCCGCCGGTAGCGCGTACACGTTACTCCATCCCGGCACAGTTGCCGTAAACTTCGGCAACGGCGACACCATCGTGGCGAAACGCCATGCCCGGTAGGACAGCAGAGAGCGGCGCACAGGGTCGTAGTGGAGCCTCAGCGTCTCCGCCTCTTCGCTCCCTTCGTCCAAAGACCGGATAAAGCGCGTCTGCCCCATATGGGCCAACGCCCTGTTGCAGATCGAAATCTGAGACTGCACGCGCACCTCACCCTCTTTCAACAAACAAGGCGGGGGCTTACGCCTCCGCCTGACTTGACTTCTTTCGCGTCCGTGGGTACACCGGCGTTGCCTTCACTTCAGGAACAGCCGCTTCCGCTTCCAAAGCGTCCTCTTCAACGGGAACGAGGTAGACAGAATGGTTCGCCGCAGGATCCAGTGTCACCACGTCGCCCCGGGCGTAGAACCGTCCGTCGAAGTCGGTGCAGTCGCACTCGGCACAGTACCGCATTTATTTCAGGTCCCTGTAGGAGTGCTGCGGCCCGTGAGCCAGAAAAGCCGTCGCCCTTCCCGCCGTAAACGTGCCTGTAGGCGTCACCACAGCACGTAGGTACTTGCGACAGCCCAAAGGCATGCGCGCGCAGAACTGCAGCGCGCCTTTCTCCAGCTTTGCCGTTCCGGACAGCAAATCCACCGCGCCGGAGAAATCCACTTTGTCCGACGTCTGGAGCTTCACCGTGGCTCCCGTGCCGCCGGCCGGCGCCTCGGAGCCGCAGGACTGCACGTGGAAATATAACTCGTTGCCGATGGCGTCACCGGGGGCCTTGACGTTCACCACATTGGGCAGGTTGCCGCCTGAAGACAGCGCCACCGTACCGAAATCCAGAAGAGAATCAATGATCATATTCCATGACCTCCTTATTCCTTGCCGACCTTGGCTTCAGTGTTCAAGATCGCGTCGCAGATTTTAATGGGAATGCCGCGGAAACTGGTTTTAGGCATACCGTCCACCTCAGTGTAAGTCAGCATCATGTTGGTTTTCTTGAGCGCCTGCAGGTCAAGCGCCGTGCCCACCGCTTCGTTGCAGTAGATCACCGGGCGCCCCAATTTCGACGCCGGAATGCAGTGCGTGGCCTTCACCAACAGCGTCAGCAGATCCGCCGCCGCACCGCCCGCCGTCAAGCCCTCCAGAGCATTGACGTCCACATTGGCGATGCGCACAGCATAGCGCCAGTCGCGCACCGACAACCCCAGATCCCATTTGTAATGCCCGCGATACGCCTGGTACTTACCGCCGGCTGCGTCAAGCGCCGTCACCTCACCGAGGTCCCTGTGCTGTAGCCCAACCTTGCTGCCGCGAGGATAAAGCCCGCACACCGTCTGCGCCCCCCAGTACACTAGCCACAACGACGTGTTGTCGCTGCCCGTGCCGCCGCCGTCAATAACATTGAAGCTCGACTTCTCGCGGTCCGTGCCGATAGCGTTGTAGCGCGCCGACAGCCCCATGAAGCGCTCCGGCGTCACCGTCGTGTCGCCGTAGAACACAGCATTGGCCATCGTCTGATTGAGCCCTTCGAGAAACGCCGAAGATTCCGTCAGCATAAAAGCCGCCTTGTCGGGCGCCATGTCGGCCAGCGCCTTGTCAATCTCGCTGTAGGTCTCCAGCATGCCGCAGACGTCGTCTACCTGGCGCGTCGTGCTCTTTTCAGGTTGCACGCCCTGATAGAGCTTTCGCCACGTGCCCTGGGGCAGCCCCGTGCGGATTGTCGTGCGGTGCGTCATGCCGTTGTTGCACTCCACCATCGCCATGTCCTGCAGGATGGGATTTTGCGCGCTCATCAGCTCAACGATGGAAGCCACCTTGCCGTTAGGGTCAGTGCGACGCGCAATGTCAAGAAGCGTCGGGTTCATATCCGTCAAAATCGCCATTATTTTTTACCTCCGAGAGATTCCGGGAACCAGAGGGCTCCCAACTCCGATACCGTCGTCGGCTTCGCGCCGCCCGAACTTCCGCTGACAAAAGAGTCCTCCGCCAGAGCCTTTCCCGCTTTGACCATGAATCGAAGAAACGAAACGTTATGCTGCAACCCCGTCTCGCGCATCAACGAAATGAACTCGTCCCCTGCGAACTTCGAGATCAGCCTGTTGGCGTAACTCAGATTTTCGTTGAGCTTCGCCCCGCCGATCTCGGCATCCTTGCGCGTCTCATCCTGCCACTGCCTGATCAGATCAGCGTGGGCCGCCGCGCGCTCACCCTCGACACGCGCCATCTCTTTGAAATGAAAGTCCGCCAGCTCCTGGGCCTTCTCCTGCGAGACCCCAAGCTCCTTGAGCAGCGGCGTTACCGCCGTCACACTCTCTTCGTTCAGCACAAAACCCTCGGGAAGCCGGAACTCGTATTTATCCGGGATTACCCGTCCTTCGGGCTTTTTCGGTTCGCTTCCTTTTGCAGCCGCTGGATTCTCCGCAGCCGTTTCAGCAGCTCCCTCAGCGGGAGACTGGATCGGATCATCCTGTGCCTCCCCCGGTGCTGCCGCTTCAGTTCCCCCCGCGACATGGTCGTCGCCTTCCATCGGCTCGATAGGTACCGCCGCGGGCGTAGCCATCGCTCCGTTCACATCATCCATTGTTCGATTCCTCCTTATATGTTTCCGCAAGCCATTGGCCATACTCGCGCATACACCGCAGAGGCAGCCCTTCGTCCAGACCGTGGAGCATCTTGAACAGCACCAACCCCACAGCCCTCTGCCCCTCGGCGTACGCCGTTTCGCAGGCATCGCGGCAGTATGACGGCCGCAGGACCCCCGAATCCTCCAGAATTTTCCCGAACATCAGTCGCGCTAGCGAATTTTCACATGCAGCGCTCACCATATCGTCAAAAGATCGGATCACCATGAGAGTTCACCCTCTTCATCAGTCCCAGTGAGCGCCGCTAGGGCACCACCTCCGGGGTCCACTTCAGAAAGCGTTTTTGCCCCCTGAGCGCCCTGGTTCAGAGCGGCCGCAGCCTGCTGGGCTTCGACCGTCGCCTGTTGCTGCTGCATCTGTTGCCTCCGTGCCGCCCGAAGCGCCTGCACCTCCTCTTCAGAACGCAAGATCTTCGTCGGGGCACCCGTCATGCGGACATAATCGCGCACCGCCTCGTCGGCGTCGATAAGGTCCATCACATCGGGATTGGCCGCCGCCAAAGATCCGGCAAAGGCCAGCGCCTGCTCCGTGGCCTTCGTGCCCTGCATCTGCTGCGCCTGAGCCAGAATGGAAATGTATTCCACCTTGACCTCGCGCCCCGCAAGAGCTTCCGGCGGCGAGGGAATAAGCCGTGCGTCGTCCATGATGTCGAAAATCCTGTCGATGGCCGGCGTCAACAACTCCCATTCGAGACGCTCGAGCACCGGGCCCAGCGCCAGCATCTTCTCTTCATGCCGTTCGATGATCTCTCGTGCCGTCATTTGCGGCCGGTCGTCGCGCGCCAGCATCAAAAAAAGATCAACGTACATCGTGCTGTTAATGTCGTGCTTTACCTCAGCCCGCACCGCTTCCAGCTGCGACAAGTCAAGCCTCACGTCGTAGAGACTGCGGATCTTCGGCTCAATACCACTGCCCGTGTGCATGTACGTAATGCCGCCGGGCTTGGCCATCACGCCCCGCGTCCGCAGCGCCTCGTCGGCCACCAACGGCGGGTTGATCATCTTCCGCGTCGCTTCCAGCTCGTCGCGCGTCAGCACCTGAAGCATCTTGACGTCGGCCAGAGCCGCGCTGCCCGGGCCGTAGCCGTAAATATCGTCGTCCACCACAGACCACCGCGGAGCCATTACCGGAAACGACGGATAACCCGAGACCCGCAACAGTTTGTCAGCTCCCCCTGCCGCTTCCCAGTAGACGCTTCTCCACGGCCAGCGTGCCCCCGATTCGGTGTCCGGCTCGATGGCGTGACGCACCGAAAAAACGGCATCAGAGTTCCGTTCAGCAGCCTGCACCACGGCATCGCTGCATTGTTCCTCTCCGAACTCCGCCACCATGGCGCCCGCCGACATTGAAAAATCGCGGTACAGCGAGTCGATCGATTCGCTTGCCCCGCGCCCCAGACAGTACGTTCCCGCCGTCAGCGCGCGGCACTTCACCACACTGTCGTAGTCCGGCATGATCACCATAGCGCCCGTGCCGAACACCGCGATCTCATCGTAGATACCGTGCAGAGCGTGGTAGAACGAACTGCCCGCCATGACCGTCATCATGCGCCTTTGTACGTCGTCGCACCATTCGACAACGTCCTGGCGCTCCGCCAGGTCGGGGTCGTGGCACGTCAGCTTGAACCACTGCCGCGAGGGGCTCGTCAGACCGCTTTGCATCCCTGCAGCCAACGTTCGCCTCGCGCGCAACGCTTCCGACGACAGAATGGACTTCAACGACGGTGCCGACTGCTGCGGATTCTCGCCGTCGAACCGCCCGCGAAACGGCTGAATGAACTCCCGCAGAGACTTCCAGTGCGGCTCCATAGCCGCACGCGTCTGCATCAGCGCACTTCGCCGGGCTTCCAGACGTTTCTTCAGCTCAACCGCGTCCATAACTACTCACCGAGCTTGTCCTTTCCGCCCGTCGACAGAGCGCCCTGAGCCGACCGCATCGTCGACGCCACACCGCGGCGCCTCCGCTGACGCTCCAGCGCCTTCGACAAAAACATCTCGCTGTCCGTGCTCGCCCCCGACGAAACGTCAGTCGTTCCCGGGATCGGCGACGGCGTCGGAATGTACTCCGCCCGACTTCTTCCACTTCCGCCCATGCAATCACCTCCTACAATTCCAATGGATCATAGTCGTCTTCGACCACACGCCGCTCAAAAGCCCGATCATTTCTTGACGCCACCGGCACCGCGAACGTCAGAGCCAGCGCGTCGGCGAGATCCGGCGACGGCAGGCCCCGTTTTTTCATGTCCGCCTTTTTTTCCAGCTGCACCAGCCCCTTGGTCGTGAAACAATACTCCGGTGCGGTGAGGTCGTCGCGCAGGTCGCTGTCTGGTGGGATGGCTCCACCGTCACGCAGCCAGTCGCGCATCCTCCACCACATCTCCGCGCGCTTGTTCAAACAGTTGCGCAGCGCCGACGCACTGCCGAACTGCACGTCGATCGGCCTGTGTCCCATCTGCCTCAGCCTGTCGCATACCCCCGCGCCCACACCGCCCGCGTCGATCATGACCGCGTCGGCCTTGTGCTCTTGCCACAGCACCGCCACTCGGTCCGCCAGCTGCATAGTGTCCACACCCCGCCCCCGCCACAGCACCTCGCAGTACAGCCCCTGCCGCAGAGCGACGATGCTGCGGTCGTCGCCGAAGCGCGCCACGTCCACGCCGAGGATCACCGGCGCGAAGCCGTATTGATCTTTAGCCAAATGCTTGCCCGCGGCCGCGTCCACCAGCGCCCGCGGGATGAACTGCAAATCCGACGCGCCCGGGAACTCGCCCAGCACGCGCACCCGATAAATATCGCTCTCCTCGCCGTAGCTCTCGGCGATCTCCCGTGCGTACTCCGGTGCGACATGCGGGGAATTGAGGCAGCTGAACGTGAGCCGCGTCCAGCGGTCGCGGTCGCGGTGGAACGCATTGTAAAAGTATCCGCTCGTTCGCGTCGGGTTCGCAGCCATAAGCACGCGAGCGCCGGGCGTAGACAGAGCGCCCTGGGCGACCTGGAACACCACGTCGTCAACGCCCGACGCCTCGTCCACAAAGAACATCAGATTACCCGCGTGGAAGCCCTGTAGCGCCTCGGGATTTTCTTTGCGCCCCGTGCGCGCCACGGCGAACGACGGGCACGACTTGAACTTGATCGTGTCCGCCGTCACCTCCAGCTCGTCGCGCCACGGCCGCGGCAGCTGACCGCCCCACTTACGCACCTCCGCCCACAGCACATCCTGCAACTGATGCGCCGTCGGCGCCGTCACGGGGCATTTGACATCGTCAAAGCACGTCAGCGCCCAGAAGATCAGCCAACTCATGAGCGTGGACTTGCCCGTGCCGTGCCCCGACTTAATCGCCACCCGCGCACCCGGTGCGGCGAACGCCTCAAGCGCCTGCAGCTGCTGCTGCGACGGCTGCGCCTGCAACGCCTCGCGCACAAACAGCGGCGGCGAGGCCCGCCACGCAGCGACGACATCCGCCACGTCAGACAGCGCCATCGCCGCCTCGTCGCTTCGCCAGCTCATCGAGAACGCCCGACACCGTCAACGCCCCGTCCAGTTTAATCTTGTCAGTGAACATCCCCAGATGCCGCCCCAGCAGTTCCAGCGCCTTCGCCGCCGCCCTCGGATCGTAGTCATCAGCGCCGTCATGCTGCATCGATCTCTCGACGATCTCTTTGAGGTTTTCAATCACGAAGTCCTGCGTGATCTCGGTCCTTTTCATTCGGGCATGGAGACGGTCAGCCAGAGCCTGCGTTATCCTACTTTCTCCTACAAGCCTGGGCCCGATCTTGCCGGCATTCTTCTTGCTGTACCCTGCCCTTACGGCGGCCGCAGTGGCGTTGAGGTCGATCAGATACTCAGCTACAAATCGCGCCTGCCGGTCAGTCAGCTTTCCCGCCACCGCGGATCACCTCACTTCGAAAATAATCACAATTGCCCCTTGACTTTATACGCATTATGCGTATAATAAAGACATAAAGGAGGCGCGCCGATGAAGTTCAAAGAACTGGAAAAAATCCTCTTGGCAGACGGATGGAGGCGAAAGAATTCAAGAGGCTCCCATTTCCATTACGTCCACCCCACCAAGCCCGGAAAGGTCACAATCCCCAATCACCCCGGCGACCTCGATCCGAAAACGGCAAAATCGGCACTGAGACAAGCCGGACTTCTATAGCCCGGCTCATCTCAATAGACATAAATACAAGGAGGCCAACCATGAAACTTACTTACCCCGCCTGCTTCTATCCCTGCGAAGAGACCGAAGGGGCTTACACCGTCGTCGTTCCCGACCTGCCCGGCTGCGTTACCCAGGGGAAGGATCTGGCCGACGCCATTTTTATGGCGGAAGACGCCGCATCCGGCTGGGTACTCGACGAGCTGGAAGAGGGCAAAGCCGCACCTTCACCCAGCCGTCCGGAAGACGTAAAAGCCGACGAGTACGAAAACGGCTTTGTCAGCCTGCTTGCGCTCGACATGGACGCCTATGCAGAAAAATATGGCAAAAAGGCCGTTCGCAAAAACCTGACAATCCCCGCGTGGCTGAACACGTCCGCCGAGGCGCAGGGAGTCAACTTTTCCCAAGTACTTCAGGAAGCCCTTGAAGCCAAGCTCGCCGCCAATTAAACCCGCTCCAACACAACAGGCCGCCACCTCATACAGAGGCGCGGCCTGTTTCGTTATTCCTTTCCTGTTCATTTCCAGCCTACATCATATCAGATTTTTATGTGTCATTGTGTGTCATCTTTACCGCCTCATAGGATTTTTTCGCTTCAATGAGTGCCTGAACATGAAGTCGATGAATCTGTTTCCATGAATAGTTCATCTCATAGGCGATCCGTTCCCAATGGTAAAAATTTCTGTACCGATAGATCAATAGAGTACGTAACTTTGGATCTTCCATCCCGAGGATAATGTCAGAAACAAGGCGAAGAACTGCCGTCCATTTTTTTGCCTGTTCTTCAATGCGATGTTCATAGTCCACAAAATCAAGCACTGCCGTTTCAATTGAACTATGCTCTCCACCATGCACAGGCTCACTGTCATAACGAAAGCTTCCAACACTCTCCGTCCTGGCACGCAGCCGCGCCAGATGCTCCAGATCGGCATCCAGCCGCTTTTGCATCCAGTACGCCGATCGCAGCACACGCTTGATTTCGCTTAGATCTTCAGCCATTAATTTCTCCATTCTGTACATCGTCTTTCGGCCATCCACGTTCAGGATCGGGATCCCCCCACGCCAAAGCCCAGCCCTTCATAAAACGTTCCATGCCCGTACAGCCCATGCCATCGACCCTGGCAAAACATTCGTTCAATAAATCGTTCTCGTCGCTTGGCCATGCCAGCTGAACCTCATAATCCACATTGGGCGACCGCAGCCCCTCGATTATCTTTTCCCTGTGCGCCCTGATCCATTCCAAGTCGATTTCCGACATCGGCCTGGCCATGGGCGCCACCTTCAAACCGCCCTTCTCGTCGAGAAAAGGCGCAAAACCTCTGGCTATCAAGACAAACACACAAGTCTCAGGCGCTATGACCATCGAGATTCCTCCTTTGGGGCACATCCTGGGGCACATTAAAAAGTCAATGTGCCCCAGGTAAACATTGATGAACACTGCATTTATCGAAAAAGGGCACTTGGGGCACTTGCTTTCCAGTTACTCTAATATATATCAATACCTTTATCTTCTTACTATCTCTTTTTTCCTCTCTCTTATTAACTTGTAAAAAAGTGCCCCAAGTGCCCCAAGAATAAAGAAAGTCAGCGTTCACAACGGTTTATCTTGGGGCACTTTTTGGGGCACTTTGGGGCACTTGGGGCACTTCTTTGATGATAAAACGGCGGTCTCCGGCACATTTCGTTTCAAATACCCCCATACCGTATTGTCTCGCCGTCTGCTTGAATTTCTGAATGAAAGACGTTCTGGACATCACATTGTGTCCGGCGTCTTCGGCCCACAACTTATACTTCTTGTATAACTCAGAACGGGATATTATGCCCTGCGGGTTGACCTCTTCGATGAAACCCATCACGGGATTTGACAGCCTCTGGAAGTCCTCCATGAGCTCCTCGTTGTCGTTGGTGACAGTGAACCGCTTCTGCTGCTTCAGGACCTTGTAGCCCGAGTACGCCCAGTTGAAAATCGCCGGCAGTTCAGCCATCAGCTTTTCAGTCAGATTCTTGTCGGCCTTGTATTCGCCCGGAGCGGGGTCGTCGACAAAGCGACTCTTGAAGGCCACGAAACAGACGCGGCGCAAAAAGCCCACCGTGGTGTCGCGCGTTTTCATGTATTCGTTGCAGGCGCTGACCATCTTCGCGCGCGGCTGGAAGCTGACGAAGTCCTTGTTCTTGTAGCAGCCGCTGATAATGTTGCCCGCCACCACCTTCTTGAACTCCTCTTCCGCCCCCTTAATGCTCGAGCTCGTCTCGTTGGAAATGTTGAGAATGGACGTCAACAGTTGGATCTTCTGAAAAGGCTCCATCAGCCCGCCCATGGAAACGTTGCTCACGTTGCCGCGCCCGAAGACCTCGGTGAGAATGTCCAAAAACACACTTTTGCCGTTGGCGCCGTCGCCGATGAGAAAGAAACACTTTTGCAGCGAACAGTCGTTGAACAGCACATATCCCGCGATCTCCCGAAGCAAGCTGCCTCGCGCTTCGTCACCGCCGCTGATCTCGTCGATGAACTGCGCCCAGCGCGGCGACCAAACGTCGGGCTTGTATTCGTAATCCACCTGCACCGTGCTCAAGTCCGCTTCGCGGTGTTCCCTCACCGTTCCCGTTTCAAGCTCGAGCACACAGTTTTTGAAGTTGAAAATCGGCTTCGTGTTGTACTGGTCCTCCGCTGAGACCTCCGCCTGCACCAGCTTGAGAATACCGTTTAGCCGCGCCCCCGTCTGGTATTGCCCCAGCGCGTCGGCAATGTACTTCTTCACCTCCGTGTCGGTTCTCCTCTGCCAGACGCCGCCCTCGTACTCGTAAAAGCCCAGGTATTCCGAGTAGCGCAGGCGGTACCTCTTGACAATCTCCTTCTTGATAGTGTTTTCCATAGGCGCCGACGTGGCCATCTTTTCCACCGTGCCCAGCCACGTCTTCGCCCGCGGAAAGTACTGCGCCGCCGTCTCGAACAGCTCCGCCATTTCAGGCCGCCCCGTGTAGCGCCCCGCTTCCATGGCAAAAGCCTTGAAAGCCTCTCGGTCCTGCGCGAGGTGTTTGCACAGCACATTCAAGCCCGGCTCCGCATCGCGGATCAGCGCGCTTAAGTCGCCGCCGGCGGCATAGTAGTCCGAAATGTCCTTGACGCCGTTCAGATGGCCACAGACAAAAGAAATGCGGTGCTTGAACATCAGCTTGCCCATGTCCAGCTGAAAGCGCGTTCCCGGACCGTCGGAGTCGAAACAGACAAACACCTTGTCGGCGCCCTTGCAGACCTGGACAACCTGCTCCGTCGCCTCTTTCGAGAAATACCCGCCCATGGGCGACAGCACCGCGTACCCCTCCTGCTCCCAGGAAATGGCATCGAATGCTCCCTCTGCGATAACAATGACCTTTTCATTATTTGAACCTTTGTTCAAATTTTCATACAAACCTTGATTTTCAAGCTCATTGATTGGACCATTGTCATTATCGCTTTTTTCATGGGGTGCAGGGTATTCGCCGCAGTTCACAGTGAGCTTGAAATTCGAACTAACCAGCCGGTCGAGAGTCTGCAATCCCCACGGGATGTTTTCGTTCATGCCGTCCAGGGCGTCCTTTTTGTATTTCGGACTGCCGGCGTCGTCGCGCTGACGCGTCACCACATAAGCCACATAGCCGTTTTTGAAGTAGGGAATCGTCAGCCGTCCGCTCTGCGGGTCGTAGCCCAGGCGCAGACGCTTGACCGTATCGGCGTTGATGCGGCGCCGCTTGAGATATGTCCAGTCTTCTTTTCTCAGTTGCGTCTGCCAATAGCCCACCCGGGCGCAGAGCTTCTGCGTGTACTTCTTCCAGCCGTCGTAGGCCGGGTCGTCGCCGCCGAGCTCGCGGATCGCCGCTCCCCTGTCGCCGTTGTGCTTTACAATGGCGCACAGGTCGATTACGTCGCCGCCCTGGCCGGCCTTGAAGTCATACCAGCGGTTCTCGTCAAAGAGCATGGCCGTGGGATTGCTGCTGCCCGGTTCCAGGGAAGCGCACCGGTCGCCCGGCCTGCGCACGGGAAGGCCGATGCTTCGGGCATAGTCCAGCAGAGAAACGCGCTGTTTAATGCGCTCTATGCGATCATACTTTCCCATGCCCACACCTCCCCGTCATCGGCCTTCAGACTTTTGACGCCGCGGCACAGCGCGTCCTTCACCGCGTCGGCGCCGAACTTCACCACCTTGCCCGCATCCCAAAAATAGACCAGGAAAAAGGCGTCGGCGCCATGGTTGGCCAGCATGCAGAGATTGTTCAGCTGGCTCAGCTTGGCGTTGGTTTTCAAGTTCCACGATTTCCCGCGGCACTCCTTGGCGTCGAAAACGTACAGCCGCCCCTTGGAGAAGATCTCGTAATCGAAAGGTTCGCCTTCAATGAAATCGCCGCGGATCGTCCTGTAGGCGCGGTTTTTGTGCCCGTGGATCCCCCGCGCGGCCAAGGCGTCGAGCAGGCAGTCGAGCTGCCGTTCCAAATATTTACCCCGTTGCTCTCTCATGAAAACACCTCGTTAAAATCAGCATGGCTTCCTTCTTTGTCAACCGCTGGACGTCAAGCCGCGGCAAAAAACGCGACACCAGCGCCCGCTGCTTCTCGCTGGCCTGAGCGTTGCCCCAGCGCTTCACCGCGTTCGAACTCCACAGGCCCGCTTCGTCGGGAAAGACGTTGCGCAGCAGCAGAAAAGCACAGTCCAGCGCCCGCTGCATGGGCACCCTTTCGCCGTACCACACCGTGCGCCCCAGGCGGTCCTCGGGCGGCAGTGAAAGCGTCGTCCCGCGAAAACTCAACACCATCTCGCCGTCGGGCATGCGGTACCAGTTCACGCCGTGGGTGTTGTATTTCCGCGACCGCGCCCACAGGTCAACCACTTCCATGTTTTTGATCCAGTATTCCGGACAATCCGAAGCCTTTTCAACCAGTTCCGGAAGGTCGAACAGGTCACCCTCAATCTCCTTTTGCTTCCGCGGCGGCAGGTCGCCGACCGAAAGCCCCAGCAGCGAAGGCGCCGTGCACAAATTCAGGGCGCTGGAGCCCACACAGTCAATCAAGGTCAGGCACTTCTTCCCTTCGGCGAGGCGGCAGCCGCGGCCCACCATCTGCGTATAAAGACTGACGTTCTGCGTCGGCCGGGCGATGATCACCGTTTCAATGCCCGGAATGTCCGTGCCCTCGGCGAAAACCATGCAGTTCACCAGACACTTGATCTCCTTGCGTGCAAAAGCCGCCACCGTTGCCGCACGCTCTTCGCCGCCCGTCACCGCCACCGCGCCAGGTATTTCCTCGGCGATAGCCCTAGCGTGCGCCACCGAAACGGCGAAAACCAACGTCTGCCCCACGGCCCTTTGGGCATAAACTTCCGCGATGGCCCTGTTGGCACCCTCGATGTTGACCGCGCGCTCCAGTTCACCCGGGGCATAGTCGCCCATGCGTCTGGCCACGCTCCGCAGGTCGTAGCCCATTTCCGCGCGGAGACATCGAATCGGAGAGAGCCAGCCGTTGCGGATCCCCCATGGCAAGTCGCGCTCGAAGATGATGTCGGAAAAAACAGCCTCCAGCCCCGCGCCGTCAGCCCTGTTGGGCGTGGCGGTAAAGCCGAGATGCAACCGCGGCCTGAACCAATCGTAGATTTTCCGGTACGTCGCCGCCGTGGCGTGATGCGCTTCGTCGGTGACAATGACGTCGAAGTCCTCCGGAGAAAAACGTTCCAACCGCTTCCCCATGCTCTGCACGCTGGCGCTGACCACCTCTTCGCCCGATGAAAAATATTTCCCCTGCTCGATGCCGAAAGAACAGGGGAAATATTTACGCGGCTGCCGCACCAGCTCCTCGCGGTGGGAGAGGATCAGCATCCTCCCCCGCCGCGGGATCCTCGACATCGTTACCGTCTTGCCAAGCCCGGTGGCCATCTGAATCAGATAGCTCCCCGAGTCGGGAATGGAATCGATGCACTCTCGCTGGTACGGCCTCAGTTCAAATGTTGTACCCCTGGCCGGCGGCATTGGGCATGGCGTTCCTGTACGATTGGGGCATAGAACCGGGCGCCGCGGGATAGACAGTCTGTCCCATGGGCATGGGGCCCGGAGCTGGGGCATTCGCCGCCCGAGCGGGAACTTTAGGCTGCCCCGGCTCCTGCCAGTTGGGCAAACTCAGCTCTCGGGCTTCGGCAAAAGAAAGCACCCGTTTGATCTGCGCGGCCATTTTGTTGGGATCCTTCTGCTGGGGAACGTGCTCCACTTCCACCACGCCGATCTTGCCAAGCCAGGACTTGAAAGGCACGCCGCCCTGGCCGTCGTCCACCTGACAACCGAACCCTTCGGCCACCTCTTTCAGCCGGGCGTTGGTAATTCCCGGGTTGGCAGACAGAAAGGGAATCCAAAATCCCAAAGTGCCGTTGTATCCGCTCACGTCCAGCGTCAGCGTAATCATCGGCTCGCCGGTTTTCCGGGTCGGCTTCTCGTCGTCGGCCTTGGCAATGCGCACCCGGTGAATGCCTTCGGGAATCAGTTCAAAAGAAGTTGCAACGTTGTTCGGGTCATAGTTCCATCTCACCATTTACTTTTCCTCCTTGAAATTGTTTGTCGGAATTAAATCCTGCGGCCAGCACCACGCACGTTTTTCAATCCGGTCTTTGGCGACTGTGCAAAGGTCGCCGCTCAGCACGATGTATCTCTGTCCGTCGGGCGTTACCGAGATCTTGCCCACCACGTCGACCACGCCGCACATGGCGTCCACCAGTCCCTTGCGGAACAGCTGCGGCTTGGCGATGTAGATGCGCTCGCCCGTCGTCAGCGTCTTTTCGAACTGGTCTTCCCATGCCGTCAGGACAACGTGACATTTCAGCCTGTCCAGGGCGTCGTACAGGTGCAGCGTGTCGTAATCCATGTCCTGGTACTGCCCCAGCTCCATCTTTTTGCCGTTGTTGCCTATTTTCACGTAGTGCGCCTTGGCGCGGTTCTGGTACTGCGTCAGCGAATCGAGGCACACCGTGTCGTAATCGCATTTCCCCTGCAAGTCTTCAACGACCTCCAGAACTCCGTCGGGATCGTCCCCCACCTGCACAATGTCCACGTTGCGCTTGCCCATGCCGACGAGCACCTTGCACCCCTTGTCGCAGTCGACGATCAGCGTCCTGCCGGGCAGTTCCGCCAGGCACGTCGTTTTTCCCAGGCCGGGTTGGGAATAAAGCAGGATGCGGCGGTGCTTCGGAACGAGGTCGGCGGCATTTTGAACGACAAACATGTCAGCGGATCCGCAGGTGATACCCCTGCGCCAGTTCGCATCCCGGAACGGCGGTTCCGGCCTTGAGCGCCGTCCTGACAGCGACTTTGTCCAGCTGCACCGTCTCGGGGATCGTCTTGAAGTATTCCCTCGGAATGTCCGCTTCGGCATGGACGATGAGCCTGGCGGGTGATTGCTGCACGGACACCGTGAACAGGTCCGTCTGCACCTTGTTTCTCCCGGCCGCCGTCATCTCGCCCTGAACGTAGTTCTTCAGGCTTTGGGTCTTGTTTTCGAGAGTGCGCTTTCGTCGCTCCAGGCGCTCGATCTCCACGTCAATGCTTTCAGCGTCGCTCTCCATGCCGCGGATCGCCTTGGCGCACGCTTCCACCTTGCTGTCCAACGCCGCCTCGATGCCTTTCAGTTTCTCTTCCGCGGCGTCCCAGTCAGTCTCTGGGTCGGAAAGCGAATCCCAGAAGCTCAGATACTCGTCAGTCAGTTCATACAGTTTTGCCATAGTGCAACCCTCCTGTGGTATAATCAGAGGCGAGAGCTAGTTCCCGCCTCGTTTTGAGCCGTTCCGCCCGCCAGCGGAGCGGCTTCCTTTTTTCTCAAAACCGAAACCGTCAGGGTCAAGCCCCAGCTCAGCACAGAGCGGCAGAAAAAACTTCGACTCCGGCGTCAGCCCCACCGATCGCCAGTACTCAACCGCCGTATAACGGGCGTTCAGGATTTTCGCCAGTTCAAAGGAGCTGATCCCCAGGCCATCCATTGCCAGGTCCACGGCGGCCGCGACTTGCAAAGGCAGGATGCTATTTTTATGTGCAGTCATCGTTTGCCCAGCACCCATCGCAAAAAGCGCTTCCATCGGCTCAAGCGCTTCGCATGCCAGTCAGTGAGCAAGTAATACTTCACTTTCGTCCCCTCCTCTTCCAGCCCTCCCATATCAAGCCGCACAATATGGCCACCGAAAAATAGATCGCCAGCGCTTCAGCCAAAATCTGACACCACTGCGCGTCATACACCGCGTCCATGCCCCTTTGCCTCCTTGTAATTTCCGTTATTCAAGGCTGAATTGCCTTCAAGTCCCTAATCCATTTGTCCAGATCACTTCGGCGGTAGCGGATCACCTTATCGTCAAGTCTGATATAGGGCGGCGCCGGCGTAACATGCCTCACAGAACCGTCCTTCCGCCGCGGTTCACTTCTCCCGTTCATGCGCGACAGCCGCAGATAAGCTTTCGATCGACCGATGTATTCCGCCGCAGCCGCGTCGTCAAGCAGACGAGGAGATTTATCCGCAATCTCAACAAGTTCTTGCCTCGCCTCGTCCAGAACCTTCTTGAACGCCAGACGTTCAGCTTCCAGCTTCGTGATAAAGGGCTGCAGCAGTGGAGAAAGGTCAATCGTGCCCTGGACAGCTTGTTCCTGCTCCATCAATTCTCACCACGCTTTCCCGTATTGCCTTTGCCCCGGCCTACGCGCCGGGGCGTTTTTTCGCCTACGCAGGATCCGGCAACTCAGCGCCCAGAAAGGAGTTGATGAAGAACATCTGCCCCTTTCCCGTCACCTTCGGCGTCTTGCTGATAATGATGTGCCCATCCGGCGCGGCAATCGTGCGCTCCTTAATCTCGAACAGCTTCTGCTCCATGGCCTTCTGCGTCGGCATGTTCTTCGAAGAACCGCTCTTCATCAACCAGCCGTTCTCCCGTAGCCACGCGAACAGCCTTTTCTGACCGATTTTCACGCCGTTCTGCTTAATGAGCTTCGCCAAGTCGCCCACCAGAATGCTGGTTTTGCTCTCCGCACCGCGTCGGCGAAGATTGTTTTCGGCCGGTCGATGGCCACCTGAGCCTCCAGAGCCTTTCTTTTCTCCTGTTCCTGCTTCAATTCCGTGGCCAGCCGGATAATAAAGTCAGGATTAGTCAGCGTCCTTTCAATCGTCTCCGGCGTCATGTACGCGCCGTGCTTGCGCAGCGCGGGGAGAACCTCGTCGGCCAACTTCGCTTGAAACCTTTGCGCCGTTTCGTTGTTCGCCTTGAAACCAAGCCGGTAAACCATGTTCTCCGGAAGAAAATCATCTTTCCCAACTTGTTGGGAAAACCCGAATTCGTGCAGATAATGATTAACTGTCTCCCATCGAACGTACTCCGCGCCATTCTTCATTTGCGTGAAGCCCCATCCCCGTGCCACATCGGCAGCGTTTAATTGGGCAACACCCGCTTTGTCGATGTAACCGCTAATCCCTGACACCGTAATGATGTCGTTCATTTTTCTCACTCCTTTTGCTTTTTTATTTCCTAATTTCAGCCCTTGTCTTTTCATGAAAATATCACTACAATATCAATACAAAGGAGTGATAAATCATGACTACAGCCACAAAAGACAGCACCATCCAGTTGAAAGTCGATCCCGCATTAAAAGCCCGGGCCGCGCAAATCGCCGACGATATGGGCATGAACCTCAGCACGCTCATCAGCGTGTACCTCAAGAGAGTCGTCGCCGACCGGGCCATCCCCTTCCCCCTCTGCGCACCGTCAACCCCAAATGCCTGCACCATCCAAGCCATTGAAGAACTCCGCGCAGGCAAAGGAGAGCACTTCGACAATGCAGAAGAAGCCCTGAAAAGCCTTGGGATGTAACATGCTTCAGGTCGAAATCTCGTCTCAGTTCCGCAAAGACCGGAAGAGAATGGAAAAGCGCGGCGCCGACATGGGCAAACTGAGAGAAGCCATCCTGCTGCTCGCCTCAGAAACCTCCCTGCCGCCCGAGTACAAAGACCACGCCCTGACAGGCAACTGGAGAGACTGCCGAGACCTGCACATCGAACCTGACTGGCTCCTGATCTACGAAATCAGAGGCCCTATCCTGGGACTTGCCAGAACCGGCAGCCACGCCGACCTTTTCGACTGACCGCCGCCCTCATGTGGCGGCTCTTTTTTTTTACCTTGGAATTCCCGTTATTGCGGTTGATATAATTAACGTGCCGCCGCAGAAAAACAGGCGGTAACCATGTCTATTCCCGTACCATTGCAGGAAGATGTTTCAGGTTCTTCTTCGTCTCATGAACAGCACCAGATCATTGAATTGGACCAACGGTTGCGCACACTTGCTTCAAAAGTGGACGCTCTTGAAGCAAGGTTAAAAGTTCTAGAAGAGAAGTAATTAGTTTTTCTCTGCGGCGGTTTATTTCCTTCCGCTCACGTCGATCTGCGGCGGCACCGGAACAGGATGCCTTTGCGTTTCCGCTTTCAGTTTCGCGTTCTCGGCCTCCAGCGCCTTAATCCTGAGTTCCGCGTTCTCCAGTTTCAGCTTCGCTATCTGAGCTTCGTATTCTTCGTTCATTTTTTATCCTCCTTCATCGTCTTAACCTTGAAGACGCTGAAATTTCCTGTCCCTATTGCGGACACGTTTTTTCCGTCAGCTTTTTCCCCGATTGGTTTGCTGATTTAGTGGCGTCACGAATTCACGGTAAGTAATTCGTGAAGAAACCTGCAATCCCCATTGCAGAGGCACAATAGTTTTTTTCCAGAACTCCCTGAGCATTTCAGCCGCCTCGTCCGGAGTGAGACTGAAATCGAAGGGAGTTTTTATAATCACAAGCCGCCCCGCGTCGTGGTAAATTTCGATTTCCGCGTCCATGAGTTCACCTCCCTTTTCGGTTTTAATTTCTGCAACCCTCTACCAACAGGCTGCTTTTATGTTGCACAGCATCGGCAATACTCTTGAAGACCCCTTGCATGTCGTAATTAATAGCCGTAAGGATTTTCATATCCTCGTCCGTCATGAGCGAACATCCTTCATCAATAGCCGCTGAATATGCCGAGACAGGCTCGCTCACATTCGTGTCCACATCGAAAGAAACCTTGATTTTCATTTACCTCCCCTCCTTTTCTTCCGTTCCTTCCTCCACGCCCAGCAGCTCGTTGGGCGTGACGTTCAGCGCTGCGGCAAGCTTTAAAAGCATTTTCCCGTTAGGCAGTGAAAAAGATTCCCAACGAAAAATTGCAACTCTGGAGCAACCAACCTTTTCAGCGAGCTCTGTTTGAGAGAGCCCCATGTCAGTGCGTATTTGTTTCAGATGATTCATTTGCATCACCCCCTCCAATGCTACAAATATGTTGCTACCATGCTCTGTATTATAGCTACATTTTTGTAGCAGTCAAGCCCCCAAATTGTTACAATATTGGAGCTAGAATTATGATAAAAAAATGTTACATTTATTTTAATGAGGGGGTATTTCTCTATGTTAAAGCTGAAAGAACTGCGCGTTGGAGCAAAAATGTCACAAGAGGAACTTGGCAATCAGCTGAATGTCAACCGCGCTACCATCAGAAGATGGGAGAATGGGGAGACAAAAATATCCCTTGAGATGGCACAAAAATTAGCTTCGATTCTTAACGTCAGCACCGATTACCTGATGGGCCGTGAAAATATAAAAAAAGAGCCCGCCCTGAAGGGCGAGCTCAATGCGTTAAGCATACATATTGACAACATCGATCACGACGTTTACACTATCCCTATGTATAATTATTCTCATTTACACTTACATGGGGAAGAAGGTTTGACGATGGTGACCGATGCGCGGTTGACAGTTCCGAAATTTCAGCTTCTGGAGATTGACGACAAAAACCCTCCATTTGCCGTTCGGCAGGACATTTCGTTTAATTTGACGGGCAGGGGAATTTCTCCCGCAGATGGAGCCGTTGTCATCAATCCTAAATATACAAATGTCGAAAGCGGAAGGATCTATCTCGTAGTCTACAACAAAGAAATTCTTCTGCGCCAGGTATCATGTTCTCCAGATGGTGGCTATACCCTAGAAGCAGACAA
>CABTYW010000023.1 GCA_902489135.1 uncultured Synergistaceae bacterium
CAGACGTGTGCTCTTCCGATCTGGGACATTCCACTCTCCTCTGTTTTTAGATACCTCTCTCCCGCGCTGCCCGAAGCACAACGACGTCTTCCCGAAGCCATGGTGGTACGGTCGGTGCGCCTCCCGCGGCTGCTGTCGGCCATGGGCACCGGCGGTCTTCTCGCGGCGTCGGGGGCCGTCCTCCAAGGTCTGCTGGCCAATCCGCTGGCTGAACCTTACACGCTGGGCATCGCCTCCGGGGCGGCCTTCGGCGGCGCTTTGGGATTTTTTTTCGGAAGTTTTGCCGTGACGCCGCTGTCCTTTGCGGGCGCCATGACGGCGCTTTTCGTCGTCAGCCTCATTGCCCGCCGCTACGGATGCAGCGGAAGCTACCTCGTTCTGGCGGGAATTATCACCAACGCCGTCCTTTCGGCGGGCGTCACCTTCGTGAAAGCCATGGCCGACGACCGCCTCGGCGCCATTGTGCTGTGGCTCATGGGCAGCTTTTCGGGAGCTTCTCCCTCTGCCGCGCTCTCGGTCTGGGGCGGCGCCGCAACGGTCCTGCTGCCCGCATGGATTCTCGGACGCCGGCTCGACGCCGTCTCCCTGGGCGACGGTCAGGGGCAGCTGCTGGGCATCGACGAAGGAAAGCTGCGATTTCTCCTGATCTGTCTTTCCTCGGTAGGTGTGGCGCTGGCCGTGAGCAATTTCGGCATCATCGGCTTCGTGGGCCTGGTGGCGCCTCACATGGTGCGCCAGATCATCGGCCCGTCCCATCGGCCTCTGCTGATTTTTTCATTTCTGACGGGAGCGTTGCTCCTCGCTCTGGCCGACGGCGCGGCGCAGCGACTGGGCGAGCTGCCTGTGGGCGTTTTGACGGCTCTGCTGGGCGGCCCCTTTTTCTGCTGGATTTTGGTGAAAAAAAGATGACCTGCCCAAAAATTTCTCTTTCTTTCAGCAACCTTTCAGTGTCCTACGGCGACGCCGCGGCGCTGAAGGAACTTTCGGGCACCTTTCATCCCGGACGCGTCACGGCCCTCATCGGCCCCAACGGCAGCGGCAAAAGCACGCTCCTCAAGGCACTCGCCGGACTTTTGCCATATGACGGCTCGGCCCTGCTGGGAACTCGCGAACTGAAAAAGTTTCCGCGCAGGCAGTTGGGACGGCTGTTGGGCGTCACTGCTCAGCGGCTCAGCGCCAAGGCGGCCTTTACAGTCTTTGAGGTTATCGGCTTCGGTCGAATTCCCTACCGACCGCTGCTGGGACGCCTTTCCGGGGAGGACCGGGAACTGATTGCCACAGCCGCCGAGCTGCTGGACGTCACCGACTTGCTCGCCAGACCGGTGACTGAACTTTCGGGCGGCGAACTTCAGAGAGTTTTTCTCGCGGTGATCGCCGCGCAGGATCCGCCGGTGCTGCTTTTGGACGAACCCACGTCGGCCATGGATCCCCGTCAGGCGGCTCACGCCTTCCGGCTGATGCGAAAATGGGCAAAAGCGGGAAAAACCGTGGTTGCCGCCGTACATGACATCAATACGGCGCTGAGATGCGCCGACTGTTATTTTGCGCTCAAGGACGGAAGGTGCATCTCTTCGGGGGCGGTCAGCGCCATGAATTCATCGGTTTTGTACGCCCTTTACGATACGCCCTTTTCAGCTTACATTTCATCGGAAGGTGATCAAGCATGGCTTCCGCATTTTTAAAGAAAATTTTCGCCTCCTTTTTGGCGGCTGCGGTTCTGGCACTTCCGGCCTGCGCCTACGAGCGGATCATCTCGCTGTACGCCGGCCATACCGACAACATCATTGCCCTCAACGGCGCGTCGAAGATCGTCGGGACCTCGTCGAACTACGACCCTCAGCGGCTTCCGGGAATCCCCCGCTTTCCCATGAAAGCCGACGCCGAAGCCCTTCTCGCGCTCAAGCCCGACCTCGTTCTCATGCGCACCCTCGTCGAGAAAAAAAATCCCGAGCTGAGGGGAATTTTGGAGCGGGCCGGCGTGAAAACGCTGCTCATCGACCCTCCGTCATGGGAGGAATTTAAGGACTATTTGAAACAATTGGCGCCGCTCATCGACATTGCCCCCGAAGCGGCGATCAAACTCTTCGACGATACCTGCGAAGGCATTGGCACTGAAGCCGAAAGACGGCGCGGAACCCGTGCCCGTCCCTCGGTTTTCGTGGAGGCGACGTCAAAGGAACTGCACACCTGTTCCCCCCATTCGTGGGCGGCGCATCTGATCGAGCTGGCAGGCGGAAAGAATGCCGCCGCGGACGCCCTCCCCATCCGCGCAGGAAGCGCCATTGCGCCGTGGGGACTGGAGCGCATTCTCAGGCTTCTGTCCGCCGGTCTCGACGTCTACCTCGTGGAGAACGGCCCCATGAACGCCACAACGCTGGAAGACCTGAAAAAACGTTTTTGGGCGCAGGCGCTGAGTTCCGCCAGGATCGGCGTTGTCCCGGAATATGAGTTGGCTCGTCCTTCGCTGCTGGGATTGCGCGAGGGCGGCATGAAACTCATTGAGCTTTTCTACGGAGAGTGATCTTTTTTGAAATTCATCATCGCAGGCGTAGGCCCCGGAGATCCCGACCTCGTGACTGTGGGCGCCCTCAAAGCCCTGAAAGACGCCGACCTCGTGCTCGTTCCCCGCTCCCATGCCGAACGCGCCTCAGTGGCCGGAGAGATTTTGAAAGCCCATCTTCCCGATCTGAAAACCGTCCCTCTGGTTTTTCCCATGACCGAAAGCGCTCAACAGCGGGACTCGCAGCTGCTCCATGAGCTGAAAGCTCTGAGACCCCGCTGGCAGAACGCCCTCAATGTGGTTCTGCCGGTCATCGGCGACTCCACGCTCTATGCCACGGGTTTTTACCTGTACGGGCTGTGGAAAAAGATGGAACCCCGTCTGGAACTCCGACTGATCCCCGGCATTTCCGCTCACAACTTTGCCGCTTCGCGCGTCGGTGCCTTTCTCGCCATGGGAGAGCAGATTTTCGCCGTCATCCCCGGCACGGCGGACAGGGACCGCATCGTCGCGGCGCTGAAATCGACCGATTCCGCCGCTCTGTACAAGCCCAGCGCCCTGCGCGGCGCGCTGAAAGAGACCGTGGAAGCGGCCGGAGCCTGGAAGAAGATGCTCCGCATTGACCGCGCCGGTCTGCCCGACGAAAAAATTTTTGAAGGCCCGGCGGCTCTTGAGCCGGCGAAAGAGTACCTCTCCATCCTTCTGCTGTGGAAATAAACTGGTCTCAGCTCCTCCGCGGCGGCGCGGCGTTGACGGCGGATATCTTCATCGGCTTCGTCGTCGGAGTTGCCATCATCTCCACCGGCCTCGCCGACCGTTTGATGCGTCGAGCCCTTCCTCACCTGCGCCGCTGGGGCATCGGCGCCACACTGGGTTCGGCTCTGGCCGTCAGCCTGGGCTCGGCCAAGGCCGGAGCGGCCATTATCGCGTCGGCGCTGGAAAGCCGAAGGATTTCGTCGCGCACCGCCCTCTGGGGAACGCTGGCGCTGGCTTTCCCCGCCTACCTTCGCCGCTGGACCGCCACGCTGGTTATGGCATGCAGTCTGGCCGGAACCACGGGCGCTCTTTTCGCCTGCATTTTGCTGCTGCGCTCGGCTCTGAAATTTGCACTTTCTCTGTACATGCTGCGCCGAAACGGGCAGGAAGATCTCCCCTTTGAAGAGGGCACCCAAGGAGCCGTGCAAAAAGACTCGGCGGCGAAATTCGCCCGGCGGCTGCTGAAAACGTTGCCTCTCGCCTGGCTGTTTTACGCGATGGCCTTTCTTCTGGTGCCTGCCGCCGAAAACTGGCTGCAAAGCTGGCTGAAGGGAAGCTCCTTTTTTCCGCTGCCGGCGCTGGCCGTGGCCGCCGCGTCCTTCGCTCACGTTTCCGCCGCTCTGGCTCTGGCGGGCGGCAGCCTTGCCGCCGGGGAACTGACGGCTGCACAGGCGCTCTTCGCCCTGATCTTCGGCAACAGCCTGAGCGTTGTCACGCGGCTGGTGCGCACCAACTCGGGCTATTATTTCGGCCTTTTCCCCGGAGCGGCGGCCCGTTCCATGCTGACGTGGAACATTGCCGTCTCTGCGGCTTCGGCGCTGCTGACGCTGGCGTTGGCGACGCTTCCGCTCTGTCTTTAGAACTCTATACACGAGGTGATTTGCATGAAACCGGAGGAAATCGAACAGGCAAGCATGAAGACCATCGCCGCCGAAATGGCGCCGTGGCGGGGAGCGGAAGAAGAACTTCCCGTGGTCATGAGGGTCATTCACGCCACCGCCGACTTTGATTTTCAGAAGACACTGCGTTTTTCGCCCGATGCCGTCAGCGTCGCCCGCGCGGCGCTGAAGCGCGGAGCGACCATTGTGACGGATACCATGATGGCCGCCGCCGGAATCAGCAAAAAGGCCTGCGGCGCTCTGGGCGTGACCGTCACGTGCCGCATGTCGGAGCCTTCCGTTGCCGAAGAAGCCTGTCGACGCGGCGTCACCCGCGCCGCGGTCACCATGGAACGGGCGGCCCAGCAAACGCCGGAAGCCATTTACGTCATCGGCAATGCTCCGACGGCGCTGCTGCGCCTCTGCCAATTGATCGACGAAAAAAAAGCCGCCCCCGCGCTGGTGGTAGGCGTGCCTGTCGGCTTTGTCAACGTCGTCGAATCAAAAGAACGGCTGGCGCGCACCGCCGTTCCGTCCGTGATCGCCATGGGACGCAAGGGCGGATCCACCGTGGCGTCGGCCATTGTGAACGCCCTTCTCTATGGCATTGTCCGCCCCTGACGCTCTGCGCGAGGGCTTTACCACCGGCAGCTGTGCCGCCGCGGCCGCTCAGGCTTCGGCCATTCGACAGCTGGAAGGCCGAACTCCGCGCCAGGTGGAAATCGCCACGCCGTCGGGCAAATCGCTGAAACTGCATATCGTCGAGCTGTCCTATCCCATCTGCGGCGTGGTGAAAGACGCCGGAGACGACCCTGACGTCACCAACGGCATGACCGTGACCGCCTCGGTGGAAATCCGGTCCGACGACGGCGCCATTGAGTACGCCGCGGGACCGGGAGTGGGCACGGTGACCCGCGGCGGACTCAAGGTTCCCGTGGGCGAACCCGCCGTCAATCCCGTGCCTCGGCAGATGATTGAAAAAGCCCTGCGCCGCGTCATCGGCGCGCGCGGCGCGAAAGTGACTCTTTCCATCCCCGGCGGCGAAGAAAAAGCCCGCCGTACCTTCAACCCCCGACTGGGCATCGTCGGCGGCCTGTCGGTACTGGGCACCACGGGCATCGTCAAGCCCTACAACATCGAATCGGTCTACCAGTCCTTCACGTTGGAGCTGAACACCTTTGCCGTCACCGGCGCCCAAATTATCGGCCTCACCTTCGGGAACACCGGCGAAAAGGCTATGCGTCAGGCATGGGGACTGACGGGACGCTGCATCATGCAGACAGGCAACTATATCGGCTACGTGCTTGACGAAGCTCTCAGGCTGAAATTCAGGCGCGTCCTGCTCTGCGGCCATCCCGGCAAATTGCTGAAAGTGGCCGCGGGAACCTTCGACACCTACAACCGGACCGGCGACGGCCGGCGCGAGGCGCTCTGCACTCAGGCCGCTCTGGCGGGATGCTCCGTGGAACTGATCCGTGAGCTCTACGAAAGTTCCACCACCGAGGCCGCCATGGAAATCATGAAAAAGGAACGCCTCGATTTTCTCTGGACGCGGCTGGCTGAGGTCACGGCACAACGCTGCCGCAACCGGATGTTTGAAGACCTTGCCGTTGAAGCGGCATTTATCGACAACGAAGGCGGCCTGCTGGGAACCAGCTCAGGCGCCGCCGCCTTTGCGGAGGAACTGCGCCATGGGACATAAACTGTACGTCATCGGAGCCGGCCCGGGAAGCGCCGGACAGCTGACTCAGGACGGCCGTGCGGCCATAGCCGGGGCGGGGCTTGTCATCGCCGCGCGGCGCCACAAAGAGCTGGCCGCGGGGCGTCCCGTCGTCGAACTGGGAAACTTTGAGGAGGCTTTCCGCCGCATTGAGGAAACGCTACCCTTTCAATCGGTGGCGGTGGTTCTGTCGGGCGACACGGGAATTTACAGTCTGTTGCCGCTGCTGGTGCGGCGTTTTCCCGACGAAGATCTGACGGTGCTTCCGGGGATCAGCTCCGTTCAGACGTTGTGCGCGCTGCTGAAAACCACCTGGAACGACGCCGTCATTCTGTCGGGACACGGCAGAGACCTCAGTGACGCAAAAATTCTCGACGCGGCAGACCGAAACTCCAAGACGCTTTTTTTCTGCGGGCCTCGGTGGAATCCATCCCGTCTCTGCCGGCTCCTGGCCGACAACGACATGGATTTTCTGTGCCTTGCCGTGGGCGAGCGGCTCAGCTACGAAGACCAGAAACTCACGTTGGGACGTCCGTCGGAGCTGGCACAAAAAAGCTACGATGACCTGTCTCTGGTGATGATCCAAAACCCGGCGCCTTGGGTCAAGCCCGTGCGGCGTCCTCTTGACGACCAATTCATTCGGGGCGCCGCGCCCATGACCCGACAGGTGGTACGATCGGCAATTCTCGATGAGCTGCGCCTTGAAAAGAATTCCGTGCTGTGGGATCTGGGCGCCGGCACCGGTTCCGTTTCCGTGGCCGCCGCGCTGATCTGCAGTGACGGGCTGGTCTGTGCCGTGGAAAAAAATCCTGAAGCGGCGGAACTGATCGAACGCAACGCCAAAAAATTTCACCGGCACAATCTTAAAGTCTTCTGCGGCGACAACTTGAACGTTCTGCCGTCGCTGCCCCGTCCCACCCACGTTTTTGTGGGCGGCAGCGGCCCCGAACTGCCGCAGCTGCTCAACGCCCTGGCGGCACTGGGCGAAAAGATCCGCGTCGTCGTCTCGGCCGTCTCACTGAAAACACTGGCGGCCGCCGCAGATATTCTTTCGGGGCCGCAGTTCACCGATTTCGACGCGGTGCAGACGGCAGTCAGCCGCACCAAGCCCATCGGCGGTACGCTGATTATGGCGGCTCAAAACTCCGTCACTATTTTTACGGGCCTTACGGCCACCGGGAAAGAAGGCTGCTGACATGATTCATTTTGTTGGAGCGGGACCGGGAGCCCCCGACCTCATCACGCTGCGCGGGGCAAAACTGATCTCGCGGGCGGGCATGATCATCTACGCGGGCTCGCTGGTCAACGCCGAACTGCTCAAGGGGGCGCCCCAAAATTGCGAGATCTACAACAGCGCTTCCATGACGCTGGACGACGTGATAGAAAAGATGGTCTCGGCGCAAAAGCGCGGCCTCGACGTGGTGCGCCTTCACACCGGAGACCCCTCGATTTACGGAGCCGTCCGTGAGCAGATGGACCGTCTGAAAGCTCTGCGCATCGAATACGACGTGACGCCCGGCGTGAGCTCGTTCTGCGCCGCCGCTGCCGCTCTTGAGGCGGAATACACGCTGCCCGACGTCAGTCAAACCCTGATCATCACGCGCATGGAAGGACGTACGCCCGTGCCTCCCCGGGAAAAATTGGAACTTCTGGCGGCTCACGAGGCGTCCATGGCGCTCTTTCTGTCGTCGGGACTTATGGAGCCCGCCTGCGACGCTCTGCTTCGGGGCGGCTTCAAAGCGGAAACTCCCGCCGCCGTGGTGTATAAAGCCTCGTGGCCGGAGCAGAAAATTTTGCGGGGAACTTTGGCGGACATCGCCCGGCAGGCCGAGACGGAAGGCATTCGCAGCACCGCCCTGATCCTCGTGGGAAATTTTCTGGGCAAGTGCTACAGTCTCTCAAAGCTCTATGACGGAGCTTTCAGCCACGGCTTCCGCAAGGCGTCCAAATGAAGCTTCACATTTTGGCTTTCACCGGCGACGGCGTTGCCCTTGCCAAAAGGATCTCGACCGTTCTGGGCGGGACGCTCTGGGCACCGTCTCAATACGCCGGCGGCGTCGTCCTGCCCCTGGATGCGCCGCTTTCACTGTGGTGCCGAAAGCGCTTTGAGGACAGCGACGCCCTTATGTTCATATCCGCCTGCGGCATTGCCGTGCGCGCCGTGGCGCCCTGCCTGAAGGACAAAACCCGCGACCCCGCGGTGATCTGCATGGACGATCGGGGACGCCACGTCATCTCGCTGCTGTCGGGACATCTGGGCGGCGCCAACGAACTGGCGGCCCAAACGGCGGCCGTCACGGGAGGCACGCCCGTCATCACCACGGCCACCGACGTTCACGGCGTGCGCGCCGTTGACCTGTGGGCCAAAGAACATCACTGCGCCATCGAAAACATCACCGCAGTTAAGCACATTTCGTCGGCGGCGCTGGAAGGACGCCCCATCGGCGTCGCCGTGACGGAGCAGCTTCAGCCGGCCCCGTGGCCCGTAACGCTGTGGCTTCGCCCGAAAAATCTGGTGTTGGGAGCGGGATGCAAAAAGGACACGCCCTGTGACGCGCTGCGCCGCGCCGTCGACGACTTTCTTCTCGGAGCGGGCGTTTCAGTTCTGTCGCTGTACAAGCTGGCGTCCATCGACCTCAAAGCCGGCGAGCCGGCGCTGAACGCCCTGGCGGCGGAGCTGAAAATTCCCTTTGAGACCTACTCGGCGTCCCGGCTCTCGCGGCTTGGGGGAAGATTTTCCGCTTCGGAAAAAGTCCTGGCCGTCACGGGCGTTGACAACGTGTGCGAACGCTCCGCCGTTCTGGCTTCCGGCATGGGACCGCTTCTTCGCGGCAAAACGGTGTATCCCGGCATCACCCTCGCTCTGGCGCGCATCCCCGCGCCGCAAGCTCCAATGAACCCTTCAAAGGTGGAATCGGCCATGTGCCCTAAAGAAAACTGTGAGGAAGGACAATGATCTGCGTCGTCGGACTGGGTCCCGGATCGGAAGATCAGATGACGCCTCTGGCGCTTCGTTCTCTTGAAAAATGCGACGTCATTATCGGCTATAAAACCTACATCGATCTCATCGCTTCGCGCTTTCAAGGCCGAAAGGAACTGATCGCTTCGCCCATGAAAGGCGAAGTGGAACGCTGCCGGGAGGCGCTGCGCCTTTCGCGGAGCGGAAAAACCGTCGGCCTCATCTCAAGCGGCGATCCCGGCGTGTACGGCATGGCGGGAATTATGCTGGAAACGGCGTCGGAGCAGGACTGCGTTGAAGTCATTCCCGGAGTGACGGCCGCCTGTGCGGCGGCCGCCGTGCTGGGCGCGCCGCTGACCCACGATTTCGCGGTGATCAGCCTGAGCGACCTTTTGACGCCCCGGGAAGTCATCAACCGCCGTCTTGAGGCCGCCGCTACGGCCGATTTCGTCATCTGTCTCTACAATCCCATGAGCCGCGGACGCCCCGACACCCTTCGCCGCGCCTGCGAAATTCTGCTGCAGCACAAAGAGGGAAGCACGCCGTGCGGCTGGGTTCGCAGCGTCGGACGGGACGGACAGGAACGCCGTCTTTGCACGCTTGAAAAATTGCGTGACGAAAAGCTGGACATGTTCTGCACCGTCATCATCGGCAGCAGCGCCACAATGCGCCGTGGCGAAACGCTCATCACGCCCCGGGGGTACCTTCCGTGATCATTCTTTTCGGAGGCACCACGGAAGCCCGCCGCCTCCTTGAGCGAGGTCTGCCGGCGCTGTGCTGCGTCGCCACCGATTACGGGGCGAAACTGCTTGAGGGATTGAGCAATGCGGATGTGCGCGTGGGACGCCTTGACCAGGCGGCCATGGAAGATCTTTTTCGCCGAGAAAAACCCGTCTGTGTCGTGGACGCCACGCATCCCTACGCGGCGGAAGTCACGAAAAACATCAAAAGCGCCTGCGAAAAAACAGGCAGAACCTACATGCGGGTGATCCGCCCCAAGACTGCTCTGCACGGCGACGTCACCGTCGTCAGCTCGCCGCTTGAGGCGGCGGAACTGCTGAACCGTTCCGACGAAAAAGTTCTGCTGGCCGTGGGCAGCAAAGAGCTGCCCGCCTTCACGTCGGTCACCGACGCCCGTCGGCGCCTTTACGCCCGCGTGCTTCCCACTTCAGGGGTCATCGCTCAGTGCGAGGCGCTGGGCTACGACGCCGGCCACCTTATGGCCATGCAGGGGCCCTTTACCGCCGAGATGAACCGCCAGATGCTTGCCGCAACGGGAACCTCCATTCTTGTGACCAAGGACGGCGGCGACGCGGGAGGCATGAAGGAAAAACTCTCGGCCGCCCGTGAAGCGGGCGCCCGCGTCATCGTCATCGGAAGGCCCGACGAAGCGGGGCTGACGCCTGAAGAAGCGCTTTTGCAGCTGCGGAGGGCGCTGAAACTCCCCGTGCCGCCGCCTTTTCCTCTGTTTCTTCCCTTGGAAAAGAAGACGGCCGTTCTGGTGGGCGCCGGGGCCGTAGCGCTGCGACGGGCACGGACACTTGCCCGCTGCGGCGCGTCAATCCGCGTCATCGCGCCGGAATTTCGAGGCGACTGGAAAGACCTGGAAATCCTGAGAATAGATCGGGACTACAGAGACGGCGATCTGGAGGGCGCCTGTCTTGCCGTGGCCGCCACCGACCGCCGCGACGTGAACCGCGCCGTCGCCGAAGAAGCCAAAGCCCGGGGAATTCCCGTCAGCGTCGCCGACAACGCCGCCGAAGGAACTTTTTACTTTCCGGCGCTCATCGGCAATTCGCAGGCTGCCGCCGCCGTAACCACGGCGGGACTGTCCCCCGATCTGACCCGCCGTCTGGCAGTCAGGCTCCGCGGGATATGGCCCGGGCTCGTCGCGGAAGAACTGCAAAAACAAAAAGAAGAGGCCGGCGGACAATGAAAACCATCCGATTTGGAACGCGAAAAAGCGAACTCGCTCTGGCACAAACCCGCCTGATCATGGAAACCGTCGGACGGGCCCATCCCGAGTACACTCTCGAGATCGTCCCCATGACCACCTCGGGAGACGTCACCATGAAACCCTTTTCCGAGGCTTCCGACCCCAGAGGCATCAAGGGACTTTTCACTCAGGAACTGGAAGACGCGCTGCTCAGCGGCGCCGTCGATGTAGCCGTCCACAGTTTGAAGGACATGCCCGCCCAACAGGATCCCCGCCTTCCCGTCATCGCCTGTTTCAGGCGTGAAGACCCCCGGGACGTGCTGGTTCTGCCCCAAAACGAAAAAGGAGAAACAGAGGTGCGCCTTATCGGCTGTTCGTCGGCGCGCCGACGGCTTCAGGCCCGGCAGCTTTTCCACGACGCCGACATTGAGCCCGTGCGCGGCAATGTGGGCACTCGCCTGAGAAAACTGGACGACGGCCTCTTTTCGGCGCTGATCCTGGCCGCCGCCGGACTGAAGCGGCTCGGCCTCGAGGGGCGAATCAGCCGCATCTTTTCTCCCGATGAAATCGTCCCGGCACCGGGACAGGGCATTCTCGCCTGCCAGGGGCGAGAGGGCGGCGAGTACGCCCCGTGGATTGACAGTATCGCGGACTGCGCCGCGGCGGACTGCGCCGCGGCGGAACGAAGCTTCTCAAAAGCCCTCGGCGGCGGCTGCGCCGCACCGGTAGGCGCCTTTGCCGAAGTTTCGGGAAGCGAAATGCGGCTTCGCGGTTTTTTCGCCGACGAAGAGCGAAGCTTTTTTCGCCGTGCCGCCATCGTCGGTGAAAGAAAAGAAGCGGAAAAGCTCGGTGAAAAACTGGCACAGAAAATTCTCAGTGAGTTGAGGTGAAATCATGACACCCGGTAAAGTCTGGCTCGTAGGCGCAGGGCCCGGAGACGCGGGACTGCTGACCTGCCGCGGGCGCGAAGTTCTTGAATGCGCCGATGTGGTGGTCTACGACCGCCTGGCCGGCGACGGCGTCCTGTCGCTCATTCCGCCACAGGCCCAACGCATCAACGTGGGAAAATCCGGCGGCTGTCACCCCGTGCCGCAGGAAGAAATAGAAAAAATCCTCGTCAACCAGGCGCTGCAAGGCAAAAAAGTCGTCCGCCTCAAAGGCGGCGACCCCTTCCTGTTCGGCCGCGGAGGCGAGGAGATGGAGCAGCTTTGCGCCCATGGCATCGCCTGCGAAGTCATTCCCGGCGTGACATCGGCCATCGCCGCGCCCGAATGTGCCGGAATTCCCGTGACCCATCGCGGCCGCGCCAACTCGCTGCACATCATTACGGCGCACACCCGGGAAGGCGGCATCGCCGAGCAGAATTACGCCGCTCTGGCACAGCTGGGCGGCACGCTGGTCTTTCTCATGGGCGTTTCATCTCTTCCGGAAATTTGCAGCCGCCTCCTGAAGGAAGGCCTGGCGCCCCGAACGCCCGTATCCGCCGTCCAATGGGGCACCACGTCACGGCAGAGACGCCTCACGGGCGAGCTTGAAAATTTTGCCGAAAAAGCCGCGCAGCTGGGCTTGACGCCGCCGGCGGTGATCGTTGTGGGCGCCGTGGCCGACCTGGGCGAAACCCTGGACTGGCACGATACGCTTCCTCTCCGAAGCGTCAAGATTGTCATCACGCGCCCGCGGAAAAGGCAGGGCCGACTTTCGCGAATGCTGCGCGATCTCGGCGCCGAGGTGGTGGAGCTGCCCGTCATTGAAACGTTGCCGCTGGATCAAGCCCTCCCGCCGCTGGACGCCTCATGGATCGCCTTTACCAGCGTCACCGGCGTGGAATGTTTCTTTTCCCGTCTGGCGCACGAAGGCCGCGACGTACGCTCCATGGGGACGGCCAAAATTGCCGCCGTCGGGCCGGCCACGGCACAAGCGCTGACCGACCGCGGACTGTGCGTAGACCTGATCCCTCAGGTCTACGACGGACTCCACCTGGCAAAAGAACTGGCGGAGCGGGCCGGGAGCGAGAAAATTCTTCTGTTCCGCGCCCTCGACGGCGCGCCCGAACTGACAAAAGAGCTTCAACGCCATGGCGCGCCGTTCACCGAAGTCGCTCTGTATCGCACGGTAATTCTCCCCGCTCCCTTTGTGCCGCGGGATGCCGATGCCGTCGTATTCACCAGCGCCTCAACCGTCAGAGCTTTCAGGCAAGCCTGTCCCGATCTCAGCGTGCCTTATGCGTGCTGTATCGGAGAACAAACCGCCGCCGAAGCGCGGCGTCAGGGATTTAAAGATATCGGCATTGCCCCCAAAGCCACGTTGGAACATCTTGCAGCCACATTAAAGGAGCACTATAAAAAATGATCGTTAGACCCAGAAGACTGCGCATCTCGCCCGAAATCCGCAACATGGCGGCGGAGACGCGCCTCAGCCCCGACATGCTCATCTACCCCGTATTCATCCGTGAAGGCCGAAACATCGTCGAAGACATTCCCTCTCTGCCCGGACAAAAGCGTTACAGTCCCGACACCTTCCCCCGCGTCCTTGAGGAGATGGCCCGGTCGGGCGTCAGCTCGGTTCTGCTTTTCGGACTGCCCGATCACAAAGACGAAAAGGGCACGGGCGCGTGGGCCGACGACGGCGTCATTCAGCAGGCGCTGCGCATCGGCAAAAAAGAATTCCCCCACGTCGTCTTCATCGGCGACGTGTGCATGTGCGAGTACACCAGCCACGGACACTGCGGCATCCTCCGCGGCACGGAGGTGGACAACGACGAAACGCTGGAATACCTGACGCGCATCGCCGTCTCTCAGGCCGCCGCGGGAGCCGACATTGTCGCGCCGTCGGACATGATGGACGGTCACGTGGCGGCCATCAGAGCGGGGCTTGACGCCGCCGGCATGGAGAACAAAATTATTTTCTCCTACGCCGTCAAATACGCCTCGGCCTTCTACGGCCCCTTCCGCGACGCCGCCGGTTCCGCCCCCGCCTTCGGCGACCGCCGCGCCTACCAGATGGATCCCCGCAATGTCCGTGAAGGATTGAAAGAGGCGCGCATCGACATTGAAGAGGGAGCCGACATGGTCATGGTCAAGCCCGGTCTGCTGTACATGGACGTGCTGCGCGCCGTAAAAGAGAGCTGTTCCGTCCCCGTGGGGACCTACTGCGTCAGCGGCGAATACGCCATGATCAAGGCCGCAGCGGCCAACGGATGGATCGACGAAAAACGTGCCGTGTCCGAAGCCATGTACTGCCTTGCCCGCGCCGGCGCCGACGTGATTATCACTTACTCCGCCATGGACGTGGCCCGCTGGCTGCGCGAGGGCGGCATTGCCTTTTAACGTGACGGATGCCGAGGGAAAGGCTTTGACCGTCGGAAGCAAAGGCCTGGGCGGCCTCGCGCGGTTTTCAGTTCAAAGCCCCTTCGCCGAGATGAACGGGAGATGACGTCATGACGCCACAGCTGCGAATAATTCCACGACTTGTCATTGCCGCCGCGCAGAGCGGCTCGGGCAAGACGACGCTGACCTGCGGGATACTGGCGGCGCTGAAGCGGCGCGGTCTTTCCCTTCAGCCCTTCAAAGTCGGCCCCGACTACATCGACCCGGGGTATTTGTCCCGTGCCGCCGGAAGAACCGCCCACAATCTCGACACCTGGCTCACCGATGAAAAGACCATGGTGCGCATTTTCGCCCAAAGCGCCGGCTCCTCCCGCGGAGCCGTCATCGAAGGCGTCATGGGGCTTTACGACGGCGGCCGCGGGGGCGTCAGCAGCACCGCCAAGATCTCAAAACTTCTGCGCGCTCCCGTGGTGCTGGTCATCAACGCCCAATCCATGGGAGAAAGCGCCGCGGCACTGGCGTTGGGCTTTCGTGAGTACGACCGCGGCGTAAATTTGCGCGGCGTCATTCTGAACCGCCTCGGCTCCGACTCCCACCGGCGGCTCATCACCGAAGCGCTGAGTCCGCTGGGAATTCCCGTGCTGGGAGCGCTGGCGCGCGACGACCGTTTCGGCATTTCGGAACGCCATCTCGGCCTGCTGCCTGCCGACGAAAACGAGGACGAAACCTTCGACGCCCTCGTGGAACAGGTCGAACGCTCCGTGGATCTCCAGGCGCTGATGAACGTCGCCGACGAGGCGCCCGCCCTGGAAGTTCCCGTCCGCGAAGAAAAAACAGAACCTGAAAAAGCCGTCATTGCCGTCGCCCGCGATCGGGCCTTTTCCTTCTACTACCCCGAAAGCCTGGCAGAACTGGAACGCGACGGAGCGCGGCTGACCTTTTTCAGCACCCTGGACGACTGCGAACTTCCCCACTGCGACGGCCTTGTCCTCGGCGGCGGATTTCCCGAGATGTTCGCCGCGGAGCTGGCGGAAAACGCTCCCATGAGGCGCTCCATGGCCGCCGCGGCCGCTTCGGGTCTGCCCATGTACGCCGAGTGCGGCGGATACATGTATCTCACGCGCAGCATCGCCGACTTCAACGGGAAAATTTTTCCCATGGCGGGCATCGTTCCCGCACGGTGTCACATGAATTCCCGGCTTCAAACCGTGGGCTACGTGGAAGCTCAGCTGCTGCGCGGCACCGTTCTCGGAGCGGCGGGTATGACCGTGCGCGGACACGAGTTCCATTTCTCCTCGTCGGAACCGGAGCGTGACGCCCCCGCAAATTCCACGGCGTGGCGCATCACGAGAAAGCGCACGGGAGAGGCGAAAAACGCGGGATTTGCCAATGACGCCGTCGTCGCGTCCTATCTGCACCTCCACTTCGCCGGCTGCCCCCAGGCGGCCAAAAATTTCGTGGAAGCCTGCGCCCGATGGAGACGCACCCGCCACTAACTCTATAAAACAAGCGCGCAGAAGAATCTTCAAAGTAAGAAGATGTCTTCTGCGCGCTTTTAGTGCGTCACGCCACGCACAACATACCGACTCCAACAAGAACAGCTCTGTCACAGGCATTCCGCACCGCGATGAAGTTCCCTCAAACAAGCGACAGCAGCATACTAAAGAGCGTGAGGCCCATAGAACAGGGACTCCCGCAAGGCTCTCTTGGTTTTAGCGTTACAATGAACTCATTTTCGCGGTCCATCTCCGTACCGACTTTGTTCCCCGTCAACCCTCCAATAAGGCCGCCGATAACGGCCCCCGGAATCGTCCCGGCAATGGCTCCGAGAGGTCCCAACGCAACTCCTATGCTTGTTCCAAGCTTTGCTCCCAAAGCAGCGCCACCTGCTCCACCCATTACGGTTCCAACGGCTTCATTTTTTCTCTGAGTCATATTACGATCTCCTTTCGTTTTGTCACGAAAATCACTTCATCTAGACACTTTTTTCAGAAGATTTTCGCGGAGACTCTATGGTATTCCGCCACGGAGAGTAATGGCAATTTTCACTTGAAATGAGAAATTATTTGCACGAAGTGAGCAATAAATGTGAAGGGATCGCTGGCAAAACTATCTGCTGACGATCCCCTTATTTATTACTTTTTAGAATAGTTTCGAGCCTGAGCATCGTCATAAACCCTGTGCTTGGCGAGATGTTGTGGATGCAATTTGTTATCTTATAGTCGCCATTGATCTGGTTGGGTGAAAAACCTGCAAGAGTGAGAATGCTTCCAGCAAGGAGATCTTCGCGTCCCATCAATGTTACTGTGCCTTCGATTCGACCGCGTTGCAACTCCGTCAGTTTGTTCTGAGCGGCAGTTCGAGCTTCCTCCGTCGATTGAAAGGTCTTGCGGATTGTGTAGACGGGCGTTTCACTGCCTGCAGTCACCTTCTGTTCCCGTACCAGTTCTGCGTTCCACCATCGGGCCGTGACGGAGCCGTAGCGCCCACGGTCGGCAAAGGTGAAAGAGCCTGAAGAGACTTCCGTCGCCATAAGTGTTGCTGTGCCGCGTAGATCTGCCTCCGGCGCGGCGATGACAAACGTTCGATCCTTGACGCTGAACCGCAGCCCAGCTTCATGACATGGGCGCCGTAACAGATGAAGATTGCTCTCGTTGCTCTGTGCGACTGATTGATAGACGAGCGATACGCCGACCGTTTTGCTTGCGCAACCTTCTTCCGCCGCAATCTTGGCGGCAATGCCCGACAGCGAGACGTTCTCCCATTGCCGGCTGCGTTTTATCTTGCCAGCGCCCTTGCTGAAGTCTGCCGACTTGGCTGTGACTGACATTGAGGCCGGAGTCCCGCCACCTGCTAATTTGACCGAGATCTCATCGACGATAAAACAACCGAGAAAGCGCAGGCCGGTTTCTTTCCAACCGATCCACGCCGCTACGGCATCGCCTCGACAGGGCACCGCGAAAGCCGGGGTGTTGAACAGTGTGAAGGAAATGCTATCGGCGTCGTCCTCTTCGTAATCGCTGTAGACAAACGAAAGGGCGTTTAACGAGACCTTATCTGTAATATCCACCGATGCCACTTCTAGCTTCAGCGCCGATGTCCAGCGCGCTACCACAGTGTCCGCTCCAGCGGCTCAGCCGCGACCACAGGCAGCGAGATCCAAAGTCCCGATGGCAGTTCATCGTACGAAGCAATTCCCGGATTAGCCTCAAGCGTTTGTTCAACCACCCGTCCTGCCAAGCTGCCATAGTGTTTCCAACAGAGCAGATCGAGGCGGTCACCCTCAATGGTGCGGAGTGTAACCGACGTATCCTGTACCATAGCGTTCCAGCTCCATTGTAAAATCCTGCTTGCGCGGTGTGCCGTCGTTGAACAGCAGTGACCGTGTCTCGTTGACGCTTTTGACTATCCACAGCCCTAGATAACGTCCGCGCCCATCAACCATCGGCAACGGCGTCATGGCTGGCGCCATTAGACGCAGACAAACCAGGCTTCCGTCTCCGCGAAAAGTTGGATAAATCGTACCAGAGAGCGAGATGTGCCGTTCTTCGAGCCCCGTTGCCTGATACCCCGGCGAGTTGGCAAAGCGAGCCGTCGAGCCCCATGGATAAGAAGCGGAAAGCTGTAGCGTCTGATAGGCCGCTGTGCCGATAGAAAAGCCGCCATGTTTTCGCACTATAAAGAGCATGGCAAAAACGAAATGCATGTTTCTCTCAGCGAGTACAACGAAAGGATCTCCTCTTTGATTCGACGTGCAGGACGAGATGTTTACTTGCTTCTTGAAAGCAAAACACAGTCTCATCCGCAGCTTGCTTTCTACGACGCAAAGAGTAAGGAACTGTTGGTTCTGTCTTTAGAAGGCCAGACGATTGCCAGTTTTTTTAAACGAAATAAATTCAAGCCTCGCGCCACAACTCAGATCGTCCTGCCGCTTACGGAAATGAGAGGAGTGAGGAAAAGTTGGACAGCCATGTTGAAAAGCTTCTTCAAGAGTACAAGGAAGACTTCTGCCTTGAAGACTTCTCAAAAGAAAATCTGATCTGTCAATTACTCAAATATGATATGTGGTGGCTCTATAGTGAAGATAGCCCCGAATATCTCCGCATGGACGAAGGCGTTGACATGCCGACACTGGTTTCAGGGCTCTTATTTAATCGTGATGAGCTATCAGAGAAGCCTCGCAGTTACTTAGATTTTACAGTGAAGGATTGGGAAGAATATCGAAAGCGCGGCGTCTTCTTTGAGCGATTCCTCATGACCAAAGGAGGCGACTTCACCTGGGCCGAATACAGAGCGGAAGCCGAAAAAATTCTTGGCAGGATGATACCTAAAAGTCATTGGTGGTTCTGGCCGACCCCGGAAGAGGCAATTCGAAAAGCATAACCATTCAGAATAAAAGCGGACTTCCATTCTTATCAGCGATTTTCTTGAAATGTCAGGAAACTGTTGACGTGTCAGAACTCATAAAACAAACTATTTGAACCGCTCACGAAGTATTCTGCCCTTCTACAAAATAATCGCCTTTGAAGTGATTTTTCACAGCCAAAATTTCGGCGTCAAATTCTACCTTTACTTACTAATATGCCCATTATTTTTCACTCCATCCTTCAAATGAAGATTTACGTCAGCAAATTCAAACAGCACCTACTGCAACCTCACAGCATATTTCAAAATCCTCAAATTATTTATTCTCAAACGTCTTCAAACGGCCGAACCGATAAGAACGTAAAATCCGTGAGAAAACGGAAAAAACGGAAGAACCACTGACATTTATTGTCACGAAATGAGCAATAATAAAAGAGCATCTGAGACCAGCAACGACAAGATCTCAGGTGCTCTTTTCCATGCTAAAAAATCGACTTCAAAAATACTCACTTTCCGTGAAAATAGCCACTGAGTGTCACCGGGAGCAAAGGGCAGGGCGAGAAAATGCTCCACGTGGAACATTTCTTCGACAAACCCCTGTTGCTGCTGGCGCCGTCGTTTTTTTTGAAAGGCCGGGCGCGCTTATCCGAGACGCGGCGTCCAATACATTTTACCGGCGGCGCGCTTTTTCACGTCGCGGGCGCAGAGAATTTGAACGGCCCGGTTGCAGGCTTTCACGGCCGGTTCGATCGGAACCGAAACCATTTCGTTGGTGATGCGGTTGGCCACGGCCACGCAGAGACAGCCGCTGCGGAAACCGTACAGACCGCCCAGCGTGAAAAGCGTGGCCGCCTCCATCTCGAAATTGAGCACGCGGGCGCGGCGCATGTCTTCGACAATGTTTTCGAAGGACGACTGGAGGTATCCCCGATAGCCGGGGCGTCCCTGTCCGCAGTGGAAGGAGCCGGTGGAGCAGGTGATGCCGGCGTGATAGGTCAGACCGAGTTCTTCGCAGGCTTCGATCAGAGCCAGAGTCACTTCGTGATCGGCGGCGGCCGGATAGCGGTCTTCCACGTAGAGATTGCTGGCCCCGTCGTGGCGCACGGCCGCCGTATTGATGATCAGATCGCCGCAGGCGATATTTTCCTGAATGACGCCGCAGGTGCCAAGACGAATGAACGTGTCGGCGCCGATGCGGAGCAGTTCTTCCACGGCGATGGACGTCGAGGGGCCGCCCATGCCCGTCGATGTGACGGAAATGGGCGCGCCGCCGGTCTTTCCGGTGAAGGTGCGGTGCTCGCGGTTGCTGGCGACGAAACGCTGTTCGTTCCACGTCGCGGCGATCAGATCAGTGCGCCCGGGATCGCCGGGCAGAATGACGTAAGGCGCCACGTCGCCGGGCGCGCATTGAATGTGGTATTGCCGCCCCTCCATCTCCGGCGCGACGGCGCTGGATTTCCAAGAATTTGTCATAAGCGTTCGCTCCTTAAAAGTCAGGCGGCGAGGGGAACGCGACATGCCGCGCGCCCACTCGCCGACGCCTACCACGTCATCATGAATTTTTCGATTTTTTCCCTTTGTCCGCTGACAAGCAGGTTTGCGGCTCGGCTCTGTATGATGCTGAGGGTCGCTTCTTTCCAACGGCGAACCACCTGTTCGCGGAAAACCGTGTTCTGCAGGTACGCCGTATAAGATTCATTGAGCGCCGGCAGGGGCGCGCGTCCGCCCGACCTCAGCAGCGCCGGCATGCCGCTTTTGTCCTGCAGCTTTTTGATCGCCTCCTCGCCTTCGTCGAGCAGGGCTTGAACTCTGGCGAGAATCTGCGCGTCGGCGTCGAGAATCGCGCCGATGTCGCCGGCGGCGGGGAATTTTCCGACGCGCGCCCGCATGGCCTTGCCGCTGTTCACCGCGGCCTCGAAAAGCGCACGCGTTTCCTTAAGGTCGCCCGAAATAATATCCAGAAGTTCAGCGCTCAGGGCTTTGTTCTTGCGGTCGAGATCGACAATGTCGCGCGCAGCGGCGGCCAGGGAGCCGTCGCTGCGGAACCATTTCCGCAGCCCTGAAGCTTCGAGCAATTCACGTCCGGAGACGGCCCATGGCTCTACGAGCGAATCGCGCATTCCCTCCGGCTGGCGTCCCTGGACGACGCTCATGGCGGCCTTTGTCACAAACGAACAGCCACGGTCGATAGACCAGAATGCATCGACGATGTCTTTGCCGCGCGATTCGTACCATTTGACGGCGGTGTTGACCTGCATCACCCGGCGGACAACGTGCCTGTACAGAATGGCGTTGAAGAGGGCGGCCATGTTGGGGCGGTAATTCAGCTCTCCGTCGTATACCCACAGGGCGTTGAACAAGTCTCTGGTGCGGTTGAGAGCGACCGGAGCCTGCATTTGATCGAAGTTCTGCGGCAAATTCCCGCAGGCGATTTCCTGATAGAAATCGGCGGCCTCTTTGATGGCGTCAGACTTCCCCGGCTTGTAAAAAATCTGTTCGTCGTGAATGATAAGGTTTCTTTGCGCGAGCAGACGCGCGTACTCGTCTTCGATTCCCTTGAGCGTGAGCGTGACGGCTTTTCTGCCGCTCTGCGATTCCGTCCCGGCGGGCGCGCCGGGCACGGCAAAGGCGGCGGCGCTTAAAGCGGCGAAGGCCAGCAGCGCGGCGGAAAATCTCAAACTGCCTTTCATCGTTTCCATCTCCTTTTTTGAGGGACGTTAAAAGCGAGGTTCGTATTCGTCGATATACCAGCGCCCGCCGCCGCGGCGGCGCAGCTTGCGGGGCACGGGCGAGCCGACCTGTTTGCCGTTTTCGTCCCAGGCCGAGGCCTCGACAATCGCCTGTTCGACTTTTGTGCCGCCGATGTGCTGCAGCGTCTTTCGCTGTATCTCGTCCAGAAAGAAGTTTTCCAGGTCGTTGTTGTCGTCAAAGCCCTTGAGCACGCTGATTTTTGCCGTGCCGAACGTGGCGTGGACGTACTGCTGGTGGAAGCGTTCCTGATGAAGATCCCAATGGTAGCGCAGACGATCCTTGCCCGTGTCGCTTTTACGGCGCTCGGGACTGATGCAGTCCAGATAGAGGTCGTAATTTTTCTCCTTGATGGCGGTCATGAAAATCTCGCACAGACGCTCCGGCGTCACGTCGTCGGGGATCGAGGTGACGGTGTACCAGCCGCTTTTTATCGCGTTAACCTTGTCTTCGCCGGCGAAAGAGCCGGAAGTTTCGGCTTCGGCGTTGTAAAACGCCGCGACATGATCGGGAACCATCAAAGCGACGGGCGTCACGATCCAACCGTACTGGAACGCGCCGATCTTCTCTTCGCCGGCCTGCGGAATTTCCGCGGTCAGTCCCGTGATTTTGCCGAGCAGCGTCCACTTCGGCACGTCGATCATCGAGGAATCGACGGAGCGGCGGTAACGTTTGACAGCCTCGTAGGGGCCGAGCCAGCTACGCGAATTGATCTGCACAAAGTAATAGCCGCTCGAAGGCTTGCCGACATGAATGTATTCTCCCGTTACGCCGTAAAACTGATTGGCCGGGTATTGGACGTCGTCGAGCACGACGAAAAGTCCGTTCGCTTCGGATTCGGCGGTTTTTGCCGAATCGGGAGCCGGAAAAGTTTTTTCGAGGAAAGAGCCGGAGGCTTTCGCTTTGGCGATGGCCTCATCCCACGCTTTCTGCCCTGCGGCCCAGACGGTCTGGCGCAGCTGTTCTTCGTTTTTTTTGTAGGCGAACATTGCCGGCGTGATCTGCATATAGCTGCCCTTTGACTGCATCAGCGCCGTCTTGACGCGCTGAAACAGAGCTTCGACGTCCTCATCGTCGGGGTATTGGGTTTTCAGCTCCTGCACGCGGGTCAGCGCGTCGCGCTGCGAGCGGTAGACGCTCTTCTGCCCGCCGCGTTCCCGCTGAACTTCTTTCTCGAACTCTTTGACGTAAAAATCTGCCTGATCGACGCGGCTGCGAGGCGCCTGAGCCGCGAAAGACGGCGCGTCCAGCGCAAACGCCAGCGCGCACGCCGCGATGAAAAAACGGGTGCCGTTCATCTTTTTTCCTCCTCTGGTTTTAAAAGACGAATAAGTTCAATTGTCAACAGCGAAGCGACGCGCCGGCTGGGGCGCCTGTCGATAAATCAGGAACGCGAAAATCTTAAATTATTGATAAAAAAATTATAACACCGCTGTTTCCATATGGCAAAGGGCCGCCCAGCAGGCCGTTCAGAACGCGCACGTTGACGCTGCCGCTGAAAAGCATGTGATACACGTTGTCAGCGCGCTGCAGGAGATCTGGCGGGAGCATGGCCGGATCCAGCTGGGGAAGTGTGCGTTCACACTTCCAGACGGTGCCCGTGAAGGAAACGAAGTGAAAAAAATGGTCGTCGGGCCATGCGGTGATGGCGCTGCCCGGCAGGACGAAGACTTCGCCGTCGTTGACAGTAAAAAACACGTTGCCGCGCTGGATCTTGAACGGGTCTTTGCCTGTGACGGCAAGCTGGCCGGGGAACTTGTCAACGACGACGTCTTTCACGCGGATCCGGCCGTCGCCCTGAAGCAGTGTGGTCAGGCCGGAGCGGACTTTGCCCCGAAAATTGACTTCGCCGTTTCCGGCGATCTGGGCGGGAGGCGCAAATAGAGCCGCAAGGCGGTTCAGGTCAATGTTCGGCCATCCAGCTGCACTTCATAGACGCCTTTGCTCAGATCTCCGTTCGCTTTCAAATGGAATGCGCCGCCGCCGACTTCGAACTGTCCGCCGGGGACAGCCACTTTGTTCTGTCTGAAGGAGAACGGGATCGACAGATTGCTTACCGGCGTCTGCGCGGCGGTGAGAAGGGGAGACGTAAGCTTCCCGTTCAGGCTGATATCGCCGCCGTTGACGTTGCCGTGGGCGGACAGGGAAATTCGCCCATCGACGACACCGGCCAGGGACGGATCCAGAGCGTCAACGTGAACGGAGGGCGCCGCGACGTCAAACACGCCTTTCAGTCCTTTTCTGAAATCGAGCGAGGACGTAATTTCGGGGCGGCGATCGCCCAGTGCGACTGAAGCCTTCACCGTGGCGCATCCGCCTCTGAATGCGGCTGAAGCCTGGGGCTTCGCGATTTTGAAGCGTCGATCTGAATTTCTTCGCTTTCAAGCTCGGCGTTCATTTCGGGGTCTGCCGCGGAGCCTTTGACGAAAACGGCCGCCGTCACGTCGCCGGCGAATTTCATTGTGTTGGGCAGAATTTCCGTCAGCGCCATTTTTTCCACGTCAAAACGCAGGTCGAGCGACGAACGGCGCGTGCCGGGCAGCGTGACAGTTCCGCCTCCGCCGAAGGAGGCGTTCCCTTTGGTAAGCCCTGTGAGCTCGACGCGCATTTTCTCGCTGCCGCCGCTGACGTTCAGAGCGACTTCTTTAACGCCGAATTGCGCGGCGTCCAGCTTGTCGATATGGGAATCAAGACTGATTTCCGGCCTGGCCGTCGTGCCGCCCACGTGGAATGCGCCGTGAAACGTGCCGCTGACAGCGCCGCCGGCGCGCTTTACAGTCTGAATGTTGGCGTCGTGCCAATGATGGCAGAACTGGCCGCCCGCGTCATCGCCTCCGGCCAGTTCGAAAGCATCGCCGCCGCTCACCGCCGTCACACCGGCGAGCGCAGCCGCTTCGTGCGCGCCTATCTGCCCGACAAAATCTGCCGCGGCGGCGACGCCGACATCTTCCGCTGGGTGCGCCTGCCTGAGCGCTTCACCAGCGTTCAGTTCGAACAGGCGGCTCTGGCGCGGGGCGTCCGCGACGCCGCCGCGAGCTGGGCTGGCCGGAAACGACAATGAACAAGTTCTGCGAAAAAGTGACAAACGTCGGCATGATTGCATGGCTCACAGTATCTCAAGCGCGTTATCTGATTACGGCTTTGGAAAAACTGAAGCGCGGCGGATACGGCGCGCGGAAGGAGAAGGGCTGTGGCATACAGCGAAAAAGTTAAAAAGGAAGCGCAGCGGCTCTGGCTGTCCGGCCACAGTGCGCTGGAAATCGCTGCAAAGGTAGGCTGCAACCCCGACACGATCAACGCATGGCGACATCGCTATCACTGGGACGTCGGCGAGGCCGACAGTTCGGTGCAGCATCTCAAAGAGAAAATGGCAGCCATCAGCGCCGACTCCGGCGAACTGAGCGACGCTCAGCTGCGCAAGGTCGATAAATTGTCAAAAGCGATTCGCCGCATGGAACAGTCGGTTCCCAAGGGACGGCTGAGAGGAACACGACGTCATAAAATGCCTTCGTTATCCGTTCAAACAATCGGCGACATCAGAACGAGGATCCTCGATCAACTCTATCCTTATCAACGGAAGTTCGTGCAAGATGAGGCGAGATTTCGTATCTGTCTGAAAGCACGCCAGACAGGATTTTCCTATTCATTGGGTGCAGAAGTTCTGTTGGGAGCGCTGACGCGCAAAGAGAATCAAATTGTGGTTTCGGCTTCACAGGATCAGTCGGAGATTGTCCGCAACTACTGCATAAAATGGTGCAACGATCTAGGTGTGGAATACTTGGAAGACAAGGGAAATATCATCTTCCCCGGCGGCAGCACAGGCTATTTTCTCCCGTGCAACTGGCGTACAGTACAAGGATACACAGGCGATGTCTACCTGGGCGAATACGCATGGCACATGGCTCCGGCCAAAATGTGGCTGGCGGTGGTGCCGGCAATCACTGTCGGCAAGAAACGCTTGACGATAACGAGCACACCCTACACAGAGTACGACCGCTTCGGTGAGATTTGGACCCAGCCGAGCAAATATCCGCGCTTCAGTCGCCATAAAGTGGACATTTACCGCGCCATTGCCGACGGACACCGTGTAGACCTCGAAGAATTGCGTGATCTGTTCGATGCGCTGACCTTTGCACAGGCCTACGAGTGCCGTTTCTTCGCCGATAAAATGTCTCTGCTGTCACCTGCCGAAGTGCGCGACGCTTTTCGCGATGACGCGCTGGACATGAACACGTCGGCGGAACTCAACGGCGGCACGGACATCGGACGCTATCGCGACCTGACGGCAGTGATCCTGTCGGAGTTGCGCGGCGAGAAAAAAGAACAGGAAGTCTGGGTACGACACATGGATACGCTGGATAAAATGTCATTCCAAGCTCAGGAAGATTATATCGGTTCTTTGTTCGAGATATACAGAATCCGAAAGATGCGCATTGACCGCACTGGGATTGGAGCGCAAATGGCTGAAAATCTACAGATGCGCTACCCCGGCAAGGTGTCTGGGATCTGGTTTACGCGGGAAATCAAGGAACAGCTGGCATTAGGCGTGAAAAAACTGTTCGAGGGACGCCGGATACGCATCCCCAACGACCGAGATCTGACGATGCAACTGCATGCGATCCGGCGCAAGCCCACGGAAAAGGGGTTTACCTACGACACCGACCGCAATGAGGAGATCAAGCACGCCGACCTGTTCTGGGCACTGGCGCTGTCAGTGATGGATGCCGCAGGACAGCGGCGGGTGTTGACGCGAAGAAACATCTTGACGATAGGAGGATGAACCGTGAACTGTCCGAAATGTCACGCGAGGCTCAATGTTGCACATACTGACGACCGCGGGAATGAGGTTATCCGTGTTCGCACCTGTCCGAACTGCCGGTACATCTGCCGGACACGGGAGAGCTTCCCCGGCGAGCCCAAGAAAGGCGATACAGGTGAAAAAGGCTCCGCTGCTGTATAATCTCAGTGTGCTCAAATCGGAACGAACGCTTGAGGAGTTGGCGGAGCTTCTGAAGACAGCTCTGAGTAAATGCTGGAATCGGCAGACACGGGCGCTGTTGATGGAACTGCTGTCCGAAGTCCGTGCGCTGGGCGAACGTACCGCGGCGACGTCCGACGACGTCGACAGAATTGAAGAAAAGGCGGCAAAATATCTGGGCGTCGGACTTGCGGAAGCAGCCCGGCGCCCTGTTGCCGAAGGATTTCAAATTCCTATCAACATGGTTTGCACGGCGTTGGCATTGATTTTGCGCTGAAGGCCCCCGATCTGTCAGCAATTGATCTGCTGCGCGAGGACGGGTTATATTGGATCGGCAGAGGATATGACCGTTTTGCCTCCGATGCCATCAGAAGATCGCTGTGGGCATACTACGAAAGTGGCGCGACGCGGCTACAGTTGGCCGAACATCTGGAAGACAGCTTAACGCAACTTGCTGAGCCGAAGATGAAGGGATATTTCAACCTACTGGCTGATCACTGGGTGGCTCGCACCAATGAACTCGGTCGCGTATCGGGCTACGAGGAAGCAGGCGTCGAGTACGTACAGGTCGTGGCGGTGCTGGACGCTCACACCACACAGATCTGCCGCTCCATGCACGGTCGCACCATCCCCGTCAAGGCCCTGTCGCGGCAGCGCGATCGAATCCTTCGCGCGGCTCAACAGCACGACGCCAACGCCATGAAAGCCGCCCAGCCCATGTTCAACGATGATAAAAAAGTGCCAATGACGAGCAAAACATCAGATCTGATCAATGAAGGAATCGGGCTACCGCCCTATCACTTCCGATGCCGATCGACGACAGTTGCCTATTTTCCGCCTCTCGAGTACCCCGAAAAAGTCTCGCAGTGGGCCATCGACGGCGAAGTTCCACATAAAGAACTGCCCAAGCTGCTTGATTATGCCATGAAATGCCATTGGGGCAGGCATTTGACAGCATGGAAAAAAGCAAAGGGCGGCGATGGCATAAAACGTGCCGCCATGTTTTCGCACTATAAAGAGCATGGCAAAAACGAAATGCATGTTTCTCTCAGCGAGTACAACGAAAGGATCTCCTCTTTGATTCGACGTGCAGGA
>CABTYW010000024.1 GCA_902489135.1 uncultured Synergistaceae bacterium
GACAGACATGGAAGACAGGAATTTGAGCACGATGATCAGTCCTTCCGGAAATGTTGACCTCATTATAGCAAAAAGCCCAACTGGACGTAGAAAAGGAGGCACAGTGATGAACGACATGAAAAAAGCCCCGGCGCGTAGGCCGGGGCGGGAAGTGAGCACTTTATTTTCAGAGGAAGGATGGTGCAGGAAATGACGATCGAAGAAACGATCATAGAGGCAGTCGAAACAGCAATATTACCGAAAATTAACAAGCGCTTTGATGATTTAGAGGATCAGCTTTCAGCCATGGCACAGGAAGATCAGGGCGAAGCCAACCGGATGCTCACACTTGCGGAAGTGGCAGAGAAGCTCAAATGCTCAAAGCAGACTGTTATCAGAATGTACAACGACGGCAGGCTGAAGGCTCCGGAAGGCAGCGGCATGATGCGCCGCTGGCGCGCGAAAGACATCAAAATCGCGGTGAAAACATGAACAGTGCTGGAACAAAAGGCGCGTGAGGACCTTGGCATTCCGCGCGTTCGGCATCGGTCTGCGGTCAAAATATTTCGATCCGCTCTGTGAGCTGCTGGGGCTCGACAAAAACTCGTTCTTTTTCGACAGGTTCCATTTCAAGCGGCAGTTGGACGATCTGGAACAGGGCAGAAAAAGGTGCCGCAGAAGAAAAAGGAGGCAGCAATGATGATTTATATCAGGTATGGCAACGGGTATGTGCACGCACGAAGGGCAACGCTTAAAGAACGTTTTTCATTCTGGCTGCTGAAGCTGTATGTGCGTTTGTTCGATGATCTGGGGTTATAGCCATGAATAAAAAAAGAGCCGTGTCGGCGGCAACCGTGCACGGCTCTGAGGTACGAGGACTGTGCTGACGTGCCCTCGGCTGCGATTGTAACACAGGAGGCTGAAAAAGTGGAACCTGTTAAGGGAAAGGTTAATATTCTGGTCCATTCTGCGGATGAAACGAAATATCAGATGCTGCAGAAACGATATATGGCGCTGCTTGAAAAGTATGTTGAACTGTCGCTGACGGCATGGGACTTGGAAAAACAGTGCCGCAAACTGGTTAAAAGGGTCAGGGAAATCAGAAATGCTTAAGCTGCTGATGGCGGTCTGGATTCCGGCCAGTCTTGTCGTTGGGGTTATTATCGGCATACTGCTGCACCGACTGAATAACGGTGCAGCGGAAGAAGCTGCCTATTACCGGGAACTGTGCGCTGATCTGAGGCAGCGTTTAAGTGAAAAACAACGTCCACGTAAGGACGTCAGATCAGAAAAGGAACGCCGGGAGGCAGAAAGGGAAGTGCTATGTCTGCGACGGCGAGTGAGTAAGCTCAAAAAGAGCATGCGGCACCGATACAAGCCGAGATTGCCCCGAAGCAGGAAAAAGTCTGTTCCGCGTCTGTACTATTACTGACAATACAAGTCCTGATGTTGAAGGACTTTTAATAATACAGGAGATAAAACCATGCCAGAGAATAAATGTCAGATTAATGATCAGTATTTACCTATTACCTTTACGATGACCCCCAATCCCATGCTTGAAGATCAACGTCTCAGCTGTTTTGATGTAATGACATTTATGGCTCTTAAATATTTTGCCGGAGCTGTGAAGAATAATTGCTGGCCGTCTGTAAAAAAACTGGCCATATTGGCACGCTGCAGTGAAAGAACGGTTTACAAATCTCTGCAGCATCTGGAAGAGCTGAAATATATCTCACGGCAGCAGCGCTTTAACGGAAAAGAACAGCTTACAACAATTTACGTAATTCTTCCCTATTCGGCTGTCAATAAAACATCCATCACTGACAGCGGGGCAGCACCACTGCATACGGTGCAGGACGCCACTGCATGCGGTGCAGGGGGACCACTGCATACGGTGCAGGGGACCACTGCATACGGTGCAGACAGAACTAGATTCAATGAACTAGATTCAAAAAATATAATACCCCCTTATATCCCCCTAAAGGGGGAAAACGAAAACGGGACAGAAAAAAATGCTGATGAAGAGCAGATTCCAGAAACAACTCTGACAAAGGATCCGTTCAGGGCATCGTGCCAATATATCATGCACGACTATCCAGAAATGCAAGCCAAAAAAATTATGAACGCTGTGCAGAGATGGAGCGATCTGTACGGTGCGGATTTTGTGCTGCAGCAGATTAAACATGCCCTCAGCTGGCAGGCTGATAACCCGAAGCGCCGGAAAAAGGACGCTGTACGTTTTATAGGCAACTGGCTGCGCGCATCGGAAAAGCGAAAAAATAACAGGCCGGCCGCGGATCCGAAAGTTGACGCGTGGTTTGATGAATTTTGGCGTGCCTGGCCGGGACTGCCCGACGGAAAGGACGGAGCCCGCGAAGAATGGCGCCGGCGTTTCGCAAGTCTGGATACCAGCGAGGAACAGAACCATGCACTTGACGCAATGGAACGTCAGCTGAACGATCTGATCGAACGAGGCACTGCGCCGCAGTTTATTCCGAGAGCGAAGAATTTTATCCGGGACGCATCACTGGAGGGGTAACTATGCCGGATGATCTGATACTGCCGAGCAGTCCGGAAGCGGAACGCTCTCTGATCGGCGTAATGCTGATTGATCGCGATGCTGCCGGCCAGATCGCGGCTGTATTGTCTCCGAAAGATTTTTATGACCTGAAAAACAGCTCGCTGTTTGCCACTCTGCAGAACCGCCTGAATGCCGGGCAGCCGATTGACAGTGTGGTGCTGGCTTCACAGGGCGTATTGGATCAGGCTGATTTTGCCGCTTATGTTGACAGTGTCACTTCGACGATGGCGTGGAAAGGGCAGGCGGAAGTACTGCGCGAGCAGAGGCAGAGGCGAGGCCTGATTTATGCCGGGCAGCGGCTATGCCGGTCGGGATATAAGCCGGGCTGTGATGTGGCAGCGGCGCTGCGTGACGGCTGGGCCGATCTTGATAAAACGGCGCGGCTGAGCCTTGATACAGATTCAAGCCCGGCACGGGCGCTGTCGAATTATGCAGCTCAGGTCCGTTCATGGGACAGCAAGCCGTACACGCGCAGCGGCATCCGTGAGCTCGACGAGGCCATCGGCGGAGGCATTCTTCCCGGCCAGATTCTGGCGGTCGTCGGCGGCGACGGCAGCATGAAAACGTCGCTGGCGCTGGCGTTTTCGGAAAACTACATCCAGACGGCAGAGCGGCCGGTGCTGTATCTATCGCTGGACATGCGCCCCGAGCGGGTGGCGCTGCGCCGTCTGCTACCGCTGGCGGAGATGAGCGAAAAGCGCCTGACGGAAGCCATCCGCGCCGAGCCGGATCTCTTTGCCGCGACGCTGGCGCAGCGCGAAAAGATTGACGGCGGACGCTACCACATCCTCGACGGCCCGATGGAGCTGAAGGACATTGAGCAGGGTATCGCGCAGCTGTCGCCGGGGCTGATTATCTGGGACTACATTACGGCGACGGCCGGATTCACGTCGGAGATGGAGTGCCAGCGCGCCTGCGTGGAGGCGCTGCGGCGCTGGCAGCATAAATACGGCGCGTCGTGGATCGTGTTGTCGCAGATGAGCGAGCTGGCCAAGGCCGGCCAGCGCCAAGGGGATTACGCCGGGCGAGCTTCCGGAGGCAACAACCTGAGCCGCATCGCCGACGTGCAGCTGGAGCTGTACATGGACGACGTGGAGCCGCAGCCGTACCAAATGGCGCAGGGCATTGTGCCCAAACCGCAGCTGGTGGCCATCGTCACGAAATGCCGCGGCGGCGTGCGCGGCTCCATGTGGAGTCTCGATTACAAGGGCGCGACCATGTCGTTTACCGGCAAGGCTGACCGGGTACGGTGCGAGAAGAAGCGAAAGCAGATTTTTACCAGGGAGTAAGGGGAAAGGAGGTAAATCGCGAATGATTCGATTGGATGACGGCACGCGGCTTGACAGCGATACGTCGCGCGACATGCGGAACGTCCACGTCGAAGGCACTGACGGGTGTTTCTGCGGCGACATACTTGCAGGTCAGATCTGGAAGCTACGAAAGGAGCGTGACGAAGCGCGCAAGGAAGCCGAAAAATGGCGCGACGAGGCAGAGGAACTCCTTGACGATGCCTGCGGATATGAATCGTTCGGCGAACGCGGCAGACTGCCCTGGGAAGCGAAACGACGTATCGAAAATTAATTATGGAGGTAACGGTGATGGGCGAAGTGGAACAGCTTGCGCGAGCATTGGATATCGTCGCTTCCCGCTGTCCTCACGGCCTGGCTGCCATCGTCGGCGACGCTTCGCCGCCCAGCGACGCGGAGATCATTGCCGCGGCGACGTGGTGCCCGGCAGCGGAAAGGGAAGGGACTCACGGAGCACGGCACACAGAAGGCCCCGTTCCCTTGCTGGCTGAAAAAGTGATGGCCGTCACCGCGCCTCTTGAAAAAGTGGGCTGGGATGCCATCACAGCCGCCGGCCGCGAAGTGCGCAAGCTGTTCCCGCAGGACTGGGAAGCCTATCGACTGCACGTCACCTACATCGACGCTCCCATCCAGTGGCGCACGGAGAGCCAGACAACGCTTGAAAAAATCGCCGCTTACTGCCGCATGGACACGCGAACAATCCAGCGTCGCCGGCGGCAAGTGCCGGAGCGGATCGCGCGGAGCGCCTTGCTTGGAGTGCAAAGAAGTCTTAATCTGGCATAACCAAGTTTACGGCGTGTCGTTGATGTGACGCCGATAGCGCTATTGATGTGCCGCGGCGGCCGGATATAATGATAGCGTCGGCACGTACGGGAGAGATTCATGTCCCCGCGTGAGCCTTTCCTTTCGTGCAGACGCAAAGAGCCGCCCCTGTCGAGAGGCGGCTCTTTGCTATATTGCTATTGCACCCTGAGCGAGGCTTTCAGTCCGGCCTGAAGGACTTTCGAGAAGTTGAGCCCCGCTTTCTCGGCGGCCACGTTCAGCCAGACGGGGATCGTAACGTTCTTCTTGACGCTGCCGGAAATGCGTTCGTCGCGGTAGAGGGGCATCCACGTGTCGATGATGAACACGGCCTGGTTCTTGCCGCACTTAACGTTCTTCAGGCCGGACGGCGCAGGAATGTCCTTCCCCAGATCCTCGTTGGCGGCGATCCAGCAACCCAGCGCGTCGCGAGCCATATAAAGCGCCTCGTCGTCACTGTGCGCGCTGGAGATGCAGCCGGGCAGGTCAGGAAACGTGATGGTGATGCCGTCGTCGGCGTAGGAAAAAATCGCCGGATAAATCGCGGTGTCCTTGAGTCTTTCCATTTTCATCCTCCTTCGATTTTTTTGATCAGCCGGAGCGGGGCGACCGCCCCGGCTTTGCGTTACCTGTTGAGCTTTACCCCTGTCTGGCGTGTTATTTCCGCCAGCGTCCCTTTTGGGATTTCCTTATCGTGCGGGATCGTTGTTGTCGCGCCTGTCGTCGGCTCAATCATTACGACGTGACTCCCCTTGCCTCGTTTCGTTTCGATCCAGCCGGCTTTTTTCAAAATCTTTATGACGTCTCTCTGGTTTATTTGCGTCGCCTCCTCCGCTCCGTTAATACGTATATTCTATGCTCCTTTTGTCGAGATGTCAAGCATTATTTATGCGCACTTATCAAAAATGCGCATCAATCACGAAAAAGAAAGGCGGTGCTCAGAACGTCAGAACGGAACGAGCTTATCCTTTATGCGACGTGGGACAGTCGGCGCGGGCGCCATTACGTCGACGTCGCCGAAAGAGTCGACTGGCCGCCGCCCGAAGGCGCGCGCATCATCTGCCGCATCGACCGTGAAGACCGGCGTCTGATGTTGGACTGGGCGATCCAGCTAGCGAAGCTTGGCTGGCCCCTGAAAAAGATCCGTCAGGTCTGCGAAGGAAAGAAAACGCGGTGGAAGCCGTAGAACCCATCAGACACAAGACGAGCATCGCCAGGATGAAGCGCATATTGAAGGCAAGGTCGCCGCGAGATTTTGCCCTGTTCACTCTGGGGCTGAACACGGGATTGCGCATAAGCGACCTGCTCTCGCTCACCGTCGGCGACGTCCTGGCAGGGACGGGAACGCGGCTGCGCATTGCTCATCGTCTCTCTCTGCGCGAACGCAAGACGGGCAAGAGGCGAAACATCATGCTCAACTCACCTGCGCGCGACGCTCTGGCGCTGTATCTGCGCACTCGTGAACGGCGGTATCCGGAGGATCCTCTGTTTCTGTCGCGCAAGCACGAGAAGGATGGTTCGCTGCGAACGCTGTCCAGAGCGTGGGCCTACTGCATCATCGTGAACGCCGCGCGAACTGCCGGCATTTCCTCGCGTATCGGCACACACACCATGCGCAAGACCTTCGGCTATTTCAGGTACACCGCCGGTGTCCCCGTGGAGCAGCTGATGAAGATCTTCGGCCATGCTTCGCCTGAGATAACTTTGGCTTACATAGGCATCACTCAGGAAGAGATCGACGAAACGTACACGGATTTTCCCCTTTAGAAAATCAGAAACCCCTTTCAGAACGGTCTATAAGGCCCTGCTTTTCTTTTTCTGGAACGTTGCCCTTAAACGCGCGTAGGATTTCAATCTGAGCCATCCTCGACGCGTTGAAACGACAAGAGCGGTCAATCCGCTCACGAAACAAACAAAATGTAGATATGTTTGTTTCAGAAAGGTCATCATGCCACGAATTCCCGGTGAAAATTATTTGAAAATGAAAAAGGTCCAGTCTCGAAAAGAGTACAACCGATCCCGTCCTGTCGGCCATGATTTTTATCAATCGACGGAGTGGCGAAAACTCCGCGCCGCCTATCGACGAGCACACCCTCTTTGTGAAGAATGCCTGCGCGAAGGTCGAACGGAACCGGCTGCTGTCGTGGATCACGTCAAGGAAATTGCCGACGGCGGCGATCCATACAATTGGGACAACCTGCAATCCCTGTGCCTGCCATGCCACAACCGCAAGACGGCAGCAGAACGGCGGCGAAGGGCAGGGGGAGGGGGGAGTCAAAACTCCAAGCCCCTTGCGGGTGTCAGCGGTGGGCACCTCTAAAACAGCGGGCGCGAAATCGGAAGGCGCAGGGGCAATCCAGTTTAGAAAATAACGTCACAGAAAGGACGAGTTCCGCGACGGCGGAGCTCGTTTTTATCTTGTCAGGAAAGGCGGTGAAAACATGGCAGGCAGAAAACCTAAACCGATCGCGCTGCGAGTGCTTGAAGGGAATCCAGGGCACCGGCCGATCCCTGCGGACTCGCCGGAGCCAGAGCTCTCTGCCGAATGCCCGGCGCCGCCCTCCTACCTGTCGCGCATGGCGAAGATCGAATGGCGCCGCGTCGCGCCAGAGCTCTACCGCCTCGGTCTGCTCAAAGGACTCGACGTGCAGCCGCTGGCCATCTACTGCCAGGCGTATGCCGACCTGCGCAAAGCGCAGGAAGTCCTGAACAAGGACGGCCTGACCTACATCCACGTCAACAAAGCCGGCGAGGAAAACCTCACCGTGCGTCCGGAACATTACATCGTCCAGGCCTGCATGAAGCAGATCAAGGTCTTTTGTACAGAGTTCGGCATGACCCCCAGCAGCCGGTCGCGCCTCTCCCTTCCAAGCGAGAAGAAAGACGGCGACGGACTTGAGGACCTCATCCAATGATGGATGAGTACTACGCTGCTCGTGCCGTCAAGTTCGTCCGCGCCCTCAAGCACACCAAAGGCGAATGGGCCGGCAGCCCCTTCCTTCTTCAGCCCTGGCAGGAAGTTTTCCTGCGCGAGCTCTTCGGCCGCGTCGACCGGAACGGCCTGCGGCAGTACCGTACTTGCTACGTCGAGGTCCCCCGCAAGAACGGCAAGTCCGAGCTGGCCGCCGCCATCGCCCTGTACATGCTCTTCGGCGACGGCGAACCCGGCGCGGAGATCTATTCCGCCGCGTCCGAACGCAACCAGGCCGCCCTCGTCTTCAACGCCGCGGCCGCCATGGTACGCGCTTCCCCGTCCCTGACCAAGCGCTGCCGCATTATCGACTCGCAGAAACGCATCGTCTACTACAAAAACAACAGCTTTTACCAGGCCATCAGCGCCGACGCCGATACCAAGCACGGCTTCAACGCCCACTGCGTCATCTACGACGAGCTGCATACCGCCCCCAACCGCAACCTGTGGGACACCCTCGCCACCTCGATGGGCGCCCGGCGGCAGCCCCTCATGCTCGCCATCACCACCGCCGGCTGGGACCGCACCTCCATCTGCTGGGAACTGCACGACTACGCCCAGAAGATCCGGCAGGGCATGCTGCAGGATTCGACCTTCCTGCCCGTCATCTACGGCGCCGAAGAGAACGACGACTGGGGCAGCGAAAAGACTTGGAAGAAAGCCAATCCGAATCTTGGCGTGTCCGTCAAGCTGAATTTTCTGCAGACAGAGTACAAAAAAGCTCTCGAAATTCCGGCCTTTGAGAATTCCTTCCGCCGCCTCTACCTCGACCAGTGGACCAGCCAGGAAACCCGCTGGCTCGCCATGACCGACTGGGACGCCTGCGACGCCGGACCGGCAGACCTCGACGAACTGGAGAACGAACCTTGTTACGTCGGCGTCGACCTGTCAAGCACCACCGACCTGACCAGCATGTCGCTGTATTTCCCCGACCTGAGCCTCGTCAAAAACTGGTCGTGGATGCCGGAAGAACTCGTCGACATGAAAGTCCGCCTCGACCGCGTCCCGTACTGGGAATGGATCCGCCAGGGATACGTCGAACTGACCCCCGGCAACGTTACCGACTACGGCTTCATCCGCGAGCGCATCGTCGGCATCGCCGAAAGATTCCGCGGGCTCCGGGGCATCGGCTACGACCCGTGGAACGCCACCCAACTCATGATCCAGATCGAACAGGACGACGGCCTGACCGTCATCCCCATCCGGCAGGGCTTCCGCTCCTTGAGCCCCGCCTCCAAGGAACTGCAGCGCCTCGTCGTCAGTCATGAGCTGCGTCATCTCGGCAACCCCGTGCTGAGATCCGCCGCCGAGAACGCGAAAGTGAAGATGGACGAAAACGAGAACCTGCGCCCCGTCAAGGCCAAGACCAGCGGCCGCATCGATCCCCTCATGTCGCTGATCATGGCCATCGCCGCCCGGCAGCAGACGGAAGGCATTTCCACAGGCCCCTCGGTCTACGAAGACCGTGGCCTGATCGTCATTTAGGAGGTGAGTCCCACGAAATTGAAAACACTGATCAAGCGCGTAGCCGTCAAAACCGGCGCGCTCGATCTGCTCGACGTCTTGGGCGAGGGCCCCGCCGGCGGCCTGAAAGCGGCGGGGCAGAGCGTCACCGCCGCGAGCGCCATGCGCGTCGCCGCGGTTTACGCCTGCGTCGGCATCCTCAGCGAGACCATCGCCCAGCTTCCCATCCGCGTTCTGCGCAAGAGAGCCGACATCGGCGCCGACGAAGACCGCAGCTCGCCGCTCTACAGCCTGCTTTACAAGAAGCCCAACGACTGGCAGACCAGCTTCGAGTTCCGCGAGATGGCCATGCAGCACCTGTGCCTCTACGGCAACTTCTACGCCTGGAAAGTCCGCGACAATTCCGGGATGGTGCGCGAACTCTTGCCGCTGGCCCCGGGATCCATGACCGTCCGCCAGAACAGCGACTGGAGCCTGACCTACCAGGTCGCGAACGGGCATTATTTCCGCAGCGCCACGCCCTACGAGATCATGCACATCCGCTACCGCACGCTGGACGGATACCGCGGCATCTCCCCAATCGCCTACAACCGCGAGACCGTCGGCCTCGCCCTGGCGACCGCGCAGCACGGCAGCAACCTCTTCAAAAACGGCGCCCAGCCCAGCGGCGTGCTGGAACACCCCGGACGCCTCAGGAAAGAAGCCGCCGACCGCCTGCGCGAGGAATGGCACGCCGCCTACGGCGGCGAGAACGGCGGCCGCGTCGCCGTGCTGGAAGACGGCATGAAGTACAGTTCCATGAGCATGAGCCAGGAAGACGCCCAGTACATCCAGACCCGGCAGTTCACCGTCGAGGAAATCGCGCGCATCTTCCGCGTCCCCCTGCACGAGATCCAGAGCACCCAGAAGACCACGTCCTGGGGAAGCGGCATCGAAGCCATGAACATCGGCTTCGTCTCGCGCACCATTCTGCCCTGGGTGAAACGGTGGGAAGCCGTGATCCAGAAAGACCTCGTTCCCCCCGGCGAGACCGATCTGATCGTCAAGTTCAACCTCGACGGCTTGCTGAGAGGCGACCTCAAGAGCCGCTACGAAGCGTACCAGATCGGCATCAACAACGGCTTCATGAGCCCCAACGAAGCCCGCGAGAAGGAAGACCTCAACCCCCGCGCCGGCGGCGACGAGTTCATGACCCCGCTCAACATGCGCGTTTCCGGCGACGACGCCGGCGGCGACACCAGTACAGAGGAAGGCGATGTGGATGAACAGAATGATGAATAAATACGAATGCCCGCTGGAAATCAAGGAGCTCAAGGACGACGGCAGCTTCAGCGGCTACGGCAGCGTTTTCGGCAACGTCGACTATTACGGCGACGTCGTCGAAGCCGGCGCCTTCGCCAAGACACTGATCGCGAAAACGCCGGCGATGCTGTGGCAGCACGACAGCGCGGAGCCCATCGGCGTATGGACCAAGATCGCCGAAGACGAAAAAGGGCTCTATATGGAAGGCAAGCTGCTTACCGGCAAAGTGGCACGAGCCTCCGAAGCGCATGAACTGCTCAAGGCCGGAGCCATCAAAGGGCTGTCCATCGGTTACATGCCCAAAGCCTGGGAGTGGTCGAAAGACGACAGCGGCGACAGCATCCGCCACCTCAAGGAAATCGACCTGTGGGAAGTGTCCCTTGTCACCTTCCCCGCCAACGAAGCCGCGGTCGTCACCAGCGTAAAAAGTTTGGAGTCCATCCGGGACGTCGAAGAGACCCTGCGCGAGGCGGGCTTTTCGCGGTCAGAGGCCAAGGCCCTGATCGCCCGGGTCAAAGACCTTCAGCGCGACGCTGAAATAAAAGGCGCGGCTGTGGCAGCCGCACAGGAACTGTTGAAAAACATGAAAGGAATGTGATCCGCCATGGAAGAACTGAAAAAACTGATCGAAGAGATCGGCAAGGCCTTCAACGAGTACAAGGCCACCAACGACGCCCGCATCGAAGAACTGAAAAAGGGCGGGCAGGCCGGCGAGCACGAAGAGAAGCTGGCGAAACTGGAAGCGAAGCTTACCCAGCTCGAAGAAGCCAAGAGCGCCCTCGAAGCCAAGCTCAACCGCCCCGGCAACCCCGGCAGCCCCGACCCCGAGAAGGAAGAGTACCGCAAAAGCTTCAACGGCTGGCTACGCAAGGGCGCCGACGGCGGACTGTTGGCCAAGACCGTCAATACCGGTTCCGACGCCGACGGCGGCTACGCCGTGCCCGAGATCGTCAACATGAACGTCTACAACCTGCTGCGCAGCGCCGTCCCCATGCGCGGCGTCTGCAGCGTCATCTCCATCGGCAGCAACAACTACAGCCAGCTGGTAGGCACCCACGGTGCCACCGGCGGCTGGGTCGGCGAGAGCGACGCGCGCAGCGCCACCAACACCCCCAAGCTGGAACGCGTCAGCGCGGTCATGGGCGAGGTGTACGCCAACCCGCAGGCCACGCAGGCATCCCTCGACGACATGTATTTCGACGTCGAAGGCTGGCTGGGCAGCGAGATCGCCGAAGAGTTCGCCATTATGGAGAACGCGGCCTTCACCAACGGCAACGGCGCCAACAAGCCCAGGGGCCTGTTCGCCTACCCCACGGCGGGCACCAAGGACGGCACGCGCCCCTTCGGCACGCTCCAGTTCATCAAGAGCGGCGCGGCCGGCGCGTTCCCCGCGTCCCCCGGCGACCTGCTCATCGACTTGGTCACCGCCGTCAAGACAGGACACCTGGCGAACGCCCGCTTCATGTTCAACCGTCTCACGCAGGCGGCGATCCGCAAGTTCAAGGACGCCGACGGCAACTACCTGTGGCAGCCCGGACTTCAGGCCGGCGTCCCCGGCCTGCTGCTGGGCTATCCCGTCGCCGTCAACGACGACATGCCCGACCTTGCCGCCGACAGCCTCTCCGTCGCCTTCGGCAACTTCGCCGCGGCCTATACCATCGTCGACCGCATCGGCATCCGCATGCTGCGCGACCCCTACACCAACAAGCCCATGGTCGGCTTCTACAGCACCAAGCGCGTCGGCGGCTTCCTCAAGGATTCCGAAGCCGTCAAACTCCTCAAGTTCTCCGCCTAGCGGTGGAACGGACGTCACCGGGCAGGCAGCCTTTCGCAGGGCTGCCTGCCCCTTTCAAAGCGGTGAGACCATGACCGTTACCGAACCTATCGCTCTTGAAGAGGCAAAAGCCCATCTCCGCGTGGAATTTTCCGACGACGACGCCTACATCTCCGCACTGATCACCGCCGCCCGCGAATACGCCGAGGCCTTTCAGAACCGCCTCATCGCCGTGCGGAACTACGAAGAGGGAGAAACAGCCCCCGAAGGCGAAACGATCGAGCCCGCCGGCGCCATGGAACGCCATGCCATGCTTCTGCTGATCGGGCACTGGTACGCCAACCGCGAGGCCGTCACCGTCGGCGCGTCGGGCAGCGAAGTTCCCCTTGCCGCCACGGAGCTGCTCTGTTTCAACAGGAAGTGGCCGGTATGAGAGCCGGACAGTACCGCGACCGCGTGGAACACCGCCGCGTCGTGAAGATCAAAGACGCCATGGGCGGCTTCAAGAACTTCGAACAGCGCCTCGGCTTCCGCTGGGCCAACGTCGCCGTGCCGAAAGCGCGCGACAACATCCTCGCCATGCAGGGCGTGGAGCTGCGCACGCACGTCGTTACCGTGCGCGACCGCCCCGACGCGCCCCAAATGGGAGACATTCTGATCTGCCGCGCCCTGCGCCTGCGTGTGCTCGCCGCGCGCCCCGACCCCGCGAACGCCTGCGTGTACCTGGACTGCGAGAGCGCCAAACCATGAGCGTGAAAGTCATCGGCAGCGACAAACTCCTCAAGGCCTTCAAAGAATTGCCGGAGAAGATGAACAAGGTGCTGGGCGACGAGCTCGAAAAAACCGGCGAAGAGATCCGCGACGAGGCAAAACGCCGGGCGCCTGTGCGCACCGGCGCGCTGCGCGAGTCCATCAAGAAAAAAGCGTGGCGGCGAAACGGACGGACGACGGTGAAGGTGCTGGCGGACTACCCCAAAACTGGAAGATACCGCAAGGCCAAGACCCGGAAACAGGCAGCTGGATCCCGCGAATATTACGCCTTCGCGGTGGAATACGGGACAAAACACGTGGAAGCGCAGCCCTTTCTCATGCCGGCGGCCCGCAAGGCGGAAAACGGGCTCGAACAGCGCGTCAGCAGCAACATGGATATCGTCCTGAACAAGGAGTTCAAATGAGTAACCGCACGACCGTCTTTGAGCAGCTCTACGCCGCGCTGTCCGGCGTACCCGGCCTGACCGGCGTGTTCGACGGCCAGGCGCCGGCGGATCAGGCCGGGCCATACCTTGTCATCGGGCAGTCGCAGGAACTAAGAGGCCGTCTGATCAACGACAGCGAGCGCAAAATGTACGTGACCCTGCACATCTGGAGCAGCTACGGCGGCCGCGCCGAGATCGTCAGGCTCTGCGGCCTGGTCGAATCGGCCATGCCGCCGGATTACTGCTTCGACGACGCGCAGGTCATGAAAGACGATGCGTCGGGATGGCAGCACGGCGTCCTGACCTATCGAGTTTATTTTGAAAGAGGTCTTTAAACATGTCTGATATTACGAAGCTTCCCGCAAAAAATTCCGAAGTTTTTGTCGAGATCGGGAACACTCCCACCAAACTGGTGTCCTGCACCGACTGGGCGCTGAACTGCACGCGCAATACCATCGACATCAGCACCATCGGCACCGAGTGGAAGGAGTACCTACCCGGGCAGATCAGCGCCGACGGCAGCACGAACCTGATCTTCGACCCCACGAACGACACCGTCGCTGCGGCGATCGAAAGCGCCATGTTTGACGGTACCAAGCTCAAGTTCCACGTCCGCCCCGCCGGGACCGGCACCGGAAAAGTGGACTATACACTCGAAGCCTACGTCACCGGCTGGAACACCACCGCCGCAACCGAGGACGCCATCAAGGTAGCCGTTACCTTCCAGGGCGCCGGCCCCATCACCAAAGGCACGCAGGCGTAAGCGATGGAAATCAAACTCAACGGCAAAGGGTACGCCGTCCGCTATCCCATCAACAGTATCCGCCTGCTCGAGCGCCAGCTGGGGCGCTCGGTGTTCGGCATCTTCAAGGACATCGAAACCGGCAATGTGAGTTTCGACCTGATGGTCTCGGTGATCTGGGCGGGGATTATCCACAGCAACCACGCCCTGACAGTGGAAGCCGTATCGCAGTGGCTCGAGGCCGTGCATAACATTGCGGAAGTTTTTGCGGGCTGCGCAAGAGAATTTTCCGAAGCCTGCACGTTGCGCCTCGGAGTCTCTGATAAAGAGAGCGAACCCGAAAAAAACTAGATACTCCGGAGGGCCGGAGGCAGTACTGGCGAAACGTCATGTACCTTGCCTTCGGCCCTCTGGGGCTTAACTATGAAGACCTTTGGCAGGTCGATCTGGCGGACCTCGGCGATATGACGGAAGGCTGGAGGTACCGCGAATATTTGGAGGCCAGAAAAGCCGCCCGCTTAGCGAAATGGATCCGCGTCATGGTCTGGGCGAAGAAAGCGCCGTCCGTCGATGATCTGGCAGGTATCTGGGACGATGGGCAGATCATGAGCAAGGAAGAGCAGTACCGTCGGATTGTTCAGAGGATGCGCGATAAGAGAAAGCCCCTTCAATAGACATGCCCCTTCTCGCGGTGTATAATAAAAACATTGAAGGGGGGCACGGCTCCGATGCTGGGAACATCCGTAATCCCGAGCTTTATAATGTCGCCCATATTTGAACCGTTGGTTCTGGGAGCAGTCGCGTTAGTGACCTTGTACTATTACTGGAAGTATGATTGACAAAAAACGAAAAAGAGGCCACTTCTGAAAGGAGGGTGATGTTTTTTGGAAGTGTTTTTGATACTGGGACCTTTGTCGATTGTTTTGATTATTGCTACGGCGGTAATAGGTCTTATAATCTTTGAGTTTCAGGCATGGAAACGTCACCTGTACAGCGGGTGGCTGGATTTTATCTCTTCTCACGTTTTCGCCGTCCTGGTTCTCTGGGGGCTGTGGCACTTCGTCCCTTGGCTGTTCAGAACTTTGTTCTGGCTGCTGGGAGTGAAATTTAACAACTAAAGGCGTTTTTGAGCCGCTTTCCCGCTGGGAAGCGGCTTTTTTGCGGACTTATGTCAGAAGGTGATTTTATGGCGACTCCCAAGTTGCAGATTATTATAGGGGCGGATATATCCAAGGCTGAACGCGAATTGAAGAGGCTTTCTTCCCGCATTAAAGGCATGGCGAAGGATTTGCAGGGTTTCGGCGCATCGATGACGCGCATGACGGCGCCGTTGGCCGGCTGGGGGACGGGCGCCGTTGCGGCTTCCCTCAAGATCCAGGCGGCAATGAAGACGATTCGCGCCGGTACGGGGGCCGCCGGCGACGCCCTCAAAGGGCTTAAAGCGGATTTCGAGGCCGTAGGCCGGCAAACTTCGGTCCCGCTCGACAAGGTAGCGGCGACGATCGCCGATCTGAACACCTATCTGGGACAGACGGGCAAGCCGCTCCGGAACATGGCCCTGTCCGTCTCCGAAGCGGCTCGCATGGCCGGCGAGGATTCCAAGACTTTGGGCGTGGCTGTCGCTCAGGCCATGAACAACATGGGTGTGGCGGCTGCGGACGGCGTTGGTTTTATGGACAAACTGTTCCAAGCGTCCCAGAGCACCGGCGTTGGCATGACCGAGCTGGCCGAGAAGATAAGCAGGATGGGCGCTTCCATGCGCGCGGCCGGATTCAGCGCGGAGGAAAGCATGGCGCTGTTTGCGTCGTTCAACAAAGCAGGAGTCAATACCGAGCAGGTTGTCGGCGGTATCCGCAAGGCCATGGCCAAGATGGCCGAAGTTGGGGTGAACGATATTCCGGGTGCGCTGAGGCGCGCTGTCGAGTCGATCAAAAACACCGCCAGCGCCAGCGAAGCTACGAAGAAATCCATGGCGCTTTTCGGCCAGAAAGCCGGGCCGGATATGGCCGTTCTGATCCGCGAGGGCAAGCTGTCCATCGGCGAACTGACGGACCAGCTGCTGAAAAGCTCCGGCCTTATCGCTCAGACTGCCAAAGACACAGACGGAGCCGCTGAAAAGTGGAACAGGGCGAAGAACGCCATGACCCTGACGGCGCAGTTGCTGGGCGATTCACTGCTTTCTCTTGGCGAAGACTACGTCCTGCCCGCCATCGATTGGTTCAACAAATTGACGCCCTCCGCCAACAGGGCGGTTGCCGCGCTGGGCGCATGCGTGGTAGCGCTTGGCCCCCTGTCGTATCTTGCAGGGAGCATCATGTCGGCCGGCGGCGGCATGATCGGATTCCTGAGGGGCGGATATCTCGCTCTCAAAAATCTTGCGATGGTGACGCTGTCTACCAAGGGAGCGATGCTTCTGCTCGCCAGGGATATGGGCTTGACCGGCCGCGCTGCGGCCGTAACCGCGGCGTCCATGGTCAACGCCTGCGGCACGGCTGATAAATTAAGGATGGCGATGACGGGGCTGGGCGGCGTCCTGACCGGACCGACAGGTCTGTTGCTGGCTTTGGGCGCGGTAGCGGCCTATCTTGCTTATGATTACATCAGTTCCAGCCGCAAAGCGCAGGCCGAAACGGAGGCGTTCAAGGCGGAGATCGACAAGCTCGCCCAGAGCGTTGCCTCGCTCTCAGACATGGAAATTGACATCAACATCGACAAGGCGGAGAAAAGAATTGCCGAACTGCAGCAGAAGATCGAAGCTAATTCAAAGAATTATAACCTATTGAAGAGCGCTGGCGGAGAGTGGGATGCCGTCGCTTCCACAGACATGCACGAACTCGAAAGTGAGAAAGAAAATTTAACCAGGCAACTGGAAGCACAGACAAAATTCAAGGCAATCTATCAAGGCGAAACGACTTATAGAGATTATCGGCCAAAGATCCTCGCTCAACAGGCAGCCTTTACGGATGCACTAGGCAAAACGAAATCTTCGAATGAAGCGCGCAAGTTGGCAAGCACCTACGTTGAAAGCATTAACAAACTTATTGGCGAGATCGATCCGGAATCGAAGGTTGCCCGTTATGCAAAAAGTATCCAGAGCCAGATTAACAGTGCTGCCACGACGTTTCGTCCACGCGGAACTGGATCGCCCTTTATTAGAACAAAAACCATCGACGACATGACCGAACGTTTGCGTTGGCAGAACGCCAACGGTTTTTTGAACGATGACGATTACCTCAAGATTCTTCGGAGTCGTCTTGCCGTCCAGACCGGCGGCAAGGGCGCCGGCGCGTGGAACAAGGACGCGCGCTCCACCTATGACGAACTGCAGCGCCTCATGAAGGACTCCAGCGCGAAGAGTAACGAAGCCCTGCGCTGGCAGAACAGCGCTGGTTTTCTGAGCAACGCCGATTACGCCGACAAGCTTCAGTCGCGCCTGACCGGCCTGACCGGCGGCATGTCCGATGTGGCCAAGTGGGGCGACCAAGCAAGAGCGACCTTTGACGAGTTGCAACGTGTCATCGGCGAACAGGTTGCTCCAGCCATGGACACGCTCAAAGATCGCTTTGCGTCGGGGCAGATTACGTCAGGGGAGTACCAGGCTCAGTTACAGGCTCTGATGGAACAGTATGCCCAGTTTCCAGGTGTCACCGATAAGATCAGAGCGGCCATGGACGGCGCCAAGGAGAAAACTCTGTCTTTTGCCGAGAGCATGAAAGCCGCCATTGATGACGCAAAAGACGCCGTCGACGACCTGTCGGTGACCATGAGCACAGGGCTGGCCGACAGCTTCGCCCGCGCTGTAGCCTACGGCGAGAATCTGGGCGACAGCCTGAAAAAACTCGGTCAGGACATCATCTACACCGTCATGAAGATGTGGATGCTGCAAAGCGTCACCCGCATGTTCGGCGGTCTTTTCGGCGGTGGAGGCGGGGGTGGTGGGACGCCTTCCATTCCGCTTGCCGGATGGGTCGCCAGCGGCACTACTGCGGCCAAGGGGCGGGCTTTCAATCTCGGAGGTTCGTTGATTCCCTTTGCCGATGGCGGCATCGTCAAATCTCCCACCTTGTTCAAGTTTTCCAGCGGCACCGGTCTCATGGGCGAAGCGGGGCCCGAGGCTATCATGCCTCTGCGGCGCGACAGCCGTGGGCGTCTAGGCGTCAGTACCGAGGGGAACGCCCCCGGCGGCGTCTACGCACCGCAGTTCAACATTACAGTCTATAACGAAGGCGCCGGAAACATGAGCGATGAACAGGCCAAAGTTTTCGGAGAAAATTTCCGTGACGCCGTTGATGCCCGTGTCATGGAAAATATGGGTAAATTTCAGCGCATGGGCTATTTCAGAAATTCCTATGCGTAAAAGGAAGGCGGGAACATGGGCTACAAGACATTCACCCCTGTCATAGCCCCAACCAGCTATGACAACGCAGCTGAAATCAAAACGATCAATGTTGACTTCGGCGACGGATACTCGCAAGTAAGCGCAGACGGACTTAATGCAAAGAGGAACAAACTCAACGTTCGATGGTCAAACCTGCTTATTCCTCAATGCAAAAGCTTTGATGCATTTTTTGAAGCACAATACGCGCAGCCATTCTTCTGGAAAGCCCCACAAACTACAGTCTCCAAACTCTGGCGCTGTACATCGTGGAAAGCCAGCTACCACGAGACCATTACCGACTTCGATGCGACCTTCGAGGAGGTGTTCGCATGACAAACCTTCTCCAGCAAGAAGCTCAAAGCCTCTCGCCCTCGTCAATTATCAATCTTTTCACCCTCGACGCCACCAACATCGGAGCCGGCGTGTACAACTTCTGTCCCGAAAAAGAACCCGACGGGACGTCTGTTTTATTCGGCGGCATCGAGTACCCATACCTAAACATTAAATGCGAAGGCTTCGAGTGGAACAGCGACGGTGCCATGCCGCGCCCAAAACTCAGCGCCACGGCACTCAACGACAGCTTTTTCAGCCTCGTTGTCTCCACCAACGGAGCGCAGGGCGCGCTGCTTATCCGCAACCGCACGTTGGCGCGTTTCCTTGACGGGCATCCCGACGGAGGCAAAGATATTAAGTTCCCGTCGGATTTGTACATCATTGACCGCGTAACGCAGCTCACCAAAGCCGTTGTCGTTCTGGAGCTGCTCACGCCTCTTGACCTGCCGCGCGAAAAAATCCCCTCGCGCATCGCCATGCGCGACACGTGCCCCTTTGTGTACCGACGGAGAGTAAACGGCGCGTGGCAGTACGACCAGACCGGCAACGCCTGCCCCTATGCGGGGACAAAGTGCTTCGACAAAAACGGCGTCGAAGTCGAAGCCGATAACGACGCCTGCGGACATACCGTGTCGGATTGCGTCAAGCGTTTCGGCACCCACCGTGCGTTGCCCTTCGGTGGCTTCCCCGGATTGGCGAGGAACCGCGCATGATAACCCCTTTCGATATACTCTATCCCGATATAGCCAAACACATGGCCGCAGCCTATCCGCGTGAAGGCTGCGGCCTTATCGTTCACGGGGCCTTCATCCCCATTGAGAACACCGCCGAAGATAATGACGAGTTCGCCATGCCCGGGGATACCCTTCTTCGCTATCCCCACATCGAAGCCGTTATTCACAGCCACCCCGAAGGCCCCGATGCCCCGTCGGAAGCCGACATTCGCGGACAAATGAACATGAACGTCCCATGGGGGTTGTGCGTCGTCTCTTCAGATAAAGAAGTGTCCCGCCCGTGGTATTGGGGGACAGACGAGTTCACCCCGCCTTTTATCGGGCGCGAGTTTCGCCATGGCCCCAGCGGCAGCGACGGACGCGGTGACTGTTACGCCCTTATCCGCGACTGGTACCGCCTTGAACGCGGCATCGTCCTGCCTGAGTTCCCGAGATCCGACAACTGGTGGGAGAATGGACAAAACCTGTACGCCGAGCACTTCAAAGAAGCGGGTTTCAAGGAAATCCCGGCATCGGACGTGCGCGACGGCGATGTGTTTTTCATGAAAGTGTTAAGCGCCCGCGAGAACCATGCGGGCATCCTAACCGACAACTGTCAGCTCATTCTTCACCACCTGAGCGGACGCCTGAGCCGGAAGGAGCCCATGGGACGCTGGAACAAATTTATCGAAAGGTGGGTGAGGTATGAACCATGATGCGTGAAGTTATTTTGCACGGCGCGCTGGGTATGAAATACGGCGAGCGCTACCGCGTTGACGTGAAAACCGTACAGGAAGCCGTGCACGCCCTGACCTGCCAAATCAAAGGGATGTACAGATCCATTTTAGACGGCGAGTTTCAAGTCATTGCCGACGAGGGCATGTACTTCGACGAGTCGGAAATCATGCTGGATCTCGGCGACGTCCAGCGGGTTCATATCGTCCCCGTGCCCGCAGGCTCCAAACGCGGCGGTGTCCTGAAAGTCATTCTCGGCATCGCCCTTATCGGCGTGGGATTTGCCATTGGAGCTGGAAATACCATCGGCGGCGGACTTCTGGCAGGCATGTCGGGCAAGAGCTTCCTCATGCTTGGAGCAGGCTTTCTGCTCAACGGCATCGGGCAGATGATGAGCCCCTCGCCCACGTTGGAGAGCCACGAAAAACCCAACGACCGCCCGTCCTACCTGTTCAGCTCCCCACTTAACATCGCCGAGGAAGGCAACTGCCTTCCCGTGGCCTACGGTTCTCCGTTCTGCTCAACGCTGGTCGCTTCCAGCGGATATAACACCGAAGGCGTGGACCTGAGCCTCGACAACGTCACCGGGCTGAAAGCCGTTCCACGCCCGGGAAAGCTGAAAATTTCATGGAACCCTGTTGCCGGCGCAGCCGATTATCTTCTTGAAAGCAAAGGGCCGGTAAATTGGACACTGAAATCGAAAACAACGGAGGTTTTGAAGTGGCCTCTTCCCGTGGGAGACTATGACCTGTCGATTATTGCGCGAAACGGAGAATTGAAATCGAAAAAAGCGACTACTCTGAAAGCATCGGTTACCGAAGCATTTCCGGAGCGTCCCGATCATGACGGCGGAAGAGACGGGAGAGATGATTGAGATGGGTCCCATGAATAAAATTATCTCAGGACGCAAGGGAAAAGGCGGCAGAGGCGGGTACCGCGCGCCCGTGGAGTCTCCCAACACCCTCCAGTCCATCCAGTACGTCACCCTCACCGACGTGGTGTCCGAAGGCCCCATTGTGGGGCTGTACGACAACGACAAATCCATTTACCTCAACGAGACGCCCCTGCGCACTTCCGGCGGCTCATTGACCATGCAGGACGTGAGCTGGAATATCCGTCTGGGGACGCCCGACCAAACAGCACTGCCCTACGACGCAGGCGCCGAGACGGAAGTGGGCGTCAGCGCCGAAGTGACCAATCTCTATCCGAAAGGAGAAGGCCCTGACAGCGGGAGGTTCCAATTCTCAGTCACCAACGAAACGGCCACGCGACTGCGCATCACCATGGGCGTACAGGCGCTGTATGAGACGCGGTTGGATCAGGAACACGCCGGGGACATGGTGCCTGCCTCGGTGGGCTACCGCATTGTCATTGCCGACGGCAACGGAAAGACCATAAAAGACTACAAAGACACGCTCAAAGGCAAAACCACCAGCCAGTACTTCTGGGATCGGCTGTTCGACTTGAGCGGCCCCGCCCCGTGGCTGGTGACCGTCTACAAGACCACGCCCGACAGCCGAAGCTCTGCACTGAACAACGACCTGTATATCTCAAGCTACACCGCCATTGTGGGTTACAGCTTTACCTACCCCAACACGGCGCTTGTGTCAATTACCGCTTCCGCCGAAACATTCAGTGGAACGGTCCCCAACCGCATTTACCGCGTCAAGGGTTTGAAGGTGCAGGTGCCGAACAACTACGACCCCGAGACGCGCGCCTATTCAGGCATCTGGGACGGCACCTTCAAGCTGGCGTGGACGGACAACCCCGCGTGGGTGCTTTACGATATTGTCACCAATGACCGCTACGGCGTGGCTAAATACCTGCCGCGAGCGTTTATGGAGACACATGACCTGTGCGACAAGTGGTATCTCTATCGCATCGCTCAGATCTGCGACGAAATGGTACCCGACGGCAAGGGCGGACAGGAACCGCGCTACACTTTCAACGGACAAATCATGGGATCGGGCGAGTGCAAGGACGTTATTCAGTCCATCGCCAGCGTGTTCCACGGCATGACCTACTGGTCAAGCGGCCTCATTTATGCCCGCGCCGACTATCCGTCAGACCCCATCCGCACCATTACGCAGGCCAACGTGGTAGGCGGCGTCATTACCTACTCCAGCGCCTCCATGCAGGAGCGCCACAGCGTGGCGCAGGTGACATGGCACGACCCCGACGACCTCGGGCGCGCTCACGTGGAGATCGTCTACGATTGGGACGCCTATCAGCGCATCGGCTATCGTCCTATACAGGTGACGGCTTACGGCTGCTACAGTCGCGGTCAGGCCCACCGCCACGGGTTGTGGATTTTAGCCACCGAAGCGAAGCAGTGGACAGCCACTGTCGAGATGGGCCTTGACGGCTTCGACCTGCTCCCCGGGGACATTGTCAAACTGTCAGACCCCGCATGGATGGGCTACCGCGCCGGCGGACGTATCAAGAGCCTTGCAGGTTCCACCGTCATGCTGGACGCCCCCTTCGAAGGGGTCAACGGCGAGAGTTATCAGATCAGCGTGTGCGACGACGAGGGGACGGAAGAGACCATCCCCGTGGTCACCGTCAATGACGCCGTCGTCATCGTGGAACGCGCTTTTACGAAAACCTTTGTTCCCAATGCCGTCTGGAGCATGGCGGGAACGCAGGCGGAACCGCGGCAGTTTCGCGTGCAGAACATTAAAGAGACGAGCAAGGGCACAATTCAGGTGCAGTTTTTGGAGTACGACCCCAACAAGTACCTGAAAATCGAACAGGGCCTGCGCCTCGAAGATCCCCCTTCGCGGCGGACGCTGAAAGACGGCGTGGAGCCGCCCGTCAATCTGTCGGTCGTCGAGACGACGGCCACGGTGAACGGACGCCTTGTGCAGAAGGCCTTGTTCAGCTGGCAGCAGAACAGAGCCGACTTTGCCGTGACGGGCTACCGCGTGCAGTATACTGACCCGCTGGGCAACGTGAAAACGTCGGGCTGGAGCAACGAACATAGCTTCGAACTGACCAACGTCATGAGCGGAGAGTGGACGTTTAAAGTGCAGGCCGCGACGTTCGACGGGCGCCATTCAGGCTGGGCGGACAAGAAGCACTCCATGGCGGGGATTTCGGCGCTGAACCCGTCCAACGTTGCGGAGCTGCACCTGTCTGAATGGGGCTACATGCAAAAAGACGGCGTGCACGTGTCAAACGTGGACGTCACATGGGGCGACCCTGCGGGAATGAAAGCCGAAGCCGTCGCGGGGTTCGAGATTTACTACCGCTACAGCGACGGCGCCAGATGGCAGAAATACGCCACAACCGACGCCGACGAACGCTCTCATGCCATTACAAACGTGCAGACGGGCAAGACCATTCAGGTAATGGTAAGAACGCGGTCAAAGCTGGACATTCGGTCGTCGGGCGTTTCGGCATCGTTGCCCATCGTCGGCAAAGATCAGCCGCCTGCCGCCCCGAAGGAATTGACGGCAAGTGTGGGGACAAAGGAGCGCACGCACATTGCGCTGAAATGGGAGCCCGTGAGCGAGCCGGATATTGCGGGGTACCGCGTTTACCTCGATGATCGCGTTGTCGTTGAGCAGACTGCTGACACCAGCGCCGCGCTGAAAATTGTGGAGATGGGCAGCCACGCCTTGTACGTGGTGTCCATTGACAACTCCAAACAGCTTTCGGAGCGCTCCAACACCGTCTCCGTCACGATCCGACCTCCGGCGGCGCCTGCGTCGATTTCGGCTGTCGCGTCGAGGACTGACCGTTGCACCATCGACGTCACCTGGGCGGCGGTGAATGAAAGCGACATTGCAGGATACACGGTACAGCGTGACGGCGTTGAGATTGCCCGCCTCACCCCCGATTGCAGCGTGAGCGCCGTCATTGCCGAAAGCGGACTGCACAAGTTCAGCGTTCAGGCGGTGACGGTGGACGGTCTGACGTCCCCATGGACCAGCAAAGAAGTTTATTTTTCCGTCCTGCCCAACGACGTCGGCAACTTCTCGGTGAAGCAGTCTCCGCTGAAAAAATCGTCGCTGATTTTCACGTGGGACGCCGTCCCCGGCAACGATATTGACTATTACGAGATCCGACGCGGGAATGCATGGGACGGCGATCCCCTCGTTGCACGCACGCAGGGCACGTCGTTTACGCTTGAAAACTGGGTGGACGATGGAGAGTTCTCGTTCTGCATCAAAGCGCACTGCATCGGCGGGTATTACTCACAATTCCCCAACTATTGCGCGATTGTCATTTCCATGGTCCCCTCGCCGCCGTCGAACCTGACGGCCAGCCAAAGCGTCGCCGACCCCGCGATCGTCAATGTCAGCTGGAAGGCGTCGCCCGACCTCGACGTGACGAGTTATGAAATCCGCGACGGCCTGGCGTGGAACGACGCAAAACCCATGGGAACTACGTCGGGGACGATGTTGACTATTAACTGCCAGAACTCCCATGAGTACAACTTTCTGGTGCGTGCCAACAACTCCGCGGGGTATGTGTCGGACGTTATCTCCGTCTTTTGCGAGGCCACGCTGGAGCCGCCAACGGTTACGGGGTTCAATGCCGTGCAGGACGGCGACACGGTAGATTTGTGGTGGGACAAAAGCACCAGCAACGGCGTTGACTGGTACGAGGTTCGTGAAGGGTTCAGCTGGGAGAGCGGCGCGCTTATTGCCACGGGCATCAGCAACACCGCCCTGAGCGTGCCGGTATCCTTTGAACGCGGCTACAACTACCTGCTCAAAGCTCATAGCCGCGTGGGTTACTACTCCGATCAGCCAGCAAAAGCTCCGCTGGTCGTCAGCAACCTCAGTCCCAAAAATGTCTTTGTTGAGCGTGACTACATCGCGCTGCTTGAAGACGGCACCGGCAGCCACAACAACACGGCGTGGAGAGAGAACCCATGCACGTGGGCAACTGTGGGCGGAAGGTGGAGTGATTATCCCGGCAAGCGGTGGATGGACTTCGGCGGACAGTACGTATTGTCGCTGGCAGCGGGGCAAACCTCGGGAACATGGTATGGACATACTGTATTTCTTAACCGAACGGTGAAAGCAAAAATCACGGCTGACTTCCAGACGCTGAACAGCTCCACGGCGTCGGCGCGGTTGCAATATCGTTCGTGCGACCAGGATAAAAACGGCCCTGACGGCTATGGACCTTGGACGGACTTCCATGAGCACACTGAGACGCTGTCGAAAATCCAGTTCCGCGTCGTCATGAAGACGAACAACGCCGCACAACCGCCTTTTGTCACGCTGCTGCACGTGGTGGTGGACATGCCCGACGTGGTGAAATCCGGGCGCATAAGCGTTCCTGCGGCGGGAGCGACCATTGAGTACGGGTTCGAGTACGCCATTACGCCCACGGTGGTCGTTTCGGCGGACACGGCGACGGCGCGAGCCGTCATTGTGGGCGTCCCCGGCAAAACGAACTGCATTGTCAAAGTGCTTGACAACAACAACACGCCCATTGCCGGCACGGTTAATTGGACGTCCTATGGATACTAAAGAGGAGATGGTACATCATGGCTTTTGACGGTACACTGCCGCTTGACGACGGGCATCTTGCCGAAGCTCCGGGACAACTGCGCGAGCAGTTTAGGGCACTGAAAGACGATAAAATTATCAACGCGGGGAAGTTGAAAGGGCTTGAACCCGGCAATGCCTCAGGCAACGTCCCCATCAACAACGGGACGCTGAACACCAACCTGAACGCCGACCAGCTTGACGGACACGACAGCGCGTATTTTTCGACCTCGACGCATACGCACGCCGCCGCCACGACCAATGCCGCGGGACTGATGAGCGCCGCCGACAAGGTCAAGCTCAACGGCATTGCCGCAGGGGCTGAGGTCAATCAGAACGCCTTCGCAAAGGTCAAGGTGGGCAATGCTGTCGTCGAGGCCGACCAGAAACAGGACACGCTGGTGTTGCTGTCGGGGCGCAACATTACCATTACGCCGGACGCCGCGAACGACAAATTGACAATCTCGCTGCCGCCAACGATTA